>CAYREK010000031.1:0-21784 GCA_964423305.1 uncultured Halobacteriales archaeon | reverse complement strand
ATAGATCACCACAAAATCAACGCGCCTCACTTTTCACGCTTAACTAAACACCGCCTCGACGGGAAGCACAACGCATTTGCCGGGCCGACGACCACCGACAGGCGATGGAGTTCACGCGGCGGCTGGCCACGTGGGGATACCGCGCCTACGAGCGGCTGCTCGCGGCCGAGATCACCGACGCGCCCTCCCACGTCGCCGTCATCCAGGACGGCAACCGCCGGTACGCCACCAAGCGCGGCGAGGGCCCGACCGCGGGACACCGGGCGGGCGCCGAGACGACCGAGCGGCTGCTCGAGTGGTGTGACCAGCTGGGCGTCGAGGAGGTGACGCTGTATGCCTTTTCGACGGAGAACTTCGACCGGCCGGCCGAGGAGCGCGAGGCACTCTTCGATCTGCTCGCCGAGAAGCTCCGGGAGTTCGCCGACGCCGAGCGCGTCCACGACGGCGAGGTGCGGATCAGGGCCATCGGCGAGCGCGAGCGGCTCCCCGAGCGGGTCCGGGCGGCGATCGAGTACGCCGAGGACCGCACCGTTGGGTACGACCAACTGCGCCTGAACGTCGCTTTAGCCTACGGCGGCCGGGCGGAGCTACTCGGCGCGGCCAGGGAGATCGCGACCCGCGTGGCCGACGGCGAGCTCGCCTCCGAGGCCGTCGACGTCGAGACCGTCGAGCGGGCCCTGCCCGACGGCCCGACCCGCGATGTCGATCTCATCGTCCGGACCGGCGGCGACGAGCGTACCTCGAATTTCCTCCCCTGGCAGGCAAACGGCAACGAGGCCGCGGTGTATTTTTGTGCCCCCTACTGGCCGGAGTTTCGCAAGATCGACTTTATGCGCGGACTGCGAACCTACGCCGCCCGCGAGCAGTCCTGGCGCCAGTCTCGGGCCCGTCGCGCCCGGGCGCTCGTGTCGGCGCTACCCGGCGAGTACCCGGACGCCAGGCAGACCCTCGCCCGGTTCCGGTCGGCCCTGCCCGGCGACGAGCCTGAGGGTCCGTCGCGGGACCCGGAGTCGGCTGATGTCGCCGACTAAGCCGGCGGCCGGTCGGTGAGACAGTCGTGTCCGCCCGCTCACTGCCTCCAGCTCCAGCGCACGCGACGAGTCACCCAGAAGAGCCGTGCCGCCCCGGCGACGGCCGGCGGTCCTGTCTCCTCACCCGTGCCGAGTCTCACGGCGGCGAGCGTCGACTCGGTCGCTGACGCCCTCGGGGTCTGGAACAAACAGGATCGGTGTCCGTTCCTGTTCGTCCGGGATCGACGGTGTGTCCGTTTCTGTTTGATCGGCCAGCCCCACGTGTACCGTTCCAGCGTCTACCCCAAGAGGACTCTCGAACGGACCTCGCTTGACGGAGGCCGTCTCGATGCTGTCGTACGGAATCGACCACTGTGGCACCTCGATCCGTCGGTCGTACGCGACGACGGCAGAGTCATAGAACCGGTACTCGACCTCGCCAAACGCAAGCTCCATGTGGAGGACACTCAGCAGCAAGAAGACAGCGACCGAGACGAGCATACAACCAACGACGAACTGGAACAGCGACGATCCGTTGACCGCAGCGGCTGTCCCGGCGATAAACACAAACCCCGAGTACACCCGAAGGTGCAGCCCCGCGTCACTGAACCGTCCGTCGACGACTCCGCCGGCCGTGAGCGCGTTGACCAACCCCGCCGCGGGAACCGATCGCGACGCCGGTCGAACCGTCTTGAGTGGCCGCCCGTCTGGCTCCGACGGCGTCGCGGCCGCTGACGACGGCCGGTCGTTCGAACCGATCGACTCGAGCCGCTCGCCCGAGTCTCCCGATCCCGGCACCCGACGCGACGCGTACACTCCGTAGGCGACGCGCAGCACGATCAGCACTGACGCCGTGACGAGCACTATCTCTCCGAACTCCGGCTGTGCGAGCGCGGTCGTAGTGACGTTGGCGACGAGATACGTCACCGGTGCGTACACGAGTGCCGCTAGCTGTTGCTTCCCGGCGACAAATCCGGGTTCGCGACCTCACCCGCTGCCGGCAGAGACCAGCCACGATTTCGTTGCCGCCGCGACCGTCCCGGCGGCGAGTACGAACGGCGTCGCCGGGTCGCTCCAGAACTGCCCGGGGACAGCTACCGCGAGCACAACGGCCGTGCTAAGTGCCGATGCCGTCAGCACGGACAGGCCGAAAAGTACTGTCGGGAAACTCCGTAGGTACACCGGAGGAAGGCGGTCCGAGAGCCGTACCGTTCCGCGTTTGTCACCGAGCAACCGGAACTGGGGGAGGGCTCTCGGCGGCTCTATGGCCGTCGTCTCGCCCGTGATCAACTGTTGGATCCCTGACCGCCCGATCACGAACGCGAGGTCGATCCAGTAGATGATGGCAACGGCTACCAGCGAGAGTACTCCGTATCTGAGCACGGCTGCCCCCGCCACCACCTCAACACAGAGTATCCCGAGAACGATCCGCCAGCGCCAGCTCATACGTACCCTCCGGACATCCGAACACTTCTGTGTGCTCGTCCGTTCTCTGCCCCCGAGATTCCCGGCGACACACAGCCGGGCTACTCCACAGACGAGCCCGTGGATCCTCCCGATTTTCGCTCTCAGGAACGCGGGCCACACGTTGATCGTGTCCCCCGTCGGAGCTCGGTGTGTGCCGGCTGCGACTGGCACATGTCAGCGAATCGGTCTCCGACTGACGATCGCTCGGTTCGGAACATGTCTTCTGGCGGGTCGCGGTGTCGATACCCGATCCCGCTGACTCCGTGTCGAATCGGACTGCCAGGCGCGGAGTCACTCGCCGAACCGACGCTGGCGGTCCTGGTAGTCCCTGAGCGCCCGGAGGTAGTCTCGCCGTCGGAACCCCTCCCAATTTACGTCGGTGAAATACAGCTCCGAGTACGCCGACTGCCAGATCATGAAATCCGAGAGCCGCTCGGCGCCGGTTTTTACAACGAGATCCGGCGGCTCGGGAAAGACCAGCCGGTCTTCGATCTCGGATTCGGTGATCTCCGCGACATCTAGGCGTCCATCGGCGATATCGTCGGCGAGATCGCCGACCGCGGTCGCGAACTCGTGTTTGCCCCCGAGTCCGATGCTGACCTGGACCGGCGCCTCGGCGCGGGTCTCGTCGCCGGGGGTGCGAACCGCAACCGCACGGGGTGTCTGTAGGTTCTCGAACTGCGACCGGAACGCTGGCACGGCAGCCTCGTCTAAGACGCTCACGTAGACGACCACCAGCTCGGCGCCGTACTCGAAGGCCCACCCGAGACAGTCCGCGAGCGTTGCGAACCCGCCCTCCGCCAGCAGGTCCCGCTCGGTGATCACCACCGCGACGGTCTCTGGGAGTGCGCCGGCAGCCCGGATTCGCCCGGCGAGGTACCGGTCGTAGACGCTCATGTCTGGGCTACCGGCCTGAGGGATTAAGTCTCACCGATCGCTTAATTTGCCAACCTCTATTACGCCGGCAGCGATACGGAGGCGCAGTGACATCCGGCGTCCGGCGTGCGGCCGCGTTCGCACTCCTCGGACCGGTCGCGTTCGTCGTGCCATGGCTCGAGGGCGTCGACGAGCCGGCGGTGGCAACGGCCGCCTCCGTGGGCCCGTTCTTGTTGCTCGCGGTCGCGGCACTGACCGTCGGTCCGGGGTCGATGGCCTTCGAGCTGCTCGCCCGCCCCGGCGACCGCCGTGACGGGCGGCTGTACGGCGTCGCGAGCTTCCTGCTCGCCGCCGCCGGGCTCGCCGTCCTGACCGTGGGATTCGGCCTGCCGGCCCACGCGTTCGTCGGGACGATCGTGTTGCTCTCGGCCGGGGCACTCGGGAGCCAGCTCGTCCGGACGGTCACCGCGGAACACGCACTCGCCGCGGCCGGGTTCGTCGCGGCCGGCTTCTCAGCCGGTGCCGGCGCACAGTGGCTCGCGACCGCGCTCTCCGGGGAGGCGGTCGCCTGGGAGCTGATCGTCTTTCTGGCCGCCAGCGGGAGCCTGGCGGCCGCACTCATGCGGGAGGCGCTGTTTCGGCGCGACGACGCCCTGGCGCTCGTGGCCGTCGCTCTCGTCCTCTGGCTGCTCGCCTGGCTGCCCATCGAGATCACGACGACCCGGATCACCGTCGGGCTCGGCGCGACCGTCGTGCTCGGATACCTCTCGATCGCGCTCAAGACCGCCTCGCTGGCCGGCATGCTCACCGGCGTTTGGCTCGGCCTGCTCGCGATCGTCGTGGGCGATTACGGCTGGTTCGCGCTGCTCGTGTCCTTTTTCGGCATCGGCGGGCTGTCCTCGAAGTACCGGTACGATGAGAAGCTCCGCCGCGGCATCGCGCAGGAAAACGAGGGCGCCCGCGGCTCGGGGAACGTCCTCGCGAACTCGATCGTCGCCCTCGTGGCCGTGCTCGCCGCGGCCGCGAGCCCGGAGATCCCCGGAAGCGAGCGACTCTACCTGTTTGCCTTCGCCGGTGCGGTCAGCGCGGCGCTGGCCGATACGCTCTCGAGTGAGGTCGGGGCGGTCTACGACGATCCCCGGCTGATCACGACCCTCGAACCGGTCGAGCCCGGCACCGACGGCGCGGTCACCTGGCAGGGAGAGATCGCTGGCGTCGTCGGCGCGGCGATCATCGCGGGGATCGCCGCCGTCGCCTTCGACCCGGTCGGGAGCCTCGGGGCTGCCGTCGTCGTCGCCGCGGGGGTCGTCGGCATCACCGTCGACAGCCTCCTCGGAGCGACCTTAGAGGGCGGCGTGCTCGGAAACGAGGGAGTAAATTTCGCCGCGACCCTCGTCGCTGCGGTCACCGGCGCCGGCCTCAGCGCCGCCGTCCTGGCCCCGGCGTAGGCGGTTGTCGATCACGCTGTCGGCCCGTCTACTGTGAGTCCTGTGTGAGGTCACCGCGAGTGAGCTGCTCCGCGGTGCGAACGCGGACGCTGGTGGGCTGTTTGACGTACTCGCCGGTCTCGGCGGCGACGATCTCGCCGACCCCGCGCTGTGCGGCGACATCGAGCAGTCGCTGGTCGGCGACGCCGTCGATCACGATCGTCGCCGGGACCGTCTCGGCGTCGGCGACGGCCGCGACCGCGTCTGCAGCGTCGGCCTCCGCGATCGTGGCGAACGACTCGTCGACCAGCCGGACCCGGTCGGTCTCCTCGCCGATCACGGCGTGAACCTGGTCTTGCAGCGTCGCCGGACCGCGGTCCTCGGACGCCTTCGCGTCGGCCGCGGTTACCTGTCCGGCCTCCGTCTCCGACGCCTCGGAGTCTCGGCTCGTCGGCTCAGCCGACTCGCCCCGCTCGATCTCCGCGGCCGCTGTCTCCGTGCCGGTTCCATTGGCTGACGATCCCTGCCCGGGATGGTCGCCGGCGAACACCGCCCGCGCGGCCCCGCTGTCGGGGACCTGCGAGAACGGGACCTTCTTTCTGAGCGCCTCGACAGCCGTCTCGCGGTCGAGGTCCTCGACGGACTGCCCCTCCGGAGCGAAGGCAACGTAATCGATATCGCCGACCTGCGCGAGCTCCCGGAGAATGAGATCGCCGCCCCGATCGCCGTCGAGGAAGGCGGTGACGGTCCGCTCGGCGGTCAGCGCCGCGACAGCGTCGGGCACGTCCGTTCCCTCGACGGCGACGGCATTTTTGATCCCGAACCGGAGCAGCTGCTGGACATCGGCCCGTCCCTCGACGATAACGATCGCGTCGCTGTCGGCGACCCGCGGGCCGGCCGGCAGCCCTTCGTAGGCGGTGATATCGTCGACTCGGGCCCGCTCGCGGACCGCGGCGATCAGCTGGTCGTCTGTCAGGCTCGTCTCTTCGATCTCGGCGAGCAGCTCCGTCGCGCGGTCGACGACCGCCCGCCGGTGTGCGGCCCGGGCGTCCTCGATCTCGACGACTGTGACCTCCGCCCGCGAGGGGCCGACCCGGTCGACCGTCTCGAGGGCGGCGGCGAGCACCGCCGTCTCGACCCTGTCGAGGGCGGTCGCGACCGTGATTTCTCCGTACGACCGACCGTCCTCGGCGGCGATCTCGACGTCGATCCGGCCGACCTTCGAGGCCTCCTGGAGACTCCTGAGATCGAGCTCCTCGCCCAGCAGCCCCTCGGTCTGACCGAAGACGGCGCCGACGACATCGCTGCGTTCGACGACTCCGCTCGTTCTGATATCGGCGTGAATGAGGTACTTCGCGGTGTGCATTGATGATCCGCCCCGTTCGGGGCCCGTGACCCGCTGCGCGTGTTCACGACGGCCGGCGCTACGACGGCTCGTGGCAAATACCTGACGCGCCCGGTCACCAAGGGCTCGCCCGGATCCAAACGATTAATATTACCGACCCGCCGACATGCGAGTACACTCGATGAGCCGACGCGTCGCCGTCTCGTGCTTGCCTGTTTTCGCCGTAGGGGCGGGCACGCCCCACTAACCACTCCCACGACACGGCGACCGCCCGCTGACAGCCCCGGCACGGACGACCGTCTCCCGGGACACCGAACACCACACACACCAATGAGCGAACACAACTACCCAGACCGCGCATCGGACGCCGACCAGCCACGCCTCGCCGGCGAGTACGACCCCGAGACCGTAGAGTCCCGCTGGCAGCGGACCTGGGTCGCGGAGGACACCTACGAGTACGAGCCGGTCGCGGATCCGGACACGGCCTACGCGATCGACACGCCCCCGCCGACCGTCTCGGGGAACCTACACATGGGACACCTCTACGGGCACACGCTCCAGGATTTTGCGGCCCGGTTCCAGCGGATGGACCGCGGTGAGACGTTTTTCCCCTTCGGGTACGACGACAACGGCATCGCCTCCGAGCGGCTGACCGAACGCGAGCTGGGGATCAATCACGGCGAGTTCTCCCGTCGAGAGTTCCAAAAAAAGACCCGCGAGGTGAGCCGCGAGTACGAGGCGGCCTTCACCGACCAGATGCAGTCGCTGGGGTGCTCGATCGACTGGTCGCGCACCTACAAGACCATCGAACCCCGGGTCCAGCGGCTCTCCCAGCTGTCTTTCCTGGATCTCCACGAGCAGGGTCGGGAGTACCGCCAGCGAGCCCCGACGATCTGGTGTCCCGACTGCGAGACGGCCATCTCACAGGTCGAGATGGAAGACGCCGACCGGGACTCCCACGAACAGGACATCGCCTTCGAACTCGTCGAGCCCGGCAGCGAGCCCCCTGCGGCGCCCGACGCCAGCCGGGAGCTCGCGACCGAGCGGGCGTACCCGACCCCGACCGCCCCCGGCGACGAGGTCGTCATCACCACCACGCGCCCGGAGCTGATCCCGGCCTGCGTGGCGATGTTCGTCCACCCCGAGGACGACCGCAACGCCCACCTCGTCGGCGGGACCGCCCGGGTCCCGCTGTTCGGTCACGAGGTGCCGATCTACGCCGACGAGCGGGTCGACGCTGAAGCAGGTACCGGCATCGTGATGTCCTGCACCTTCGGCGACCGAACCGACATCGAGTGGTACCAGGCCCACGATCTCGAGCTCCGGACGGCCATCGACGCCTCTGGGACGATGACCGACCTCGCCGGCGAGTACGCCGGGCTGCACACTCACGAGGCCCGCGAGGCGATCGTCGAGGACCTCGAGATGGCCGGACGCCTGCGGTACCGCGAGCCGATCGAGCACGCCGTCCAGGTCCACGAACGCTGCGAGACCGACGTCGAGTACCGCGTCACCGAACAGTGGTACGTGGAGCTGCTGGATAAGAAAGACGAGTACCTCGCGGCCGGCCAGGAGATGGACTGGTACCCCGAGAAGATGTTCTCGCGGTACGACCACTGGATCGAGGGACTCGAGTGGGACTGGTGTATCTCCCGGCAGCGCGACTCGGGGATCCCGTTCCCGGTGTGGTACTGCACGGAGTGTGGCGAGGCGATCTTCGCCGACCGCGAGCAGCTCCCAGTCGAGCCCATCGCAGATGACCCGCCGGTCGATCGGTGTCCCGAGTGTGGCGCCAGCGAGTTCGAGCCCGAGGAAGACGTCTTCGACACCTGGGCGACCTCCTCGTTGACGCCACTGATCAACGCCGGCTGGGACTGGTACTCCGACGCGGGGGCGGTCCCCGAGGGCCACGAGATCGTCCGCGAGGCCGACGACGGGGTCTTTGCCCTCGAGCACTCGGAGCTGTACCCGTTCGACCTCCGGCCACAGGGCCACGACATCATCTCGTTTTGGCTCTTTCATACGGTCGTGAAGTGTTTCGAACACACCGGCGAGGTGCCCTTCGAGTCGGTGCTAATCAACGGGTTCGTCCTCGACGAGAACCGCGAGAAGATGTCTAAATCCCGCGGGAACGTCGTCGAGCCCGCGACCGTCATGGAGGAGTACCCGGTCGATGCGATCCGGTACTGGGCGGCCTCGGCGTCGCTGGGTGACGATTTCCCGTTCAAGACCAACGAGCTCGTCCAGGGGGAGAAGCTGCTGCAGAAACTCTGGAACGCCTCGAAGCTGGTCGATCAGCTCGCGCCGGTCGACCCGGCCCCGCCCGCGGAACTCGCCCCCATCGACCGGTGGGTGCTGGCCGAGCTCGACGACGTGATCGCCGACCTGACCGAGCAGCTGCGCGCCCACGAGTACCTGAAAGCCCGCAACCGGCTCCGGGAGTTTTTCTGGCACACGTTCTGTGACGATTACCTCGAGATCGCGAAACAGCGGGCCGGCGAGGACGGTCAGGCCTCCGCGGAGTACGCGCTGGCGACCGCCCATCGGACGATCCTCGGGTTGTTCGCGCCGCTGTTGCCCCACGTCACCGAGGAGATCTGGACCGCCCGCTACGCCGAGGTCGAGCCGGCGGCGAGCGTCCACCGGACCGACTGGCCGACCCCCCAAGGCTACGAGGCCGACACCGAAGCTGGACGGACTGCCATGACGGTCGTCTCCGCGCTGCGCCGGTACAAGACAGACGCCGGGCTGGCGCTGAACGAACCGCTCGGGACCGTCGAGGTCTACGGCCGGATCGAGGGCTTCGCCGAGGCCGTCGCCGACGTGATGCACGTCGAGCAACTCCGCGTCCGCGAGGACGACCCGGCGATCGAGACCGAGGTCACCGGGATCGACCTCGAGTACGCGACGGTCGGCCCCGAGTACGGCGAACGGGTCGGCGACATCGAGGCCGCGATCGCAGCCGGCGAGTTCGAGCTCGTCGACGGTCGGCTCGCCGTCGCCGGCCTCGAGCTCGCTCCCGGCATGTTCGAGGTCGAGACGACCCGGGAGTACTCCGGCGAGGGGACACTACTCGAGACCGAAGACGCCGCGATCGTCGTCCGGTAGTCAGCTCCCCGGCGCCTGACCGTCCGTGCCCGTGCCCAGCCCGACGGTCTCGCCTTCGACAAGGAAGTCGGCCAGGTTCCCGACGAGGGCGTCGTTGTCCGCCCGCTTGACGTTCGTCGGCGAGAAAAAGTCCACGTCGCCGACCATCGCGAGGTTGTCCTCCCGGACCGCGATCGGCGCGTCGGTCTCGGTCCGCGTGACCGACCGCTGGCTGCCGGCGATCGGTCCGATCGTCTCCGTCGCGGTCTCTGCTCCGAGGGTGGTCGCGGTGTCGAAGACGACTCGGTCGACTCCCTCAGTCAGCGTCGCCTCGCCGTCGGGCGTACCGTAGACGCGCTGGTAGTTGAGATCGCTTTCTTCGAGGTTGTACACGTACCCGGGCTGGGGCCCGACCTCGAGAGCACCGAACAGCTCCGACTGCTCGGCACTGTCGAACGCCGCCGCGGGCTCGACGGTGAAGACCGCGTGCCCGCCCTCGTCGAGGAACTCGGTCAGGGCCTCCTGGGCGCTCTCGTCGTACTGGGTCACGCCGACGCTGATGAATCCGGTCGCGCCGTCGAGTGCCTCCTCGAGCGAATCGACCCCGCTGACGACGCGCACCTCGTGGCCGTTCTCCGCCAGGGTCTGTGTGAGCGGCTGTATCTGGTAGTTGGTGGCGAACGTGGCCGTGTCGATCACGACCGTCCCCTCGCCGAGGCTGTCCATCTCGACGCTCGCCGTGCCGGGGGTCGGGTCGCTGACCACCCGGTCAGCGTCGTACTGGCTGTTGTTGGTTTCGGCCGCGGGGACGAACGCCCCGCCGGCCTCCTCGCTCCCGTCGCCGTTGTCGAACAGCGTGACCGTGGTCCCGCTCGTCGCGACGACCCCGCCGACGGCGACGACGGCGATCACCGCCACGGCGACGACGCTCGCCGCCGCCACTCGCCCGTCGGTCATCCGTCCCCCTCCTCGGGGTCCGCGTCGGCTCCGTTCTCGCCGACCACCGCCGCGACGGTTTCGACCCGCGGGAGCCGCGGCTCGTAGACGACCGACATCTCGACCGGACTGACATCCGCAAGCGACGGCTGTCCGTCGGCGACCTCGAGGACCTGTCCGTCGGTTCCCAGCAGGAGGAACGATCCCGACGGCGTCACGTCCCGGGTGAGCACCCGGAACCCCTCGATTCCGGCCCGGTCGGCGGCGTCTTGAATCGCCACGTCGAGCGTACCAATCTCGTCGGCGATCCCGTTCTCGACAGCCTCGACCCCGCGCCAGACCGTCGCCGTCTCGACCGTCTCGCGGGGCAGCTGGATTCGATCGCCGCGCTCCTCGAAGACACTCTCGACAAACAGCCGCTGGACCGTCTCGATGTCGGACCAGATCTTCGTCACCGTCGAGCCAGCCTTATCGGGACCGGTCGGGCCCTTCACCGGCGGGGACGCCTCCGGAGCGTCCGCGTTGACCCCGACGCTCCCGACGATCGAGGTCCCGAGCACGTACACCCGGTCGGCGGGCAACATCGTCCAGTATCCGCCCGAGGCGCTCAGCCCCTGGACGCTCGCGACGACCGGCATCTCCTCGCTTGCCTGATCGACCGCCGCGTACATCCGCTCGGAGGGCTGGACCAGTCCACCGGGGGTGTCCATCTCGAGGACGATCGCCTCGACATCGTCGTTCGAGCGCAACTCCCGGAGCTCGGTTTCTAGGTTCGTCGCCATGTCCCCGGTGATCGGCCCCTCGATCGTGACGACCGCGACGGCGCTGTCGGGCCCGTCCTCGCCCCCCGCGAGGGCCAACCCGACGATTCCGAGGACCGCCACGACCACGACCAGCCCAATCGCCGCCGCGACCAGCACCCGGCGGGACCGGGACTGTTTGGGCCCACCCAGCCGGTCGGTATCCCCGTCCGCTCGTCTCGAGGACTCGTCCTCCTCAGCCATGGGGCTCGTTGTGTACCCACATGCATAAATCGGCCGCCCGGCGTGCGGTTCATGCCTCCGGAGTCGAATGTACGGCCGATGGTAACCGTCGAGACCGGCGCGCGGATCCACGTTGGCTTCCAGAACCTCTCGCTGGCCCACGATCGGCTCTACGGCGGCGTCGGCGTCGGCCTATCTCGCCCGCGGATTGTCGTCGAGGCCGCTCCGGCCGGGGCCGTGCGGTGTGACGACCCGGCCGTCGAGCCGTACGTCGAGCGCGTCGTCGAGGCGCTTGGAGTCCCCGGCGCCGAGGTGAGCGTCCGCGAGCGGTTCCAACGCCACGTCGGGCTCGGCAGCGGCACGCAGCTCGCGCTCGCGAGTCTACTCGCGGTCGCCCGAGCGTACGACCGCGCCGTCGATCCCCGTGTGGTCGCTCCGGCGATCGGTCGCGGCGGTCGCAGCGGCGTCGGCGTTGCGGCCTTCGAGGCCGGCGGGTTCGTCCTCGACGCCGGTCACCCGACCGAGCTGTTCACCGGCACGCCGCCCGCCGCCGGGACGTGGCGCGTGCCTGCCCCCGTCGTCCAGCGATCGCTGCCCGACGCCTGGCGCTTTGTCCTCGTCGTCCCCGAGGCCAGTCCCGGCGCGAGTGGCGACGCCGAGACCGAGCGCATGCGCGCCGCGGTCACGAACGCAGACCCCGCGGTCGCCGACGAGATCGCCGGCGTGGTCTCCCGCCGGCTCCTCCCGGCGCTCGCCGAGGCCGATCTCAAGGCCTTCGGGGCGGCGATCACCCGGATCGGCCGGCTCAACGGCACCTGGTACGCCGACGAGCAGGACGGGCTCTACCGCCCGCCGGCCGGTCCGATCGTCGCCTCGCTCGCCGAGGCCCCCGCGATCGCCGGCGTCGGGCAGTCTTCCTGGGGACCGACCGTCTACGGGCTGACCCGCGCCGAGACCGGCGACCCGGCCGTCGCCGCCGCCCGGGACGCGCTCGCGGCTGCCGGCGTTGAGGGGTCGGTTCGGCTGGTCGCCCCGAGCGCCGAGGGTGCGACCGTCTCCCCGCCCTTCGGCCGGTGACCGGCCGCGGGTCGTCGCGACGCTCGAGCGCCCGCAACGCGGTGGGGCGGCGACCCCGAGACGACCGTCCCCGTCGATCGGAATTTCCCGTGAGATTTTATATGGTCGATCGCCGAGTGCGGGCGTGTTCCCCGAGCTGATCGAAACCGACCGGCTCCGCCTCGAGCGGTTCGACGAGGCCCTCACGCCTCGACTCTTCTACCGGCGGGCGAGCGCCCGCCACTCTGAGACGATCGCCGAGGAGGCTCGTACGTGACCTGGAGCCCGCACGACCATCTTGAGGAGAGCGCTTCGGTCATAGAGACGTTCCGAGACCGGTGGGTGTCCCGCGAGTCGGCCACCTACGCCGTTGTTCCGGACGCCGACCAGCCCGACGGCGGCGCGTTCGCCGGCAACACCGGCCTATCGTTCGACTGGGATCGACGGACGGCCACGCTCGGGATCTGGCTCCGCAAGCCGTTCTGGGGTCGGCGGTACTCCGGGGAGCGCGCGGTCGCTCTGGCGACGGTTGCGTTCGAGCACCTCGATCTCGAGGTCGTCGCGACCGCCGTCGTGCCGGCGAACGAAAGGTCACTCCGCGCGGTCGAGCGCTACGTTGACCGGCTCGGCGGCCACCGCGAGGGCCGACTCCGCAACCACGTCGTGACCGACGATGGAACCGTTCACGACGCGGTCCGGTTTTCGATCACGCGAGAGGAGTTCGCGGCCCGAGAGCTCGAGGCCCGCGTCGACACCTCAGAGGCGCTCGAACGGTCCGCGATCGATCCCGACACCGACGCCGGCTGAGACCGCCGACGGCCCGCGACGACCCCCAGACCTCACAGAGGAGACCCCGCGTCGACCGGGCGGTATTCGAACCGACGCCGGTCCGGACGAACGGGCGAGCGAAGCCCGCGATCGACCGGTGAGTTATATCCGGCCGCCCCAACCGTCACACATGGAGCGGATCCCGTTCGGTATCGACCGCCTCGACGACACGATCGGTGGCGGCGCGCCCGAGGGAAGCGTCGTGCTCTTGTCGGGCGAGGCCGGCGCCGGCGCGCGGGAGTTCATGTACACCGCGGCCGTGATGAACGGGCTCGCGAAGACCGATCAGGGGTCGTTCGATCTCCACTACGGCGACGTAGCCTCCGAGGCCGGGCTCCCCGAGGAGATCTATTACCTGTCGGTGACCAACGAGGAGGATCAGCTCCGGTCGAGCATCGCCATGTCGATGGACGAGGAGCTCGTCGCGGCCGGGCTCGAGGCGGTGTCGTTCGGGTCGCTTGCGAACAACTACTTCCACCTGAGTCCAGTCCCCCGGCAGTGGTACGCCGGCGAGGCCGAAAACATCACTAGCCTGCGCGAGCGCTCGAGCGAGCGCAAGGACCTGCTGACAGCGCTGGCCGACCGAGTCACGGAGCGGGCACAGGACGGCCTGGTGATCATCGACTCTATCTCGGATCTCGTGACCGCCGCCGACGACGATATCGACTGGTCGGATATCAACTCGCTGGTGCGCGGGCTCCAGAAGGCCGCCCACCGCTGGGACGGGCTGGTGTTGCTCCACGCCAACCCGGCGACGCTGACTGACATCCAACACGGTCAGCTCGTCGACGCCTGCAACGGCACGATCGAGTTCCGGTGGGCCACGGGGGGCAGCACGCGCGCCCGGACGCTCGTGATCCAAGATTTCGCTGGCGTGCTCTCCCGGCTCGAGGCCGAAAACATCGTGCAGTTCGAGACCGACCTCGGCGAGGCCGGCTTCGACATCAGCGACGTCAGAAAGATCCGGTAGCCCGCCGTTGGCCAGCCAGAAGACTCGCGCGATCCGGGCGCCGTGGCCGGGCCGAGCGCGTACGGCCGAGCGGACAACCCTTAACTGTGCTCTGGCGGTAACGACGGTGATGGCGAGCGAATCGAGTGAGGAGGTGACGCTGTCCGTGCCCCCCGAGCTCGGTCGCTGGCTCGAAGAGCGTGCGAGCGCGCTCGGCGTCGACCGGGGGCAGTTGCTCGTCGAGCTGTTGGGATCGTACCGGGAGCTGACAGAACGCGAGGACGACGTTTCGGTCGTCGACGCCGACGCGATCGAGGCGACCGTCGAGGAGACCGTCGCCGCGCAGCTCGACGAGCTTCGCGAGCAACTCGACGCGGCCGAGTCAGAGTTCCAGACCAAGCTCGAGGACCTCCGCGAGCGGGTGATCCAGGTCAAACACGATGCCGACGGCAAGGCTCCGGCCGACCACGACCACGAGGCCTTCGAGCGTATCGACGCGACCGCCGAGACCGCAGACGCCGCCGCGGCCGCGACAGAGGCCCTCGAGGACCGCCTCGACGAGCTGGCCGCCGACCTCGAGGCGTTCGAAGAGACCAGCGAGCGGACCCGCGAGCAGTTCGACGACCGACTCGCCGAGCTCGAGGACCGGCTCAAACGGGTCGCCTGGGCCGTCAGCGACCTCCGGGAAGACAAGGCAAAGACCGAGGCCGTCGAGCAGCTCAAACGCGACGCCGCAGAAGCGGACATCAGCCGGGCCACCTGCGAGAACTGCGGCAACGGCGTCGAGATCGGGCTGTTGACCGAGCCAAAGTGCCCACACTGTGACGCGGCGGCCGCGACCGTCGAGCCGGCCACGGGCTGGTTCGGCAGTCCGCGGCTCGTGAACGCCCGCCAGCTCGAAGCCGGAGACACGGATACAGATGACTGACCCGACAGACGACGACCGCGACGACGGTGAGGAGCGCCCCGACCCGTTCGACGATCTCGACGACCACGACGACGATTCGTCCGGTCGGATCGACGCCGGCGAGACCGAACGCCCGGATATGGATCCGGACGGCGACTCGGGCGAGCAGCCCGACAGCACGGAGAACTCCGATCGCGAGGAGTACCCCGACTGGCTCGCCGAGACCGACGGCGAGGACTCCGCGGTCCGTGCGGAGGCCGATCCGTTCGCCGGCCTGGACGACCGAGAGGGCGACCCGTTCGAGGAGGACCCGTTCGAACCCGTCGAGACTGAGGCGGTCGATCCCGATCGCGCCTGGGAGCAACTCGAAGATGGGGCCGATCCGACGGTCGAGGAGCCGGAGGGCACTGTCACCGAGGTGTCGAAACGGCGGTACTGCGAGCGGTGTGAGTACTTCTCGCCGCCGCCCGACGTGAGCTGTACGCACGAGGGCACCGAGATCCTCGGCTTTCCCGACAGGGAGACCGTCCGGATGGTCGACTGCCCGATCGTCGCACAGCGCCGCGAGCTCGAAGAGAGCCCCGCAACCGACGAGCTCTGATCTCGATCGGGGAGCAGGCGGTCGACTTTAGCCGCCAGCGTTCGTACGAACGGGTAAATGCAGTTCTGTGATGACTGCGGCTCGATGATGCGGACCGCCGGCAACGAGATGGAGTGTACGAGCTGTGGGTACACCGAACCGAAAGACGAGCAACTCGCCGAGCGGTTCGTGAGCACGGCCGAACAGACCACCGACGACGTCATCGAGAGCACGGAGGACGCGAACTTCGAGGGCAAACCGACCGCCGACGACGTGACCTGCGAGGAATGTGGCCACGGCGAGGCCTGGTACACGATCAAACAGACCGGCTCCGCCGACGAACCGCCCACTCGATTTTTCAAGTGCACGGAGTGTGGCAACCGCTGGCGAGAGTACAACTAACCGCATCCGATCTTCGGCGATGGCACCGGCCGGCCACCGCTGTCGCCTCGGTCCGGTCGTCGCGTGTGAAAAGTGTTAACACCCGCGACCGACCACAGATTGTATCTCTCGATGAGCTCGGAACAGATCGACGTCGAGTACGTCAGAGAGCACCGTGAGGAAGTTGATCGGCCCCTCTGGCAGCTGTTTCAGCGGTACGGTCGGGGCAGCCGCCGGTGGTTCCTGCTCGGAGTGCTGGCCTCGATCGGCGCCCGGTTTGCCTCGCTGGCTCCGCCGGTGTTGCTCGGCGTGGCGATCGACGCCATCTTCGGGTCCGAGGAGTTCGATCTCCCCCTGCTCCCGCAGGGGTGGCTGCCGACCGGCGAGATGGCCCAGTTCTGGGTCGTCGTCGGGCTGATGGGCGTCGCGATGGTCGGGCGGGCCGTGCTCAACTTCATCCGGATGTCCTCGCTGAACCTGTTCTCCCACCGAGTGAAACACGAGGTCCGGACCGCGACCTACCAGCAGATGCAACGGCTCGACATGGCGTTTTTCAACGAGGTCCAGACCGGCGAGCTGATGTCGATTCTTTCGAACGACACCAACCGCCTCGAGCGGTTCCTCGATGACATGTTCGGCGAGGCGATCCAGCTGAGCGTGCTGATCGTCGGCATCACGGTCGTGTTGTTCTGGTTCAACCCGCAGCTGGCCGCGGTGACCCTCGCCGTGGTGCCGCTCGCGGCGCTTTTCACCTACTGGTTCGTCCGCTTCGCCAAGGAGCGGTACACGGATGTCCGCCAGTCGGTCGGCGACCTCAACAGCCGCCTCGAGAACAACCTCAACGGCATCCAGGTGATCAAGGCCGCACACACCGAAGACTACGAGGACGAGCGCGTTCGCGAGCACTCCTACCGGTACTTCCGGCTGGACTGGTTGGCCCTGCGCCTGAACTTCATCTACCGGCCGGGGCTGCAGACGCTCACCTCGCTTGCCTTTATCGCGACCTTCGTCGTCGGGGGCGTGTGGCTGTTGAACGGGCCGCCGGGGCCGCTGTCGGGGGAGCTGACCGAGGGGACGCTCGTTATTTTCCTGCTGCTCACCCAGCGGCTGGTCGACCCGCTCGCGCAGATGAGCAACATCATCGACCGCTACGAGGACGCAAACGCCTCCCTGCGGCGCATCCTCGGGGTAATGAACCTCCCGGTCGGGATCGCGGACAGCGAGGATGCCACGCGGCTCGAAGCCGTCGAGGGTCGGGTCGCCTTCGATGAGATGACCTTCGGCTACGGCGAGGAGCCCGTCCTCAAGAACGTCGACTTCGAGGTCGAGCCCGGCGAGACAGTCGGCTTGGTCGGGCCGACCGGCGCCGGGAAGACGACGATCGTCAAGCTCCTGTTGCGGCTGTACGATGTCGACGAGGGTGCGGTCCGGGTCGACGATCGGGATGTCCGTGGGGTCACACTGTCGAGCCTGCGCGACGCGATGGGCTATGTCGGCCAGGATAACTTCCTGTTCGACGGCACCGTCGCGGAGAACATCAAGTACGGCGCCTTCGACGCCTCCCGCGAGGACGTGATCGCGGCCGCCAAACGCGCACAGGCCCACGAGTTCATCGAGGCCATGCCCGAGGGGTACGACACCCAGGTCGGCGAGCGGGGCGTGAAACTCTCCGGCGGCCAGCGCCAGCGGGTCGCGATCGCCCGAACGATCCTCCAGGGGCCGAGGATCCTGATCTTCGACGAGGCCACCTCGGCGGTCGACACCGAGACCGAGATGCTGATCCAGCGCTCGATCGACGAGCTGGCCGCCGACCGGACCGCGTTCGTGATCGCACACCGCCTCTCGACGGTCCGAGACGCGGATCGGATCCTCGTCATCGAGGACGGGCAGATCGTCGAGCGGGGCACCCACGACGAGCTGCTGGCCGACGACGGACTGTACGCCAACCTCTGGCGGGTCCAGGCCGGCGAGATCGGCAAGCTCCCCGATGACTTCGTCGAGCGGGCGAGCCGGCGCGTCGCCCAACAGGGACTCGAAACCGACTGAGACTGGCCCGTCGTATCGCCCTGCCCGTCAGGACAGGTCGCTCGCCCGCGGACTCTCGCCGCCGTGGGGCGTCTCTCGGTCGCGGATCCGCACGGTCTGGACGGTCTCGCTCGCGTCGTCGACGAACACCGCCTCGCCCGGCTCGCTCGGCAGTCGATCGGCGAGTGTGTCGACCGCGTAGGTCGGCTGGGCGGTCTCGAGTGCGGTCAGGTCCCGCTCTGCCGTCAGCCGGTGTGCGATCAGCACGTCCGCCTGGGAGATTCCGACCGCGGGGACCGCGTCCGGGCGCTGTGTCGCCGCCACGAGGCTCACACCGGGGGTTCGCCCCCGGGTGAACAGCCGCCCGAGCGTCTCCCCGGCGACCCCGTCGAAAAACGCGTGTGCCTCATCGACGAGCAGCCACGGGAGTCTGTCGATCGTCCCCCCGGTGCGGGCCCGGTACAGTGTCTCCCCAACCCCACGGAGCACCGCGTTCATCGGCGCCCGACCGAGCCCGGAGAGATCGAGCACCGTCGCGGCCCCGCTCGCGAGCGCCGTCGCGTCGAGCCCGTTGGGAGCGAACACACCCCAGGAGGCGGCCAGCTCGAGGTGGTTGATCGCGGCCCGCTCGTCGGCCGCCGGCGCCGCGCTCGCCTCGATGACCCGGCCCATCGCCTCGATCGTTTCCCCTTCTCGGGCGGCCCGCCAGACGAGCCCGCCTGGGCCGCTCTCGGGAGCGAGCCCAACCAGGGCGGGCCAAGACCGTGGATCGACTGCGGTCGGTGCCACAGTCGGATTCCCGATCACCTCTCCGGGGACCGACGTCCCGGCGCCCGCGGCCAGCCCCGCGTACTCGCCCATCGGGTCGACCACGACCGGCGCGATCTGTGGCGACCGGGCCAGCTCCTCGGCGATGACTCCGAGCGTGAACGATTTGCCGTACCCGCGCTTGCCGACCACGAGCGCCGCGTGGGGCCGGTCAAAATCGAGTCCCACCGGCGCGCCGGTGCTCCCGTCGAGGGCTAAAAAGCGCCCGAGCCGCCCCGCCGGCCCCTCCGTCCCGTCGGGCCGTCCGACGACGAACTCCATATCCGGCGTGGGCTCGTCATCCCGTTTGAACTTCCCGCGAGTCGGAGCGGGACGGTACGGTATCGCGTCGAGGTCTCACTCTGTGGTCGCCCCGGTGGGGTCACCCGAGTCGCTTCTCGAAGTGGCGGAGTTCGTACTCGCCGTAGTCCGATGTTCCGACCCGGTCGTAACCCGCGCTCTCGTACAGCCCGACGGCCGCTCCCTGCCTGGCCGCGGTGGTCGCGAGCAGCCGGTCGAAGCCGGCCGCCGCGGCGCGCTTTTCGAGGGTCTCGAGCAGCGCCCGTCCGTGTCCACTCCCCTGTCGGGTGGGCGCGACGCGCATCCGGTGGAGTTCTGCCGCGCCCGCGACGGTGCGCTCGTCCTCGTGGCCGGCCTCGCTCGGGAGGAATCCCCCCATCGCGACGACGACCCCGTCGTCGGTCCGGAGGCGCCGCTCGTCTCGGCGCGTCTCGGCGGCGGTCCCGACCACGAAGTCGCCGTCGTCGAGGTAGGTCGCCTCGACCGCTCGGAGATCCTCGACGCCGGGCAGGTCGGCGGGGTCGGTCCCGGCCCCCTCGAGTGCCCACTCGTGGAGGTGCCAGACGGGGTCCGCGTCGGTCGGCCGGTACCGCCGGAAGTTCAGTTCGGTCACCGCCGCTTGCGCCCGCGTCGTGCCGAGACCGGTGCCCGATCCTCGAAAGAGTGGCCACAGCTCGGACACCGTCCCTCCTCGAAAAACACCGTCGGCCCCTCGCGGGTCTCCGGGTCCCACCGCACCCGGTAGCCACAGGCCTCACACCGGGTCGTTCGTCTGCTCATGATCGCCGTTGTGACCGCTCTGTCATAATCTCGTCGACAGACGGTACGCTTAATCGAGACGGCGACGAACAGCCGGTATGTCGATCGATGTCCTCGTCGTCGACGAGGATCCGGATGTCCTCCAGCTCGCTGAGACGTTTCTCGAACGGGAAAGCGACGCAATCGCGGCCGAGACGACCGACAGCGCAGCCACGACACTCGACCGTCTTGACGAGATCGACTGTCTGGTCACCGACCTCCGGATGCCGGAGATGTCCGGCTTCGAGCTCGCCGAGCGGGTCCGCGAGACCCGCAACCTGCCGATCTTTCTGTTCACCGCCGCGAGCGTCGACCCGGAGCGCGCCGAGAGCGCGGGCGTGACCGGCGTCGTCCGGAAAGGTGCTGGTACCGACCACTACACCGAGCTGGCCGAGGCGATCGAGGCGGCCGTCTGACCGGTCCGCTCGTCGACACCCCACAGATCGGCGTCCAAACGGGAATCAGCCCTCAAGCGATCCCCCTCGCCGGATTACTCGTCGAGTTCCTGCCAGGACAGCTGCGGTTCACGAGCGGCCTGGACCTGATCGATCCGGCGGGCTGCGGTCCGTTCGGGTGCCGCGGCGACGGTCGCGTCGTCTTCCTCGGCGACCGCGTTGAACGCCGCGGCGAGCTGATCGAGCGTCTCCCGGCTCTCTGCCTCGGTCGGCTCGGTCATCAGCGCCTCCTCGACCAGCTCGGGCCACTTGGTCGTGGGCGGGTGGACGCCGTGATCGAGCATCCGCTTTGCCACGTCCGCGGCGTCGCGGTCGGCGCTCGCGACGAACTCGTGGTGGAACGGGCCGTAAGGTACCTCGTAGTCGATCTGCTCGGCGAGGTAGTTGGCGTTGAGCACCGCCTTCGCGCTCGCGTCTGCCAGTCCCGCCGCGCCCAGCCGGCTGATGTAGGCGTGGGCCTTGAGCAGGACCAGCCAGTTCCCGCGGAACCCGTGGACCTTCCCGATCGTGTGTTCGGGCTCGAACAGCTCATAGCGCTGACCGTCGCGGCCCTCCTCGGTGGCCTTGTCTGTGGCGTCTGTGTCGACCTCAGTCGCGGCGTTCTCGCGTCGCTCTTGGGCGAGCCCGCCGTCGGTGGCCGGGGTAGCCTGCCCGGTGTGACGCACCCGCGGGGCCGGCAGAAACGGCGCCAGCTCCTCGACGACGCCGACCGGCCCAGCGCCGGGACCGCCGCCGCCGTGGGGTGTGGCGAAGGTCTTGTGCACGTTGTAGTGCATAATGTCAAAGCCCATGTCGCCCGGCCGGGCCTGCCCGAGCAGGGCGTTCAGGTTCGCCCCGTCGTAGTACAGCAGTCCGCCGGCGTCGTGGACGATCTCGGCGATCGCCTCGATGTCTCGCTCGAACAGTCCGAGCGTGTTGGGGTTCGTGAGCATCAGCGCCGCGGTGTCCTCGCCGACGGCCGCCTCAAGTGCCTCGAGATCGACCCGGCCGTCCGCGCCGCTCGGGAGTTCGACGACATCGAAGCCGGCCATCGCCGCGCTCGCGAAGTTCGTGCCGTGGGCGGCGTCGGGCACGATCACCTCAGACCGGTCCTCGCCGCGGTGGTCGTGGTAGGCCTTCGCGATCAACACGCCGGTGAACTCGCCGGCAGCGCCGGCCGGCGGCTGCAGCGTCACCGCGTCCATCCCCCCGATGGTCGCGAGCTGGTCGGCCAGCTCGTGCATCACCGCGAGCGTTCCCTGGAGGTGTTCGTCCTCGCGGTCGGGGTGGACGCTCCCCGCCTCGTGGGCCGCCAGATCCTCGAGGAAGGCGGGGTTGTACTTCATCGTACACGAGCCAAGCGGGAACGGACCGCTCTCGATCCCGTAGTTCATCTGCGAGAGCCGGGTGTAATGACGGGCGAGCTCGGGCTCTGCGAGGTCCGGCAGCTCGAGGCTGTTCCGGGTCAGCTCTTCGGGCAGGTCTACCTCTATCTCGCGTTCGCTCGTGCGCTTTTCCGAGAGCAGCGGCTCGTAGCGGTCGCTCTCCTCCTCACCGCCGTCGATCCACCGCGCCTGGTCGTAGGTCG
>CAYREK010000030.1:1655-22098 GCA_964423305.1 uncultured Halobacteriales archaeon | reverse complement strand
AGGAAGCCCCACCCTCAGCGAGCGCGTCAGCGCGAGCAGGGTGGGGTAGTTCACTGAGAACGGGTCGTGTATCTCATTACGATGAGACGCACTCCAGCACGGCAGTTACGGGACACGCACACGGCACGATCGGAGATACTCGCGAGCTACACCCTGGGTGAGTTGTTGGTCGTTGGTCTACGCCGCGCTCGGCCCGGCGATCGTCACGCTGCTGGCCGCCCCTGCGGTGGTCGGCGCGTTCGCGCTCGGCGTCGGGAGCGCCGTGATCGTCTCCCGAATCCGGGCTCGAGGGAGTACCGCAACCGACGACGGTGACACGATGTCCAGCAGCGAGCGGCGCCTGTCCTGACGGTTATGTTGAGGGTGTAGAATACGATCTCGTCGGTGAGACTCGGGATCAGAGCGTCCAGGAAGATGAGTCGGTCTCCGCTCAGACGGAGAGAGATCGAAAACGGGGTCGCGTGGCGCCACAGTGGACTGGTGAGGCGAGAAACCGGATCAGAGACGGAAACAACGTCAAGTGCCGCATGCGTCGAAAGGACGAGGCTGAGACTGAGGATACCACTGTCGGTGATCCGCCGTTACGAGCAATCAACTACCGTCCACGACTGCGTCGACCCGAGAGCACGAGTAGGCTCCCTGGAAGAGCTATACGAGACGTAACACTGTCACCGAGCGGTTCGCGGGTGTCACGTGAGCAAATCCCGAGAGCCGGTGGAGGGATTTGAACCCTCGGCCTAATCCTTACGAAGGATTCGCTCTGCCAGTCTGAGCTACACCGGCACCGTCTACCCACAGATAGCGCCGAAACCCACAATAAGGCTTCTGAATCTACCGGGTCGCGCGGACATCAAGCACGACGTTGTACTCGTGGGGCGCGTACGAGCGGACTGTGTGGCGGGTCTCGACGGTCAGGTCGTATCCCGCCTTCCGGGCCGCTGTCCGGAGCGTCTCCTCGGCGGGGCCGTAGGGGTCGTCCTCGTGGGCGAACTCGTAGTAGTGCACGACCGCCTCCTCGGCTGCGAGCTCGAAGGCGGTGTCGAGGTACTCGTCTGCCGAGTGAGGCAGGTTCATCACGAGCCGGTCGGCCCAGTCCTCGTAGCCGTCGACCGCCCGGACATCGGCACAGATCGCGGTAACGGCCTCGCTCACGCCGTTGCGGCGGGCGTTTTCCTCGAGGTACTCGATCGCGACGGGGTTGATGTCGGTCGCGACGACGGTCGCCCCGTGGGCGGCGATCGGAACAGCGAACGGGCCGACGCCGGCGAACATGTCGAAGGCCCGCTCGCCGGGTCGGACCTGATCGACGACGCGGTGGCGTTCAGTCGCCAGCCGCGGGGAGAAGTACGCCTTGGCGAGGTCGACGGCGAACTCGTGGCCGTGCTCGCGGTGGACCGTCTCAGTGCCCTCGCCAGCGAGCACCGTCCAGTCCCTGACCCGGCGCCGGCCTTTCACCTTCGAGGCGCGGTCGAGCACCGCCCGGGCGGGGATGTCCGATTCGAGGACGGCGTCGGCGATTGCGCGGGCCCGCTCGGGGTCGTCCTCGTCGAGCAGAACAGCCTCGCCGACCCGCTCGTAGGACGGATCGAACTCGAGCAGGTCGGCGGGGGTCGTCTGGCGCGCTCGGGTCGGGAGCTCCCGCTCGATTACCTCGAACTCCGCGGGCACCGCGGCCGGGTCGGTAACGGGGACGAACAGCTCGCCGTCCTCGTGGACGATCTCGTGGCGGTGATCGAGAAGTTCCGCCGCGGCGAGGCGCTCGCGGGTCCGCTCGCCGGCCTCGCGGGGGACGCGCACGCAGGGAGTGGCCATCCGAACGTTCGGGTGTCGGCTTGGCTGCCGAGTAAGCCTAACGGTGTCAGTGGGTGAGCACCAGCAGCTGCTCGCCGGTCCGGACCAGACAGAACGGGCCGCCGGGATCGGCGAACGTGTGGGTGTGTTGCTCGCTGACCAGCAGCCGGTCGAACGGCTCGCCACAGGCCGGACAGGTCAGCCCGCCGCGGTTCTCGAGGTAAGTCGTCGTGCGGGTCTGTTCGAGCAGCTTCAGCCGGTCGCGGTAGGCGTGGAGGTCGAACCCGTCCTCAACCGTGAGTTCCATACTGAGGGGCAGACCAGATCGATCAAGAGCGTTCCGGGCGCATCGAAAGCTACAGGTAGGACAGCCGGCGAGTGTAGCTATGGAACTGCGGGTCATCGACAAGGAGCCCGGGCTGCTCTCGATCGAGATTGCCGGCGAGGATCACACGTTTATGAACGTCCTCAAAGGGGCGCTGCTCGAAACCGAGGGTGTGACCGCCGCGACCTACGACATGAACCCGGAACAGTCCGGGGGCCAGACCGACCCCGTACTGACGGTCAAAACCGAAAGCGGCGTTGACGCGCTCGATGCGCTCGAGGACGGGACCGACCGGGTGATCGAGAAATCCGACGCCCTCCGCGAGGCCTACGAGCAGGCGGCCTAAGAGGGGATGAATCACCTGGCCGTCGTCGAGGAGGATGGCGACCGGCGGTGGCGGCTGCCGGCCCACGCCAGGCTCGTCGTCTACGATGCCGCCCCGGAGGAGCTGATAACGGTCTATGACTGTGGCGCCGCACAGAAACCGCCCTCGGCACAGCTCCGTGGCCACCTCGTCCGGATCGACGCCGAGCACCGGCTCAGACGGCGCCCAACCGGCTACGCCGCCACGCTTCGTGGGCGCGCACAGCTAATCGATCAGGGCGAATCTCACTGGGTCGTCCGGGATTGAGTCGCCGACGCGGGCCTCGATCAGCGGCCACAGCTCAGCTGCCAGATGTATATCCGCCCGTCGAAGGCGTGGAGGTCAATCCCGACCGTCGCGGCCTCGGCGGGGTCGTCGTCTCCGACGGCGGCGACGAGCCGATCGGCGAGCGCCGCCGGGTCCTCGCCCGGCCCATAGTCGACACTGCCGGCAAGTTGTGTCCCGCCGGTCGAACAGGTCTCGGTGAGGCGCTCGTCGAGTTCAGTAAAAAACGACCGGGAGCGCTCGGCGGTTGGAGCCTCGGGATCGACCAGCCAGGCGAGGCGCTGTTGGTTCGCGTAGGTCGCGAGCTCATCGAGCGTCCCCGAGCGTTCGAGTCCAGCCGCGGGCTGGCGATCGGCCAGCGTCGTGAGGTAGGCCTGCTCAATCGCGGCGAGGTCGGTCCCGCCGGCGTCGGTGGCGTTTCCGGGTACCGTCCCCTCGACGGCGAGTCCATCCCCGCCAGCCCCGGGGAGCGAGATCACCCCGGCGAGCCCGAGTGCAAACACGACCGCGACGAGCGCGACCGCGGCCAGCGCCGCGGCGTACCCAGGAGTGAGCAGCTCACGGTAGCCGGGTGCCGCGAGTTCTGACTCGTCGATCTTCTGGCGGCGCTTCTCGAGAGTTCCGTTGCCACACCGGCTGCACGGAGGGGCGTTTTTCGGGTGTTCGCGGCCACACTCGGTGCAGACCCACACCAGGGTTGGCTCGCGGCCGCCCTCCGCGAGGTCGGTCCGCGGGACGACGGCCCGCTCGAAGGAGCCGTGCCCACAGTTGTCACAGGGTGGATCGTTCTCCTCATGGGGCTTGCCACACCACTCACACCGCCACTCACTCATCGCCGTGGAGTAGCCGACAGTCGGCGAAAAGCGTGCCGTTGCCCGGCCGCAGCATGGACCGGCGAATCACAGCCGGACCGGGACACCCCGGTCGCGGAGGTACTCTTTCGTTTCCTGGATCGTATACTCGCCGGAGTGGAAAATCGAGGCCGCGAGCGCAGCGTCCGCGCCGGCCTCGGTTAGCACCTCGTGGGCATCCTCGGGCCCGCCACAGCCTGAAGAAGCGATGATTGGCGTCGAGACAGCCTCCCGGACGGCCCGCATCAGCGGGACGTCGTAGCCGTCTTTCGTGCCGTCGGCGTCAATCGAGTTGATGAACAGCTCGCCGGCACCGCGCTGCTGGGCTTCTTTTACCCACTCGATCACGTCGATTCCGGTACCCTCTCGACCGCCTTTGATCGTCGCCTCGAACCACACCTGTTCGCCGTCAACGTCGACGTAGTTGGTGCCCCGATCGTCGTACCGGCGGCGGGCGTCGACCGAGACGACGATACACTGGTTGCCGAACGCCGCCGCTCCCCGCTCGATCAGGGTGGGATCCTCGATCGCCGCGGTGTTGATCGAGACCTTGTCGGCGCCGGCACGTAGCGTCTCCTTGATGTCCTCCGTGCTCCGGATCCCCCCGCCGACGGTCAGCGGAATAAAGACCTCGTCGGCGATCGCCCGGACGACATCGAGCATCGTCGCTCGGCCCTCGGCGGAGGCGGTGATATCGAGAAAGACGAACTCGTCGGCGCCGGCCTCGTTGTACCGGCGGGCCATCTCGACCGGATCGCCCGTGTACCGCAGGTCCTCGAAGTTCGTCCCCGTGTACACCGCCGGAGTCCCGTCCTCGTCGACATCGACGTCGATACACGGGATGATCCGCTTTGTTAGTCCCATCGACCAATCGTACCGGCCCCGCGGACAAAAGCCACCGGAAACGCTGGGGGCCGCCGGGAATGGGAACGTTAAAGAGACCGACTCCGCTACACTTCAACGAGCCCGGGTGGCTTAGTCGGACATAGCGCCGCACTCATAGGGTTCCACGCGGCGACCAGGCGGGGCTCCCCCCGCACCTGGGATATGCGGAGATCGAGGGTTCGGATCCCTCCCCGGGCACTCTTTCAGTACCGGTCCGTGAACGGACAGAATCGAGTGTCAACGCCAGCGCTATCGATGCGGCGGCGGCACTCACTCGGCAAGTACCGGCGTGTACCGGCCGGTCACATCGCCGGGAGTCGGAACGGCACCGAGTTCGTTCCAGCCGCCGTCCGCCCGCCCGAGAACGTGTCCCCGGTGGGTGACCGCGACCAGCCCGGTTCTCGACCGTTCCGAGTCCAGAGACCGTCTCGTCGGGGTACGGTACGTCAGCCTCGTGAAGCACACTGTTGCGGTACGCGAGAAGTTGTGGATCGGCGCTCGGATCGTTCCACGTCGAGGAGTTCGCCATGGCGCCCCCGGCGTAGATCGTTTCCCGGTACACGTGTACGGCCCGGAAGTACCGCTGTGGAACGGCCTCGTCGAGTCGCTCCCAGGATCGACCGGCGGTGTTCGTCCGGTACAGCCCGTCGCCGGTCGCAACGACGTACGCACCCGGACCGGCGACGTGGAGCTCGTGGATATCGTCGTCGACGCCCTCGCGGCGTTCGGCCCAGGTCTCGCCACCGTCCGCGCTGACGTGAACGCCGCCCACCTCGGCGGCAGCCACCACCCGATCGGGACTGTCGGGGCCACCAGGATCGAACTGAACGTCCCGGACCTGTGCGAGGTTCTCGTGGCGGGGTAGTCGCCACCGCGAGCGCGAAGGTAGCTCCTGAAATCCATCGAGTTCCTGCTACTCGAGTGTCCCCGGGTCGGCGGCAAAGAGCGCCGCCGGGCGAGTTCCCGCAATCAGTCGCTCCGGACTCGCCCCGACCGCGTACACCCGCTCTCGGGGGACGCCAAGATCGTGCCAGCCATCCTCGGTCCGACGGTACAGTCCCGTCCGGGTCGCCGCGAACACATGCTGGTCGAATCGTCCGAGCCGCACGACCCGCCCCGTCTCGAGGACCCGGCGGGGCTCGCCGCCCGCTGGCGGGAGTCTGTAGACCCCGTCGTCGCTTCCGACGTACATGCACCTAAGCAGGGCCGGCGGCAACAAAAGTGCTCTCTGAACGGAACTTTTGTAGGATTTTGTATCAGTTACCCGGCGTCGAACCCAGTCGGGACAGCGCTTTAACAGTCGGGCAGGACGGCTGGTAGCACCTGCAGCAGGGACTGGCCACTCGCTAATCCAAACGGCGACAGCCCTGCCAGGATCACACGTGCTCGTCGAGGAAGGCGGCGATTCGCTCGAACTGTTCGATCAGGTTCGACCGGTCAGTCGTGTGATGGCCCTCATCCTCGAAGATCAGCGTCTCGACGGGGACACCCTGCTCGCGGGCCCGTTCGGCGATCTGCTCGGCCTCGCCGACCGGCACACGGGGATCGTTGGCGCCGTGCTGGACGAAAAGTGGGCAGGCGACCTGGTCGATGTCGTGAACGGGGCTGATCTCCTCAAGCAACTCCGGATCGTCGAGACTACCATACTCGGCCTCGCGGTGTCCTCGCCGCCACGCTCCGGTGTTCTCGAGGAACGTCTCGAAGTCCGCGATCCCGACAAAGTCGACGGCTCCGGCCCACAGGTCGGGGTACTGCGTGATCGCCGCGAGTACCATGAATCCGCCGTACGAGCGGCCGTACGCGACGATCCGGTCGGGATCGACGGCCGGCTTGTCGTGGAGCCACTCGACGGCGGCCTCGATGTCGGCGACCGAGTCGAGTCGGAGATTTTGATCATCGAGTTGCGTATACGCCCGACCGTACCCAGAAGATCCCCGGACGTTGGGCTCAAAGACGGCGTATCCACGGTTGAGGAAGTACTGCTTGACCGGGTAAAACCACGGGCGGCGCTGGTGGTGGGGCCCGCCGTGGATGTCGACGATCACCGGCGTCGCGCCCGCCTCGGGGGCGGCCGGGAGCGTCCAGTAGGCGGGGATCGAGCGCCCGTCGAAGGTCTGGTAGCGGATCGTCTCCGGCGTCCGGAACCACTCTTCGGGAATCCCGAGCGTGCCCTGGGGCGTCCACGAGACCGGCGGACCCTCGTCGAGTGCACCGACCCCGATCTCGTAGGGAGTCGTGCTTTCAGACCGGGCGACGGCGAGGCGCTCGCCTGCCGGGCCGATCGTGAGCTCGGCGATCACGCTCTCCGGGGCGGTCGAGTGAACCTCCTGGAACTCCGTCGGATCCGCAAGCGTTCCGCGGTGGAGGCTGCTGTACCCGTCGACGTTGCGGGTGTACGCGAGCGCTCCCTCAGCGACGGCGTAGCCGTCGACGTTCCACTCGTCGTCCGCGACCGCGACCGCGAACTCGCCGTCGGGACTGAACCGGCCGAGTGCGAGCCGGTCTCCGGCGCGGTCGGTGAGACAGTACAGGCCGCCCTCGGTGCCGAACGACGGCTGACGGTGGCGGGCCTCTGACTCGGCGATCTGCGTGTGCTCGCCGGTCTCGACCGACAGTGTGGACAGCGCCTGTGTGTTACTCGAGCGGGCACGCGAGAGTGCGAGCCGACCGTCGGGCCCCCAGTCAGCCACCGAGAGGAAGCCGCCCGGGCCCTCATAGACCAACTCGGCGTTCTCGGGACCGCCATCGCGGGACTGGACGTAGACGTCGAACCGGTCGCGCTCGTGGCGGTTGGCCGCGAAGGCAAAGCGGTCGCCGTCGGGGCTCCAGGCCCCCCAGGTGTGGATCGCTTCCGGCTGCCGGGTCAGCGGGGTCTGGACGCCCGTTGGGAGGTCGTAGCGAAACAGCTGGTCGTGCTCGTCGCTGCCCTGGTCCATCCCGAAGATCGCCTCGGAACGGGTCGGTGAGGCGGCGACAAAGGAGATCCGCTCGTCCTCGGCCGTGAGCCGGCGGGGATCGGTCTCCCGGTCGGGCCGATACCAGAGCTGGGGCGTGCCGGTGGTGTCCTGTAAGAAGAGGAGTCCGCCGTCGGCGGTCAGGGACGGCGAGGAGGCCGTGTCGATGCTGAGATACCGCGCGATCGGGTACGTCGTTGTCGCCATGCGCTCACGGGGGGCGCCCCGGACAAAAACTCCCGGCTCGCGACCCGGACGCGGGACGATCACAGAGCACTTCGCGAAGCGTTTATTCGAGCGACTGGGGAGTGTTGCGTGCAGACTACCCGACCCACGCGTGCTGGGGGCGCGGCGGAGCCGTTCTCGCCGCAATCGCGGTCGGGGGCGATGTACGCACGATTCGGGGCGGTCCCGCTGGCGATCGCCGGGGCCGCCAGTGCTGGGACTGTGGCCTTCGTCGGGGCGATCTTTCCCGACATCGATCGCCACGCCTCGATTCCTCGCCAGAAGACCGCCCGAGGGCTCTAAGGGTTGGTCGTTGGGGGGTCGCGGTGGTCGCCGGCTTGCGACCCGAGACACTCGTCGGCACCGCCCTCGCTGTGCCGGCAGGCTACCTCGCCCGGATCGCCCGTGTACCGCAGGTCCTCGAAGTGGGTCCCCGCCCACACCGCCGGAACCCCGTCCTCCGTAATATCAACTTTGATACATATGGCAATCCTCTATGTCAGTCCCATCGATCGTACCGACCGCGCTGGCGGAAGCCACCGGAAACGTCGGGGGCCACACGGGATGGGAGTGTTAAATGGAGCGACCCCGCTGCAGTTCGATGACCCCGGGTGGCTTAGTTAGCTGTGGCGCCGCACTCGTAGGATTCAACGCGGCGACCAGGCAGGGCCCGTCCCGCACTCGGGATATGCGGAGATCGAGAGTTCGGATCCTTGCCCGGACACGTATTACCGAAATTATCGGAGAGAGATAAATCTCTGTCGAGCGAGACCGGCCTGCTGGACCGATGAACTACGAAGGTGTGCTCACGTCGCGAACGACTGTGCGCGACAGAACTCTGCCGAGATCGGGGCTCGGTCCGAAGTTCCGGCGCCGAACGTCGCTGATAGAGTACCCTCCTGTTGTGATCCCACAGGGCAGTGAGGAACGTACCCAAACAAAAAAGTTAATACGTGTTATGTAGTGATTTATATTGTATGTCTGATGAAGACGAGCTCAGGCGTCGTCGGTTCCTACAGGTAACCGGTGCGTCAGCGCTCACTGCTGGCTTCGCAGGGTGTACAGGAGACGACGACGGCGATGATGAACCGAGCGGCGACGACGGAACCGGCGACGACGGAACCGGCAACGACGGAACCGGCGACGACGGAACCGGCGAGGAGTTTGCGTTGCCCTCGTCGTACCCATACGGTGCCAACGAGAACCAGCTTGGGGAGGCCCAGCGGGTGATGGAAGAAGCCGGGTACGGACCGGACAACCGGTTCGAACTCGACTGGCTACAGTACAACTCGGATGCCTTCGAGGAGATCGCAAACACACTCCGCGCCCGGCTCGAGTCGGCCTACATCGACATGAATATTACCAGGGCTGACTTCGGTGCTCTCCTTGAGCGGACAGAGCAGGGTGACATGGACGCGTTCACACTCGGCTGGATCGCGGACTATCCGGGGATCAGGAACTTCACGCAGCTGGCCGACCCGGATAACACGATTTACGATGCCGAGGGATACACGCCAAACGGCGCGCGGCTGTTCTGGACCGAGGACTCCTACACTGACTCCGAGGTCCGCAACGCAGCGGCCGAGGCGTTCGCACAGATCTCGAACAACCCGGGCACCAGCGACGAGGAAGTGAGCGCACGCGGAGAGGCGACGCTACAGCTTGAGAAGGCCCTTTGGGAGTCCGCGGCGATGCTCCCGATCTATCACAGCGTTGCCGATGTCTTCTGGTACGATCGCGTCGACTATGACCCGCCAGGTGGAATGGGTGGATCTCGGGCGAAGACCAGCACGTCCGTCCGCGGGCTCGAGGGCAGCGACACGCTGAGCAGCACCTCGGCAACGTTCAACTCACTCGACCCGGTCGCGTCCGGAAACACGGCAAGCGGTGACAATATCATGGACATGTTCGACGCACCGTTCAATTACGTCAACGGGACCGTCGAGGTCGAGCCGCTCCTGGTCGAGGATTTCGAGGTAAACGACGACCTGACCGAGTACGAGTTCACGCTCAAAGAGGGCGTGCAGTTCCACGGCGACTACGGCGAGCTGACCGCCGACGACATGGTCTACTCGATCCGGCGGCTCGTCGAGTCCTCGAACTCGACGAACACGTACTTCCCGCTGTCGGTCCTGAACATCGAGCGCGAGGAAGACGACGACGGCAACGTCGTGCCCGGATCGGTAGCCGTCGAGGCGACCGGCGAGTACTCGTTCAGCGTCACGCTCCGTGAGCCGTTCGGCTACGCGCTCGAGGTGTTCAGCTACGGGGCGTTCTCGGCCGTACCGGAGGGAATCGTCGGCGATATCGAGGGTTACGACGGCGATATGGACTACCAGCAGTTCTCGACGAACCCGGTCGGGTGTGGTCCGTTCGTCTTCGAGGAGTGGAACTCCGGAACCGGCGGCGAGTTCCGTGCCTCGGCGTTTGCCGACTACCACGACGGAGAGCCAAGCGTGCAGAACATCCAAAGCGCAATTCTCAGCGAGCCCAACGCGATATACAACCGGTTCCTCAACGAAAACGCGGATGTCAGCGCGATTCCGACCTCGCAGTTTGACCCCAGTCTTCTTGAGTTCACCGAGCAAGACGGCGCACAGCAGCTCGGGTCCTACGGCCCGCTCGGGAACGACGAGACAGTCAATATGGCGCGCACGCCGACGATCGACACCTACTACGTCGGATTCAACATGGAGAACGTGCCCAAGCCGGTCCGGCAGGCGATGGCATACGTGATGACGCGCGATGCGTTTGTTGAAAGCGTGTTCAAGGGTCGTGGCGCGTCCGCCTTCCACCTCACCCCACCGCAGGTCTTCCCCGGCGGCGGCGACGGATACGCCGATCACTGGCAGGGAGAGTAGCTCCCACGCTACACCCGCCGCCCACGGGTGAGACTGACAACGCAGACAAAAGGGAGAACCGATCGACATAGTTAAACGGGATCATCTATTTCACTCGGGTACGCTTGCGCTACACGGACACGGCGAACAATCTGCGTCTCTCTCAACACCGATCAACCGCTCAAAGCGTGTTCCAAAGCGTTCACACGACCGACCACGAACAGCCGATCGCTCTCGACAGGACTGAGTGTCTGCGAGTGCGTTCGGGGTTGAGAACAGGCCCGCGTCTGGGACGATAAAATAATGAATCGCTTACTGTACATTTTCAAGCGATTCCTGCTCGGGATTCCGGTGATGCTGTTCGGAATCACGATGTCGTTTCTGATCCTCTATCTGGGCCCGATCGATCCGGTCGGAAGCATTCTCGGCCAGCAGGCTACGCCCGAGGATGTCAGACAGCTCCGGATGGAACTCAACTACATCGACTCAAGTGGGCAGCCGATCCCGCTGTGGGAGCAGTACTTCAGGGTCCTCATCGACTTGTTTACGCTTGACTTCGGCGAGTCGTGGACGATCCAGCGCGAAACTCCCGTGACGGAGCTCATCGTCAACCGGATGCCGGCGACGATCTTTCTGGGCTTCTGGTCGGTCGTGATCGCGCTCGGGGTCGGAATCCCCCTGGGGCTGTACGCCGGGTTGCGCGCAAACACCATGCGGGACTACGCCACCTCCGGGTTCGGGATTATCTGGCGGGCGATGCCGAACTTCTGGCTCGCCGTCATCCTCGCTGGGCTGATTACTGCCGGCGGTGCACTCGACTTTTACCGCACCGCAATCGTCGAAACGCAGGTCAGCGGCACACCCGACTCACTGAACAACCTGTTTACGAACGTCCACATTCTCGAAGGGGTGCCGGTACTCGAGGTGCTCTTTATTCCGATCCCAAACCCGGGGCCGATGTTCGCCTCGGTCAAGTGGATCCTACCCGCGGCGCTCGTGCTCGGGTCCTCATCCATGGGCAATGAGGTCCGCATCGGGCGGACCGCGGTGCTTGAGAGCATCAACGCGAAATACGTCGAAACAGCAAAGGCAAAGGGCCTGTCATCCCGCCGAATCGTTACCAAACACGTCGGACGGAACGCGATCATCCCGCTGTTACCCGTCATCATGGGCGAGTTCTACCTGCTGATCGGCGGGTCCGTCCTCGTCGAGGCGGTCTTCGGGATCAACGGGCTCGGGAACCTGTTTTTCAATGCGGTGCTTGGCCCGGACATCCCGCTCGTGATGGCGCTCGTGTTCATCTTCATCGTGATCCAGCTCCTCTTTAATATCAGCCAGGATCTGCTGTACACGTACATCGACCCGCGAATCACCCTCGGAGGGACCGAGTAACATGTCTGACCGTCACACCACCAAGTCGATCCGCGAGGAACTGACCCAGCGAGACGACCTGTCACTGTTTGCACGCATCGCCGAGTCTCCGGGACCGTTCCTGCGGTGGGCGGTCCCGATGGCCGTGTTGATTGCAGTCGAGTTCGCCACCTGGGCAGGACTCGTCGTCGGCGCCGCGGACGCGGTCGTCGTCGGGGTGACAGCGCTTGTCGAGATCCTCCTGAGCTATGTCGCGCCCGGGCTCGCCGGCGTGGTCGGCAACCTCCAGGTAGGCGCAGTGGGTGCGCTCCGAGACGCGGGCGGGTTCTTCGCCGAACTCCCCTCGCTGTTCAGTCGCGAGTTGATCCCCAACCAGGGCTATCAGACTCCAGGCGGGTCGTGGGAGGGGACGTTCCTCGGACTCGAACCGGCGCTCGCCTGGGCGTTGCGCTTTACGCTCATTCTCGCCTACGCCCTGTTCACAGCCTACTGGGTGTTCCGTGGGTGGCTCGTCTACCGCAGCCACTACCGCGAGGCCGACTGGAGCCCGACCGACGACATCGTCGACAACCTCCGGGACCACCGGTGGGGACAGTTCGGTATCATCGTCCTGCTCGTGTTCTTGACCATGGCGGCGTTTGGCTCCGCGCTTGCTCCCTCGACTGTCAGCCAGAACATCCAGAGCCCCTACGCAGAGGAGAGCCAGATCCAGTATCTCTCCGAGGACGGCACCGTTGAGACCGTGTTCGCCGGCGACGCCAACTTCAACTCGAAGTCAAAGGGCGCAGTGGAAACCAACGTCGGTGTCATGTCCTACGACGACTACGGACGATTCCATCCGTTCGGGACGCTCCCGAACGGCCGTGATCTGTTTACCTTCATGATGGGCGGGGCTCGGATCACGATGATCGTCTCTGGAATGGCAATCGGCGGCGGGACGCTAATCGCGTTGGTGCTGTCGATGTTTGCCGCGTACTACACCGGGTCGCTCGACTTGGGGGTGATCACGGTCGCCGACGGTGTGACATCGATCCCGCAGCTGCTGTTGTTGATCATGATGAGTGCGGTATTTGCGGACACGTGGCTGGGCGGAGTGCTTGATGGGGGCTTCCTGTTGGCGCTGATCTTTGCGTTTACCACGTGGCCGTTCCTGTGGCGGGCGGTCCGTGGTCCGGCGTTACAAGTCGCCCGAGAGGAGTGGGTTCAGGCGGCGAAAAGCTACGGCCAACAGCCGCGGAAAATCATGCAAAAGCACATGGTTCCGTACATCGTCGGGTACCTCCTCGTCTACGCCTCGATGTCGATGGGCGGGATCATCATCAGCCTCTCGGCGCTCTCGTTTCTCGGCAACGGGCTGGGGATCGATCCGCCGACCCCCGCGTGGGGGCGGGCGATCTCGGCAGGGCAAAACTACGTCTCCTCGGTATCGTGGCATATCTCGCTGATCCCCGGGCTGATGATCGTGCTGCTCGTGACCGGGCTGAACGCCTTGGGTGACGGGATCAGAGACGCTATCGACCCCGAAACCGGCGGCGATGAAAACGAGGAAGCGGCCGCCGGAGGTGGTGCCTAATGTCTCGCCAACGAGAACAGAGCCAGACTCAAGACAGAGACCGAGACGGATCCAAGCGGTCGACCACCGGCACCGAGGATCCGATCCTCTCCGTGAGAAACCTCGAGACGGTGTTTTACACCGACGACGAGACGATTCGTGCCGTCGACTCGATCAGCTTCGACGTTGGTCGCGGCGAGACCGTGGGGATCGTCGGCGAGTCCGGGTCGGGGAAAAGCGTCACGGCCCGCTCGATTATGGGCCTGATCGATTCGCCGGGCAAGATCCTGCCGGGCTCGTCGATCCTGTTTAATGGCCAGGAGCTGACAGAGCTCTCGGACGAGCAGTACCGGTCTGTCCGCGGGAGCGGGATCGGGATGGTCTTTCAGGATCCCCAGCAGTCGCTTAATCCCGTCTACACCGTCGGCAATCAGATCCGGGAGTCACTCGCCGTCAATCGCGACATCACCGGCGACGAGGCCGTCGAAGAGGCAACGCGGCTGCTCCGAGCTGTCGGGATCCCAGACGCAAAGCGCCGGCTGGAGGAGTACCCACACGAGTTCTCCGGCGGAATGCGCCAGCGTGCAGTCATCGCGATGATGCTGGCCTGTGGCCCCGAGTTTCTGATCGCGGACGAGCCGACGACCGCCCTGGACGTGACCATCCAGGCACAGATCCTCGATCTTCTAAAAGATCTCCAGGACGAGCGTGGGCTGTCGATCCTGTTTATTACCCACGATATGGGCGTCATCGCGGACATCGCCGACCGCGTGAACGTGATGTACGCCGGCGAGATCGTTGAGAAGGCCCCGGTCGAGGAGCTGTTCGCAAACCCACAGCACCCCTACACGGAGGCGCTTCTCCGGTCGATCCCCGGAAACCACGCCCGCGCCGGGGACCTCGAGACGATCGAGGGACGGGTGCCAACGCCAAACGAGCCGGCCGATCACTGCCGGTTCGCGCCGCGGTGTCCGAAGGCCTTCGATGCTTGCGATGAGGTGCCACCACAGCACGTCCCCGCTGGCGACCACGAAGACCACACGGCGGCGTGTCTGTTGTACCCAGACGATCAGGGAGAAACCAGGCGCATCGAGACGCACGTCGAACTAGCAGAGAACAACACGGAAAGCGGAACAGAAGACACACCCGAGGAGAGTCCATGAGCACGCTCGAACGGTCGAATCCAACGCGGAAGGCAGAGACACTGGTCGAAGTCGAGGGATTGAAAAAGTACTACGGCGGCGACGGGCTGTTTGCCGACCCGCCGGTGAAAGCCGTCGATGGTGTCTCCTTCGAGATCAAGCGCGGCGAGACGCTGGGACTGGTCGGCGAGTCCGGCTGCGGGAAGAGCACACTCGGTCGGACGCTACTGGCTCTCGAGACCGCGACCGAGGGCTCGATCGTGTTCGACGACACCGACATCACGACCCTGTCGGGATCGGACCTCAAAAACTGGCGCAAGAACGCCCAGATGGTCTTTCAGGATCCCGAGTCGAGCCTGAACGACCGGATGACGGTCGGAGAGATCATCCGGGAGCCGCTCGACGCCCACGGCTGGAAGACAAAGAGCGACCGCCGCGAGCGCGTGCTCGACTTGTTGTCTGCGGTCGGGCTCCCGGACGAGCACTACTTCCGGTACCCACACCAGTTCTCGGGCGGGCAACGCCAGCGGATCGGCATCGCCCGAGCGCTCGCGCTCAAGCCGGAGTTTCTCGTCCTCGACGAACCGGTCTCCGCGCTCGACGTATCCGTGCAAGCGAAGATCATCAGCCTCCTCGAGGACCTACAGGAGGAGTTCAATCTCACCTACCTGCTTATCGCACACGACCTCTCGGTGGTCCGGTACATCGCCGACCGCGTCGCAGTGATGTATCTCGGGAAGATCATGGAGATGGGCGAGACCGAGGAACTGTTTCAGGACCCGGCGAACCCGTACACACAATCGCTGCTGTCTGCGATCCCGGAGCCGGACCCGACGGACACCTCCCGTCGGATCACGCTTCCCGGAACGCCGCCGAGTCCGAGCGACGCACCGGTCGGGTGTAACTTCTCGACTCGGTGTCCGGCAAAAATTAAGCCCGAAGCCTACGCCGACATCGATCCGGAGGTCTGGGACGCGATCGAGGAGTTCAGGGAGGTCGTCCGAGAACGCGCCAGGATCGACCTCTCCGTGCGTGACCGCGTCAGACGCCGGGTCGGAGGGTTCGGGAAGTTCAATGACATCGAACAAGCCGCTACAGACATCTTCGACGGCCTCGAGGTACCACCGCAGGTGGAGGAACACGTCCAGGGGGCAGTTGAGACTGTCAAGCGCGGGGATCCGGCCGAGGCCCAGAAAGCGCTCTACGAGGAGTTCGCGAGCGTTTGCGATCGAGAGCGCCCCGAAACCTACGAGGTCTCGGAGACGGGCCGGCGCAGCTACTGTCACCGGCACGCCGACGAGTACGAAGATGTCTCCCCCGTAATCGAACGCCGTGCAGACGCCGAGTAACGCCGCGCAGGTCGAATTCGCCGTCTGGGTCGGGGCCGCCTCGGCTGCGGTCGTCACGGCCTGTGCGGTCGGTGCGTACACGCTGGGCAACGGGATACTCACGCTAAAGTACGCCCTGTTTGTCGTCGGATTCGCGCTGTTCGGGCTGGGCGGACTCGCGATCCAGCCGGCGGGTAAGCGTCGAGAGCGCAAACGGGTCTCGTTTGACACCGGGCGAGCCTGGGCGATCGAGGATCGACTCGCCCGGCTTCCACCGCTTCGGGGTCGGACGATCCCGTTCGAAAAGCGAGTGAGCCGCGACGCCAAGATCTTCGCGACGAGTCTCGTCGTCTTGGGGGTCTCGCTCGTGCTCGAAGTCGGCGCCGGTGTCGGCGCGTGATCCTCGCAAACGTTTTACCGCCCTGTAGGCTGGTCTAGGTATGGTTCGAACCGGCCCCGGTGAGTCGGGCGGAGACGACGCCGACCAGCTCGCACGGACCGCAGAGCAGTCACAGAGCGGGTGGACACAGGCAGTAGCGGACATGAAAGCAATGGCCGCCGACCGCGCGGAGGCGGGCTACGAGACGCTCACCGTCGCCGCCGGAGACACGACACCAAAGTCCCCGAGCACGGGCGACTCAGAGGAGTGGGGGCTGAGTTACGTCTTTCCGGGCAACGTCGCAGACGAGTTCACCACGGTGTCCGGCCGGGCCGATTTCGGAGAGACCGGGGTTTACCAGGCCGACGCCGGGCCCAACCGGTTTATTGTGACCGAGTGTCTCGACCACGACGCACAGATCGCACTGTTTGTCGCCGGGGCGTTCCGCCTGCAGTTTGCTGCGCCGCTGGTCAGGACGGCACTCGATCGAGGGAAGATGTTCACGCACGTAAAGAAACTCGACGGGACACACTTGGGAACGATCGAACACGACGATCCCGAGGCGTTTTTCCCGGACCCGGAAACAGTGTACGCCTACGAGCGGTAGCTGTCGGGCCCTCGTCGACGGCGAGTCGTCTCGGAGCCGTGGCGCCCACGTCACTCTCCTCGAGAGCGGAAACCGTCGGGCACAGCGGCGGGCAGTCCGTCGGCTCCGGGGTGTGCTCGTCGGCCGATCGGTCAACGTCGTTGGTTCGTTCACCGCGTCCAAGAGACATCGGACTGGCGTCGAATCGAGTTCTGCCAGTCGTCGCCGATCGGCCGAGAGACATTCGCGAGGCATATATCCGCCCGAGCGTGAGAGGCTGGTATGCCAAACTATCCGACCCACGCACGCTGGGGACGCGGCGGGGCCGTGCTCGCCGCGATCGTGGTCGGGGTGGCGGTATACACGGTGTTCGGGGCGATCGTGCTGTCGGTCGCCGCGGCTATCGGCGCCGGGATCGCGGCCTTCGTGGGCGCGATCTTTCCCGACATCGATCACCACGCCTCGATCCCCCGCCAGAAGGCCGTCCGAGGGCTCCAAGGGTTGGTCGTTGCGGGAGTCGCGGCAGCCGCGGGCTTACGAGTCGAGACGCTCGTCGGCGCGGCCGAGACCGCCGTCACGGAGGTCGGAACCAGCGTGCCGCCGGCGGCAGTCGCAGCCGGCGGGGTTGGTCTCGCGACGATCGCCTTGGTTGGGGCGGTCGATCCGACGATCGGTCTGGTCACGCGAGAACACCGCGGGTGGACCCACAGCGTCGCGATAACCTTTGGGCTGGCAGCCGTCCTCGCGGTCGGGGCGGTCGGGCTGACCCTCGAGCTGGGCCTCGCCGAGCAGGTCAGCGCGGTCGCGGTCGTCGGGGCCTTCTACGGCGGAGTCCTCATTCATCTCGGTCTCGACGGCGAGATCGTCTGAGCCGCCGAGAAACCGGAAACGGCGACAACAGAACAGTTAGGTGGCCGTGGGTCGTTCCAGAGACAACGGATGAGCCGTGAGTACATCACCGTTCGGGGCGCCGCCGAGAACAACCTCAAGGATGTCGACGTCGAGATACCCCGCGAGCGGCTCACCGTCGTCACGGGACTATCGGGGTCGGGGAAATCCTCGCTTGCCTTCGAGACGATCTACGCCGAGGGGCAGCGCCGGTACGTCGAGTCACTGTCGGCCTACGCCAGGAACTTCCTCGGACAGATGGACAAACCCCAGGTCGAGGCCGTCGAGGGGCTCTCGCCGGCGATCTCGATCGATCAGAAAAACGCCGCCAACAACCCCCGGTCGACGGTCGGCACCGTCACGGAGCTGCACGACTACCTGCGCCTGCTGTACGCCCGGGTCGGGACGCCACACTGCCCGGAGTGTGGCCGCGAGGTCTCCGAACAGAGCCCTCAACAGATGGTTCGGCGGCTGCTCGCCGCCCCGGAGGGCACTCGGGCGGAGCTGTGTGCACCGGTCGTGCGCGATCAGAAAGGCGCCTTCGAGGAGCTGTTCGACGAGCTGGCCGCGGAGGGGTACGCCCGTGTCGAGGTCGACGGGGAGCGCTACGACCTGAGCCTCGATCGGCCCGAACTCGACGAGAACTACGACCACACGATCGACGTGGTGGTCGATCGGGTTCGGCTCGCCGAGGACGCCCGGGGGCGGATCACCGACTCCGTCGAGACCGCTCTCGAGGAAGCCGACGGGATACTGAAGGTGATCGTTCCCGATCCCCCCGCCGACCTGGAGCTGGGCGGGACGAGCGTCCGCTCGACGGGCGATCTCGGCGACGACCAGGAGAACGATCGGCTGGTCGTCGAGTTCTCCGAGGAACTTGCCTGCACGCACTGCGGGATCGACATCAGCCCGGTCGAGACCCGATCGTTCTCGTTTAACAGTCCCTACGGCGCCTGCCCGGAGTGTGAGGGGCTCGGCCAGACCAAGGAGGTCAGCGAGGATCTTGTCGTACAGGACCCCTCCAAGCCGCTGAAACACGTCTTCGAGCCCTGGAGTTACAACCGGACCTACTACTCTCGCCAGCTCGACAACGTCGCCGAGCACTTCGGCGTCGGTCTGGAGACCCCCTTCGAGGAGCTGCCCGCAGACGTTCGCCGGCAGTTTCTCTACGGGACCGACGACGTGGTGCAGTTTCGCTGGGAGACGAAAAACGGCACCCGCGAGAAACGCGAGCGTTTCGAGGGTGTGATCCCGAACCTGGAGCGTCGTCACGTCGAGACCGACAGCGACCGCGCCCGCGAACACATCGAGGAGTACATGGCGACCACGACCTGTCCAGCCTGCGAGGGCACCCGGCTGAAAGCCGAATCCCGAGCCGTGTTGATCGACGGCACCGCCATCACCGAGGTCAACGAGCTGTCGATCGGCGACGCGCTGGCACACTTCGAGGATCTTGAGGCCGACCTCGACGAGCGCGAGCGCACGATCGCCGAGGAGATCCTCAAGGAGATCCGCGCCCGGCTCGGGTTCATGTCCGAGGTCGGGCTCGAGTATCTCACCCTCGACCGGGAGGCGGCGACGCTGTCGGGTGGGGAGAGCCAGCGGATCCGGCTGGCGACCCAGATCGGGTCGGGACTGGTCGGGGTCCTGTACGTGCTCGACGAGCCCTCGATCGGGCTCCACCAGCGGGACAACGACCGACTCCTGAACACCTTAGCGGAGCTGCGGGATCTGGGCAACACATTGGTCGTGGTCGAACACGACACCGAGACGATGCGCCGTGCCGATCACGTCGTCGACATCGGGCCCGGGCCCGGCAAGCGAGGCGGCGAGGTCGTCGTCTCCGGGTCCGTCGAGGATGTCACCGCCGCCGAGGACAGCGTCACGGGCCAGTACCTCTCCGGCGAGCGGGCGATCCCGGTCCCGGAAAAGCGCCGCGATCCCGACGGAGAGTTGACCATCCGCGGGGCGCGCCAGCACAATCTTAAGAACATCGACGTGCCGGTGCCGCTGGGGGCGTTCACCGCGATCACCGGGGTCTCCGGCTCCGGGAAGTCGACCCTGATGCACGAGATCTTGTACAAAGGCCTGGCCCGGGAGATGAACGACAATACGAGCGTCGACCCGGGCGCCCACGACGCGATCGAGGGAATCGAGCGGATCGAGACGGTACGGCTGATCGATCAGTCTCCGATCGGGCGGACGCCGCGGTCGAACCCCGCGACCTACACCGGCGTGTTCGATTACGTTCGGGAGCTGTTCGCACAGTCCGACCTGGCCCAGCGCCGGGGCTACGACAAGGGCCGATTCTCGTTTAACGTCAAGGGCGGGCGCTGCGAGGAGTGTGGCGGCCAGGGGACGGTAACCATCGACATGAACTTCCTGTCTGACGTGACAGTTCCCTGTGAGGAGTGTGGCGGCGACCGGTACAACGACGAGACCCTCGAGGTGCAGTTCCGCGGGAAGACAATCGCCGACGTGTTGGAGATGAGCGTCGCCGAAGCCCGGGAGTTTTTCGAGAGCCACGGCCAGCTGCGCCGGCGGCTCGAACTGCTTGAGGATGTCGGGCTGGGATACATGAAGCTGGGCCAGCCCTCGACGACCCTCTCGGGCGGAGAGGCCCAGCGCGTGAAACTCGCCGAAGAACTCGGCAAGAAAGACACCGGCGACACGCTGT
>CAYREK010000030.1:0-1557 GCA_964423305.1 uncultured Halobacteriales archaeon | reverse complement strand
CCGGCACGCCCGAGGAGGTAGCCCGGACCGAGGGGTCACACACCGGCCGGTACCTCCGGGACCTGCTCCCGGCGGTGGATCTCGACGGGCCTCGCGCGGACCGGGACCTGACGACCCCGGCGGCCGGCGACGACTGACTACCGCATGTCCTCGCCGCCGTTGACGTTGAGCGTCTCGCCGGTGACGAAGGTCGCGTCCCGGAGGTAGGCGACGGCGTCGGCGATATCCTCAGGTTGTCCGTACCGGTCGACGGGGATCCGGTCGAGTTCCTCGCGTTTCTGTTCTGGCGACCGGTCGGCAGTCATATCGGTCTCGACGTGGCCGGGCGCAACGGCGTTGACTCGGATCTCGGGAGCGAACTCGGCAGCGTGGCTCCGGGTCAGGGAGAGCATCCCGCCCTTCGAGGCCGCGTAGTGGACCTCGATCGGGGCGCCGGTATGTGCGAGAATCGAGGAGACGTTCGTCACCGAGGGAGAATCGTCCGACGCCCGGAGGTGTGGAAGGGCGGCTTTCGTGACCATGAACGCCGAGTTGAGGTTCGTGTCGACGATCCGGTCGAAGTCGGCGGGCGACAGCTCCGGGGTGTAGAGGTGCTGGTCGATCCCGGCGTTGTTCACGAGGTGATCGACCCCGCCGAGCTCCTCGACGGTCTCCTCGACGAGCCGCTCTGCGCCCTCCGGGTCGGAGACATCGGCGCCGATTACAGCAGCGGCCCGACCGCGGTCGCGGACCGTCTCCGCGACCGCCGCCGCACGCTCGTCGCTGGTGTGGTAGTTGATCGCGACATCGTACCCGTCCGCGGCGAACCGCAACGCCGTTGCTCGGCCGATACCCCGCGAGGATCCCGTGACGATCGCCGTTGGCATGGCGCCGGGTACCGGCCGGGCGGGCTTGAGACTGTGGGTCCCAGTGCCGACAGGCTGGACGCGTCAACACTACCGACACCGGCGTCCGACGGCAAGAGCGGTACGTGGTCACGGACGACCGCCGATCGCGCGACGAGCACCGGAGCGGGCGCCTTTTTACCTCGGAGATGCCTCACCATGGTATGGACCCCAGAGTGGAGGACCACGCCGAGGTGATCGTTGATCACTCCGTCGATGTCGGGTCAGACGACGAAGTCGTCATCCGCGGTGACCCGATCTCGGAGGAGTTGGTCGTCGCGGTCGCGCGGCTGTGTGGCGAGCGCGGCGCAAACGTCACGACCATGCTACAGACCGATCGAATCAGTGCCGCCTACAAACGCGCGATCGACATCGAGGATGTCTCGCTGTCGGAAGTCTCACTAGCGATGGTCGAGGAGGCAGACGTCTACATCGGCATCCGCGCCGACACGAACACCCACGAGAGCGGCGACATCGACCCGGAGAAAAACGCCGCGATAGCACAGGCAAACGAGCCGGTTCGAGAGGCGTACCTGGACAAGCGGTGGGTCGGGACCCAGTACCCCGCTCCGGGGAACGCCCAAGACGCCGAGCTGTCGACGGAGGCCTACGAGTCGTTCGTCTGGGACGCGGTCAACAAAGACTGGGCGGCCGTTCGGGAGCACCAACAACA
>CAYREK010000029.1:20076-22429 GCA_964423305.1 uncultured Halobacteriales archaeon | reverse complement strand
TCCATCGAACGGCGTGATCCTCGTGGGTCGTGTGTACATTTGTTTGTCCGTCAGTATGAGCGGCAGGTGGAAGTGCTCGAACTCCGAAAGCAAGGGCAGACACAGCAGGAAGTTGCGGACCGACTGGGGATGTCACACTCCGGGGTCCACTATCACTTCGAGACGAAAGACGACCTGTTGGTTGCGTTCGTCCAGTACCTGATCGACGATCCAGAGGGAAAGCTGACGATCGACGGGCCGCCGGAACAGCGACTCCCCGAACTGCTCGGAGTCAGGATCCGCGGCGTTGAGACGATCCAGCGACTGGAGGCTCCGCCGCCGAGCCTTCAGCTGTTGGCCGCGACAAGCGCCAGCGACAATGCGCTCCGTCGGGCGCTCGGCCGACTCTACGATACGTACACTGCAGAACTCACGGCGACGATACGAGACGGCATCGAAACCGGCGTCTTCGAGACCGACTCCCCCGAGTGGACCGCGTGGACGCTGGCGGGACTGATACAAGGGGCCGAACTCCGGGCCGCGCTCGATGGGTCCCACGACCCGTTCGTGTGGGGCATCGAGACGTACGTTCTCCCGGAGCTGTACGTCGACGAGCCACCGGCGCTTTCCCCCGAGGGATCGACATCATGAACGCCGGTGCGGCTCCAGTGCTCGGTGCTGCGCTTCTGGTCATCTGTATTGCCCTGCTGTATGCGTATCTGGTCTACGGACGCGGCGAGGCGGACCCGGTTGAGCGTGTCGAACACAAACTCGGAACGCCACGAGAGTTTTTCAGCCAGACAATCGTGAGATTCGGGGGTGTGATGGCGATAATCGCGCTCGGGACGGCTATCGGGGTCTTGATCTGGGACCTCTCGCTGTCGGCCGTCGGTCTCTACGGGAACCCCGTCCGCGAACTTGCGATCGGGTTCGGTGTCGCTCCCGCGGTCGTGGTGGTCAGCTACCTGATAAAGTATGTTATCGAGCGGGCCGAGCAGAAGTTCGGCGACCCCCGGGACGAGCCAAACGAGCCGGCGGACCCGCACCTCGAGTTTTTGATCCCGGAGACCCGTTCCGAGCTCGGCTGGGTGCTCGGCGGGTTCGGGATACAAGCGTCCGCGGAGGAGGTGTACTTCCGCGCCGCCCTCGTCGGCGCACCGGCGACGCTGCTGTCGGTGTCGGCGTGGTACTTTATCATTCCGAGTGCGATTCTGTTCGGTCTCGTACACGTCACCGGCGGGAGAACAAAGATCCTCCACGCGTCAGTACTGGGTGTCGTTCTCGGTGTCGTGTTCGTCGTCATCGGGATTCTCGCTGCGATAGTCGTCCACTCTCGCGGCGCGCTCCGACGGATCTCTATGGCTCGCTTCGATGTCTCTACCGTCTCCGCGAAAGATTGCTCGAATAGAACGCTTCTCGCGGTGTTCTCTCGAGACGAGGCGACCGTGTGTGGTGGTCGGCCCGATCTTACATCGCGCCGCCCATGCCACCCATACCGCCCATGCCACCCATGCCGCCGCCCATGCCGCCGGCGCCGGGTCCGCCAGCGGGCTCGTCGTCATCGTCGTCGCCGGCGCCGCCCTTTAGATCGCCGGCCGCGATGACGTCGTCGATCCGCAGCAGCATCACGGCGGCTTCGGTGGCCGACTCGATGGCCTGGGTCTTCACGCGCAGCGGCTCGACGGCCTCCTCGCTCATGTCGCCGACCTCGCCGGTCTCTGCGTTCAGGCCGAAAGAGCCGTTGCCGGCGTCGTGCTGGCTGCGCAGCTCGACCAGCGAGTCGATCGGGTCGTGACCCGCGTTCTCCGCGAGCGTCCGCGGGATCACGTCGATCGCGTCCGCGAAGGCCTCGACGGCCAGCTGCTCGCGGCCGCCGACGCTGTCGGCGAAGTCCCGCAGCGCGAGCGAGAGTGCGGTCTCGGGTGCACCGCCGCCGGGCAGCACCTTGCCGTCCTCGAGGGTCGCGGCGACGACGCCCAGCGAGTCCTCGATGGCCCGCTCGACCTCGTCGACGACGTGCTCGGTCCCGCCGCGCAGGACCAGCGTCACCGCCTTGGCGTCCTCGACATCCTCGACGAACAGCTTGTCGTCGCCACCGAGTTCCTTCTCGGTGACCGAGCCGGCGTAGCCCAGATCCTCCTCGGAGATGTCCTCAATGTTCGAGACCGTCCGGCCGCCAGTCGCCCGGGCGAGCGCCGACAGGTCCGAACTCTTCGCACGGCGGACCGCGAGCACGCCCTCCTCGGCGAGGTAGTGCTGGGCCATGTCGTCGATGCCCTTCTGGCCGATAACGACGTCGGCGCCGGCGTCGACGATCGCGTCGACCATCTCCTTGATCTGCTGTTCCTCCTGGTCGAGGAACTCCTGGAGCTGG
>CAYREK010000029.1:14568-20066 GCA_964423305.1 uncultured Halobacteriales archaeon | reverse complement strand
TCGGTGTCGAGTTCGGTCTCGGGGACCTCGATGTCGGTGTCGATCAGCGCGATGTTGGCGTCCTCCTTGAACGCGGGCATGTTGTCGTGGACGCGCTCTTTGCCGATCACGACGCCCTCGACGAGCGTCGACTCGTCGATCGAGTTGCCCACGACGGTCTCGATCTGAACGTTGTCGGTGTCGATCCCCTCGTCGTCTGCGACCGACTGGACCGCCCGAACGACGAGGTTCGCGAGGTGGTCTTTCGCGTTCTCGGCGCCCTTGCCGGTCATCGCGGTCGCGGCGACGCTCTCGAGAGTCTCGGTATCGTTGGGAGAGACCTCGACGGCGCTCTCTTCGAGGACGTCCTTTGCCTCCTCGGCGGCCTGGCGGTACCCCTGGGCCAGGATCGTCGCGTGGATGTCCTGATCGAGCAGGTCCTCGGCCTTCGAGAGCAGCTCGCCGGCGATCACGACCGCCGTCGTGGTGCCGTCGCCCACCTCGTCTTCCTGGGTCTGAGCGACCTCGACGACCATATTCGCCGCCGGGTGCTCGATGTCCATCTCGTCGAGGATCGTCACGCCATCGTTCGTGACGACGACGCTCCCGCCCGAGTCGACGAGCATCTTGTCCATGCCTTTCGGTCCGAGTGTCGTCCGAACCGATTCGGCCACGGCCTTGCCCGCCGTGATGTTCATCGACTGTGCGTCCTCACCCGAGGTGCGCTGTGACTCCTCGGAGAGTACAATGAGCGGCTGGTTTCCCATCTGCTGAGCCATAATCACTCAAAGATTGAATGTGCTTCTATATAAACCCACCGTATTCTTCGACGCGGCTCCGACCGGGAAACCGGACAACGGCAGCACGCGAACACTCGTGGCGCGTGCGTTTAAATATGCCCCGAGTCGGGATTGGGGTACCTGGCCTGCCGGGTCTCACGGTTGATACGCGCACGGCCGAATTGAAGTGTCGTGCGTCTGGACCGTCGAGTATGGTGTGGGTTCCCTCTGCGGTCGCGGGGGTGATACTGCTCGGCGCGGCGCTTGCAGCAGCCGTCGCCGTCGCTGCGTGGCGCAAGCGCCCGGACCCGATGGCGCTGCCGCTGGCGGCGCTGATGGTCGCCAGCCTCGCGTGGGCGATTCCCTACGCTGTCAGCCTCGAGGTCGGCGATCCTGGCCAAGCCGCGCTGTGGTTTCGTCTCGGGTATCCGGGCGGGGTGTTGCTCCCGCCGGCGTACCTCTTGGTCGCTATTGCCTATGCCGGCTACGAGGAGTGGCTCACCAGACGGCTTTCGGCCGGTCTCATGATCGTCCCGAGTCTCTCGTTGATCTTTCTTTTTGCGGGCGGGGTCACGGATCTGTTCTGGGTCTCTGCGACTCTCGAATCGGCCGGCGGGGTAACCGTCGTCAGCCCGACCTTCGGCCCGTGGCGGGCAGTCCACGTCACCTACATCTTCGGAACGATCGCGATTGCCTTTGCACTGCTTGCCTGGACCGCCGTCAGGGCCGGTCGCGTTCGCAGGCGCCGCGTGCTTCTCTTTCTGTTCGGTGGAATCATTCCGGTCGCGTTCAACATCCCGTTTCGATTTGGGCTCGGTCCGGTGCCGGCAGTCGACTTTACGCCCGCCACGGCGGCCGTTACGGGACTGATCTTCTGGGTCGCGCTGTACCGCGGTGATCTCCGGAATCTTCCGCCGGTGGCCTACCAGAACGTCCCGGCGCTGTTGGGCGACGCTGTGCTCGTGTTCGATCCGGCCGACAGGCTGGTTGAGGCCAACGCCCGAGCGAAGAGCCTCTTCGAGGAGATCGAGGCCGGTGTCACTGCCGCCGATCTCCTGGGTGACGCGCCCGACTCTCTCGGCGGCGCGGTCGTCTCGCCGGGGCGGGGAGAGTACGAGCTCCGATCGTCGCCGGTGACCGACTGGCGGGGCACCCGGGTCGGGACCGTGGTCGTGTTGCGCGATGTTACGGAGCTGAAGGCAAGCGAACAGCGCCTGAGCGTCGTCAACCGTATCCTCCGACACAACCTCCGGAACGAACTCACGGTCATCCTCGGCGAGGTCGATCGGCTCGCCGACCAGCCGGACAACGACGAGGCCCTCGAACGCCTGGGAACGGCCGCGACCCGGCTCTCCCGGCTCAGCGAGAAGGCCAGACACATCCGATCGTCCACGGTCGGCGCAGACGCCCCGACCGTCGCGGTGGACCTGGCGGCCGTCGCGGAGTCGGTGCTCGCCCAACACAGAGAGCGATCCCCTGCCGCGCGGCTCTCCCTTGAGAGTCCCGAGGCGGCGTTCGTCCCCGCGCCCGACCGGGAGGCCGTCGAGACGATCCTCGACAACCTCCTCGAGAACGCGATCGAACACCACGACCGGGCACAGCCCTCGGTCGCGGTGACCGTCGAGCCTGGCGATCCGGTCGTCCTCCAGGTGACCGACGACGGTCCCGGGATCCCGCCGGCCGAGCGCGAGCCGCTGACCCAGCGAGAAGAGAGTCAACTCGAGCACGCCAGCGGCCTGGGCCTGTGGCTCGTCCGGTGGCTGGTCGAAGCCGCCGACGGCACCCTTGCCTTCGCGGACCGCGAGCCCCGCGGGACGGTCGTCACCGTCCGCCTACCGCCGGCCGAGACGCCCGAGTCCGAGCGGTCCGAGTCCCGCGCGGCTCGATCGGAGCCGGTCGGGCTGCCGGCCGACCAGTGAGAGTTTACAGTACCGTCTCGGTGTCGTAGGACCCGAGCCGTCGGACCCAACCATCGGCGGCGATCTCCTCGACGATTTCGAGGGCGGCCTCGGTGCGTTCCTCGTAGAGTCCGGCCGCGATGTCGAAGTGAAAGACGTAATCACCGAGTCGCTCGCCGCTTGGGCGGGACTCGACCCGGGTGAGGTTGATATCGTTGTCGGCGAACGGCTCCAGCAACTCAAGCAACAGCCCCGGATAATCCACCTCCGGGTAGACGATGAACGTGGTCTTGCTCCCGGCCTCGGTCCGGGCCGCCGCCGGCCCGACGACCAGGAACCGGGTGGCGTTCGAGGATTGGTCCTGGATGTCCTCGGCCAGCAACTCGAGTCCGTCCCCGGCGTTGGCCGGGTGTCCGACCGCAGCCACTGACGGCTCTTCGCGGGCCCGCTCGATCCCCCGAGCCGTGCTGGCGACGGCCTGTCGCTGTACCTCCGGGTAGTGGGCGTCCAGATACGAGCGACACTGCGCGAGCGCCTGGGCGTGACTCGCGACGGTCTCGAAGTGCTCGCGCTGGGCGAGCAGGGCATGTCGGATCGGCGTGATGATCTCCCTGATGACGGCGATCTCGTACTCGGCGAACGCGTCGAGCGCCTCGGTTACCGATCCCTCGATGCTGTTCTCGACGGGTACGACCCCGCGGTCGTGGACGCCCCCGGCGACCCCCTCGACGATCGCTGTGACCGACTCGGCGAACGCGATCTCGCCGTCCTCAGCGATCGTCTGGGCTGCCCTGTGTGAGTAAGTTCCGGCCGGCCCCAGCGTGAACACGTCCATACCTCTCTTACACCCGATCGGGTGAAAAACGCCCCGACCGCCCCGACCCCTACAGCACGACGACTACGGCGGCCGCTGCGAGCGCGATTAGCCCCGCAAGCAGAACGAAATCAACAGTAGGCGAGACCACGCTCTCGGTTCGTCGGCTCATACTCGCCGCTCAACTGCTCGCGTATTTTAGGTTGTGCCTCCGAGTATCACCCGTGATACTCGGCGTGCTCGCGTAGCAGCGCCGCCCGTTCTTCCCGGCCGAGTCGGTCGTAGGCCCGGGCCTCGTAGGCGAGCGGAAGCACTGGCACGGTGTGCTCCCCGAGCGCGACCGTTCGTCGGAGCTCGCCGATCGGCGGCGGCTCGGTCCAGCTCCCGTCGGCGCGGCGCTTCTCGACGCCGCCGATCAGCTCGACGGGGACGCCGCTGACCCGGGCCGCCCCGAGAGACGACCGGATCCGTTCGGACTCGACGCGTTCGACGGGCTCGGTCACCGCCTCGCCGAGTAGGGTCTCGGCTGCGCGGGCCCCGGCCTCGGTCGTCTGGATGTCGATGTCGTCCGGCTCGACGGGAACGCCTTGCAGGGCGAAGCTCGTCGAGCCAGTCAAAGCCCACGGCTCCCCGAGCCCGGCGAGCTGTCTCGTGAGCGCCCGGACCGCGTCGGCGTGTGCCGCCGGAAGCCTTTCGCTCACGACTCCTCGGGGAGCCAGACGCCTGGCTCGACGAACCGCTCGGAGTGACGGCCCCGATTGCGCTCGGCGAGGCGCCCCCACTCGGCCAGTCCCGCCTCGATTCGCTCGCCCGGCACGCCGATCACCTCGCCGACGGCCGCGAGCTCCCGGGGAGCTCGTAGCGCCAGGTGACTCGCGGCGTCTACGCTCACGACGTATGGGGTCTCGTAGGTCTCGATGAGCGTCCACAGTCGGCTGAGCTCCTGGATCGCCTGTACCCGGGTGCCCCCCTCCACGCGGAGCACCGACGCCAGGGAGAGTTCGAGTCGGACGCCGTTGTCGGCGGCAGTCCGGGCGAGCACGTCGTCGACCCCGTCGTCGTCGCCGGCCGTGGGATGTGCGAGCACGTCGACCGCGGGCTGGGTCACCGCCCACTCGTTTATGTTCCGGTCGCCCCCGTGGACCGCGACGATCGTCGCCCGGTCGCGGTGCGAGCCGACGAATCCGGTCGCCTGGCCCGGATCCTCGGCTCTGACCTCGACGCCGGTTACAACGTCGATCCCGTAGGTGTCGGCGATCCCCTCGCGGTCGTATTCGGCGGGGTGGTCGCCGTGGTTTCGGATCGCGAGCCCGTCGTAGCCGTACTCGGCGGCGGTCAGCGCCAGCCGTGCGGCCGTGCTCTCGCCCTCCGGGTGCGTGCGGACCGCGGCGTAGGCACCGGCCATCTACAGGTCCTTGAGTAACTCGTCGGCCGCCGCGACGGCCTTTGGTCGCTTCGCGGGGTAGGCCTCGATCTTTCCCCGCAGCGTGATCCCGTCGCCGAGCTTGATCGTTCCGTCGTAGGCCGCCTGCTTGTCGAGTGAGACATACAGGCTGACGTTCTCGTCGACCCGGTCGTCGAGTTCCTCGCGGACCCGCCGCCGCTCTCGTGGGGGCAGCTCACCCAGCCGGCCGAGCAGAACCCGCAGGTCGTCGGCGTTCTCGACGCGGGCCGACAGCACCGTAATCGGATCGCCGTAGTGGCCCTCGGTGGTCGCGCGGTCGATCCCGAACTCCTCTGGGAGCAGCTGCCGGAGGGTCGCCTCGACGCGGGCCTCGGCCTCCGTGGCGTAGACGAACGCCCGAAGGTCGATATAATGCAGCGGGATCGACGACATGGCGACGGCTACTCTGCCGACTCGAGGGAATCCTCGGGAACGCCTTGTTCCTGTCCGTCCTCGAAGGAAACGGTGTAGTTGGGGTCGCCGAACATCGTCTCGACGACCTGCGTGATCGTTCCTTCCTCACCGTCGAACTCGATCCCGAGGCGGTCGACGCCCCCGCCGGGGCGGAGAGCGCGCCCGCCGGC
>CAYREK010000029.1:0-14558 GCA_964423305.1 uncultured Halobacteriales archaeon | reverse complement strand
TCTCCATCTTCTTCGTGATGGTTCCGGTCTCGCCGTCGAAGTCGCTGTGTTCGTCGTGCAGAATCACGCGGTCGTCTTCTTCGAAACTCATACCCGAAGTTGCCGCGGTCCAGACAAAAAGGGCGCGATTCCCGGCGTCGGGGCGATCTCGAAGGCTTATACTCGCCCACAAGCAAGACTGACGCATGGACAGAACAGCCGACGCGACCGCCCGGCTCCGCCCCGGGCCGGCTCCGCCATGACCACCGTCGACGAGCTCTGGTATCTCGCCGACGAGGCCCGCGACCGGGCCGAGCGGACCTACTACCGGCTGGCCGACCGGTACGACCCGCTTGAGTTCGAGACGACAAAGCAAGTCTCCCGAGACCGGTTCCGGACCGTCGCCGACCGGATCCGCGAGAACGGTGCCCCCTACGGCGCGCATACGCTTGCTTACCGGCCCGCCGGCGAGCTGGTGTTGGTGCGCCACGAGGCAGTCGGCCTGTGGGTGCTCCCCGGCGGCGAGACCCGCAAAGGAGAGCCCTTTCCGGCGGCCGCCCGACGAGAGCTGCGCGAGGAGACCGGTCTCGAGGCAACCTACGAGGGGCTGGGACTGCTCGGCCGGGTCGAGTTCCGGGCCGGCGAGCACACCACCTGGGGCGTGCTCCCGATCTTCGAAGGCCAAACCGACGGCGAGCCGACCGCAGATGACCCCGACGGCGAGATCACTGCCGCGCGGTGGTTCGCCGAGCTCCCACCGGACACCCGGGACCGGAACCAGCTCCGCCGGTGGATGGACCGCCGGCTGGACTGAGGGCGTCAGCGGTATTATTACGGCCTCCGTTGAACGCCCATGTACGGGGTCGTCACCAGGAACGCCGAGGAACTCTCGTGGGCGGAGTTCGACCGGGGGTTCTACGAGGTCAAAGACGTCACGGGCCGCCAGGAGGACCCGGTCGCGGAGGGAGTAAACATGATCTCCTGTCACGGTGACTCGACGGCTGCACAGGATGAGGCGCTCGTCCCGGTCAGCGAGGAGGGACTGCCGGCAACCCGCGAGCGCCAGTATTTCGACTGGGGGTACGTCTGTCCGACCCACGACGGCTACCGCGAAGGGCTGCTCGAGTTGCTCGGGGACGCGGCCGCGGTCAACGGTGATGTTCGGCTCGACGACGTGGGTTTTCCCCGGCCGGAGTACTGTCACTGCGAGCGCTGCCAGCGCCGCTTTGCGGACAGCGAGTTCGCGGACCGCGAGCGTTGGCGCGCGTCGGTGATCACCTCTTTCGTCGCCGAGGCGCGCGAGCGGGTTCCCGGCGAGCTGTCGCTGACGCTGTACCCGGATCCGATGCCTGGACACCTCTACGAGCGCAGTGGGCTCGACCTCACGGCGCTCGAAGCCCACGTCGATCGGTTCGTCGTGCCCCTCTACGACACGGCCTACGAGACGACCTACTGGCTCGAGGCCCTTGCTCGCGGGTTCCTCGACCGGCTGTCGACGCCGGTGTCGGTCGAGCTGTACGCCGTCGAAGTCGATCTCGAGAACCTGGTACACGCCGCGGAGGTCGTCGAGACCTACGCCGACGAGGTGTATTTTGGCTACGACGCCGGGACTGCCCGCGCTGCGATCCGACGGCTGCGGGCCGTCGAGGCCGAGGGAACGACCCACGACCCTCGGTGACCTCGCGCTTAAGCGAACGCCGATTCCCGGAGGCTCGGCCCGGGTTAATGCCTCGCTGTCGCGGCCGTCGTCTCTCAGACTCAGAGCACGCCCTGCTCGCGATCGAGCCAGGTAACGACGACGACGTGTGGCAGGGTCAACACCGCGATCAACACGAGGTACAGCCCGACGATATCTGGCACCGCGGTCGGACTCGTCGGCACCGCGGCGTACAGCCCGCCCAGCAGTGCGATCGAGGCGACGGTCAGGGGCGCGGCGTCGCGAGCGAACCGTCGGGCCGGTCCGAGGACCTCCCCACGCCCGACCGCAGTCGCCGAGCGATCGTGCAGCAGGACCGTCCGTGCGACGTGGCGCAGCGAGTGCCAGAAACAGAAGTAGATCCCGATTGCGAGGATCGGCGGCACGACCAGGAAAAAGCCAGTTAGGACGGCGATCTCGGCGGCGTCGGTCCGCCAGGCCTCGATCGCGTCGGTCCGGCGGTAGCCCAGCCCGAGCGCGCCGAGGGCACTCGCGGCGTAGACGACCCCAACCGCGAGCCGTGCCTCGAGGCTAAACGCCGGCTCGAGTGCCGCCGCCGCGCCCGCGTCGAACAGCCCGACCAACGTCTCCGCGACGAAGGCGTACTCCTCTGGGAACGCGATCAGCGGAACGAGCATCGGCGCGCCGCCCCGAACCAGGATCGTCAGCGCCTGCGTGTCCCGCCGGTCGAGATAATCGACCCCGACGAAATCCCGCAGCGGGTACAGCTCGCCCTCGCCCCAGTGATACCAGGTCATCAGAATGAAGGCCACGAAGGCCATGACCGGCGCTAGGAACCACACGACCGCGTACAGCCCGCCGACGACGAGATAGATCCCAGCGACGATGCCAAACCACCGACGGTCGGGCCGTTCGTCTCGCCACCGTGCGATGACGAGGTGATCGACCGCGCCGTGGGGGAGCCCGAGCAGGCCGACGCTTACGAGAAGCGGTGCGTACTGATAGCTCCGCGGAAGTCCCCCGATCGCCCCCGCGAGCCCCGCCAGGATCGCCGTCACCCCCAAGGCGAGCCAGCCCGACCGGATCGCCCACGAGCGGGCGGTCTCGCGGGCCTGGGCCCCTGGGATGGCGATCGTCGGCGCGCTCATTGCTCGAACAGCGTCTCGAGGACCTTCTGCTGGGCCGTCCGGAGGTGCTGGTGGTAGGTCTGGCGGGCGATATCCATCGTCTGTGCAAGTTCTTTCCCCGAGACCGGGCGCGGCGTCTCGAAGTAATCGCTCCGGTAGGCCGTCTCGAGGGCGGTGTACTGCCGCTCGGTCAGCGCGGCATCGATCGCGCTCGTCAGTTCGGCGGGCGGCCGAGGCTCGTGTTCGCGGTCCTGCTGGCGGACGAGATCGACCCCGTCGTAGTGCTCCTCGAGGACCGACACCAGCGCCCGCACGTCACCCTCCGGCGGCGCGTCGACGACCAGCCGGGCGGGCTCGCCGGGCCCGTCCGTCGAGAGGGTCCGGATCGTGGCGCCGTACTCGGCCAGCTCGTTGAGCGCGCCGGCCGCCGCCGGCTCGACCGACACGGCCGTCGAACCGTTCTGGCTGGCGAGCACGACCCCGTCGGTGACGCTGTCGGCCCGGTCGATCGCGGCCCGTGCCGCCTCGCTTGGCACTGCGAGTGTCAGAAACAGCCGCAACGAGCCGTCCTCGTTTCGGGTCGTGGCCTCGTACTCGACCGGTCCCCCGGTTCGGTCGGCCAGCTCGACGGTCGGGAACCCCGGATCCGCGATGTCGACGCCCACTTCGGTAACGCGCTCGGCCTGCAGCACCTGCTTTGCCTCCGCGGCGTTGAGTCCGCTCGCGATCAGTCGTCCAACCGCTTGGAGCACGAGCGTCTCCCGCCGGTCGAGCGACTCCGATCCCTCGGTGTAGATCGCGATCAGACCGTAAGTCGTTCGGCCGTAGGTGAGCGGCACCACCGCGACGGAGGCCGCCCCGAACCGATCGGGGGCGAGCTGCGGGGGCAGCTGGTCGGCTGCCGAGGAGACTTCCACCGTCCCCTGTTCGCGAGCCCGCGCGAACAATGTCCCAGATAGATCTGTCTCCCGGGTCTCGACGGCCCCGCCAGTCCCGGCCGAAGTCTGGACGGTGACGGTGTTCTCGATCGAGGGAAACTCCCCGAAGACGGCGTGTGTAAACCCGTCTCTGTCGACGATCGCCTCACAGACCTGTCGCTCGATCTCGTCTCTGTCGGTCGTCCCGGCGATGATCTCCGCCACGTCGCTTACGAGTTCGCTGGTCCGTCCGAGCACCCGCTCGAGTGACTCGCGCTCGTCGCGTAACGCGGCGACTCGCTGTTGGGCCCGTGATTCCCGCTCGCGCTGCTCGGTCACGTCCGCGTGGGTCTGGACGACGAACGCGGTCTCGCCGTCGTCCCGGACCGGGCCCGCGTTGATACTGTTCCAGAACGGCTCGCCGTCTTCCCGATAGTTCAGCACCTCGACCGCGACCGGCCCTTCCCGGGCCCGCTCGAGCTCCGCGACCGCGCTCTCGGCGGTGTCTGGCCCGTGTAGGTAGTCCTGTCCCCGTCCGAGGACGAACTGCTCGTCGTAGCCGGTCAGCTTCCGGTAGGCGGGGTTCGCGTACACGACCGGCGTGTCGGGTTGGTTCGGATCGACGACGGTCACGCCGACCGGCGCCTCCTCGATCGCCCGGACCAAGGCCCCGGCGGACGGCTCTGGAACGCCAGCGATCCCGGTGGCGTGTTCTGTTACCGTCACCTCCTCCAGGCGTTCACACAGTCGATCCGGGCCCTCGGATTTGGTGACGTAACCCGCGATGTCGGTCGCTACCGCCCGCCCGGCGACGCGCTCGTCGCCGTGGGCGGTGTACACGACGACCGGCACGGTCTCATCGACCGCCCGGATCCGCTCGAGCACGTCGAAGGCGTCGCCGTCCGGGAGCCGGTGTTCGGTGACGACGGCGTCGAACCGCAGGCTCCGGAGCTGGGCCGCAGCGTCCGAGACCGACTCCGCGGCCGTCGGTCCCCACCCCTTTTCTTCGAGCGTCGTGATGGTCCCCTCGGTCGTCGCCGACCCGTCGACCACCAGCGTCCGTTCCGTTGCCACGATCGGGTGTCTACGATCACTGTCCGGTTAACCGTTGTGAACACCGATGCCGACCCTTGTCAGACGATCAGCTTTTTATCTGCTTTGGCATAACAGTAACCTGATGCAACTTGAATCGCTACGCGTCCAGAACTACCGCTGTATCGACGACTCCGGCTGGGTCCCAGTCGACGAGCTGACCTGCTTCGTCGGCAAAAACGAGTCCGGCAAGACGGCGTTTATGCGCGCCGTCGAGAAGATCAACCCGTCCTACCGCACCGACGAGTACACCCCCTACGAGGACTACCCGCGGGGCGAGTGGCCCGAGTACACCGAGCGCCACGACGACGATCCCGACGTGGTCGCAAGCGCACGCCTCCGACTCGAAGCGGCCGACCGCGACGCCGTCGCCGAGGCCTACGCCCCCGGTCTGATCGCCGATCCCGTCGTCACCGTCCACAAGGACTATCAAAACGAGCTGTCCTGGGAGATCGATATCGATGGTCGATCGGCCATCGACTATCTCCTCGACGAACACGAGTTCTCCCCGGACGTTCGCGCGGAGCTGCGGGAGGCGGACTCGCTTTCGGCCCTGGGACAGGAGGCAGCAAGCGAACTCGAGACCGAGGCCGGCGGGACGACCGAAGAGACGCTCGCGGCCGAGGTCGGCGACGATCTGCTTACAGACCGGTTGCCGGCGTTCCGGTACGTCGGCGAGTACTCGGTCATGGATGGGTCCGTCGAGCTCGACCAGCTGCTCGAGGATCACGAGAGCGGGGCCGTCTCACCTGGCGACCGGGGGTTTCTGTCTCTGCTGTCGGTCGCCGGTATCGATCCCGATGAGTTCCGCGAGGTTGAGGACTGGCGTGAGAAGACGGCCGAACTCGAGGCCGGGTCCGCGTCGGTCAGCGACGAGGCGATGCAGTACTGGTCCCAGAGCGGCGACCTGCGGATCCGCGTCCAGCCGACGACCGTCGGCGAGGACGACCGCCGCGAACTCGACCTCCGGGTCGAGGACCGCGAGCATGATATCACGATCGAGTTCGGGAAGCGATCGCACGGCTTCCGGCGGTTTTTCTCCACCTTTTGTCAGCTCGCGGAGCTGCGCGACCGCAACGAGGAGATCGTGTTGATGCTCGACGAGCCGGGACTGAACCTCCACGCCAGGGCCAAACAGGAGTTTCTCGAGTTTCTGAAATCGGAGCTCGCCGCCCGGCACCCGCTGATCTACTCGACGCACTCGCCGTTCATGATCGATCCCGAGACGCTCCACCGGGTCCAGATGGTCAGCCCGGACCCGGTGGGAGAGTCGAACGTCTTCTCGGAGGTCTCCCTGGCCGACGAGTACACACGGTTCCCGCTCCGGAACGTCTTCGAGCTGGACCTGATGGACACGCTGTTGGTCCGCCCGCAGGTGTTGCTCGTCGAACGCAAGGCCGATCACGTCTACCTGTACGTGCTCTCGAAGATCCTCCAAGACGCCGGCGATCCCGGCCTCGACAACCGCTGGACGGTCGTCCCGGTCAAAAACGCCGACAATATCAACAGCTTCGTCTCGCTGTTCGGCGAGGAGACCCTCGACGCGGCGGCGCTGCTCGTCGACGAGACAGACAGTCCCGCCGGCCGCAGATCGCAACCCGAGGGCGAATCGATCCCGACGGTGACGGTCTCCGAGTACAGCTCCTCGCGGGGCCGGAGCACGATCGAGGATCTGCTCGCCGAGCCGTTCTACCTGCAGCTCGTCAGCCGCACGTACGCGACAGAGCTCGACCGAGCGACCGGCGTTCCGAGCCGGCTCTCGCTTGAGGATCTCTCCGAGACCGACCCGGACGCGCCGATCGTCGAGCGACTCCGGACGTACTTCGAGCGCAACGAGATCAACGACGGCAGGTTCGACCGCACCGAGCCCGCGCTGTACCTGCAAAACAACCGCCTGAGCTTCGCCGAGGAGATCGACCAGGAGTCCCGGCGGAACTTCAGCCAGCTGTTCACCGAGCTCAACAACATCCTCGAGTCCTTCGACAGCGTCAAGACCGAGTCTGGCGGGCTGTTTGGCGGATTGTTCGGCTGATCGATCGGTCGAAAGGCTTAGTGACCGGCTCCGTCTCTGGTCGTTCGGAGATGGACGGCTCGCTCGCGGCGCTCGGCCGGACGATTCGACGCCGGGTACCCGGCATCGGGACTGCCTCGGGTCGACTCTGGCTCCGGGTGCCGGTGGTGATCGCGGTGCCGCTCGTGATCGCGGGTGTAACCGTGCTCGCGAACGCCTCCGATGTCGTTCCGTTTTTGCTATTTCCCCCGCTCGCTGCCGGTACCTATGTCCTGTTCCGGCGTCCCGAACAGGCCTCTCCCGGCCAGTTCGTCGTCGGGATCACGACTGGAGCCGCTTCGGGATGGCTCGCCGTACTGGTGATCGGCGGCACCGACCCGGGTCTCCGGGTTTCGCCGGCCGGCACGGCGCTCAGCCTCTTGCTCACCGCTTTCGTGACGATCATCATCGGCGTCGACGAGCCGATGGCGTTCTCGACGGCGCTTCTGGTGCTTGTCACCGGCGCGACCGGTGCCGTATACTTTCTCCGCGTCGCCGTAACCTCACTGCTGGTCGCCGGCCTGTTCGTTCTCTACAGGGATCGCGTCTACGAGCCCGGCGGGCGGTACCTCCACCGGAGCCGCCGCGGCGAGACTGTCTTGGTCGCGCTCTGGGACGGCGACGCCGTGGCACACTTCGGCGCTCGCCTCGCCGGCAACGGACGAGTCGTGTTGCTCGCGCCCGCAGACGGCACGCCGACAGATGTCGCCGAACGGACCGAACGACTCGCAGAGCAACTCGAAGACCGGTATGATGTCGGCTGTGAGGTCGTCGTCGTTCCTGCCGGAGACCGAGCCGACCGGGTGTCGACCGCTGCCGTCGATCTTGGCGCCAATATCGTTGTCGTCCCCGTCGATTCAGCCCCGCTCGACCAGTTCGAACGCCTGACCCGCGGAACAGTCGATGTCGCTGGCTTACACTCCCCGTCGAACCGCTCGCGGTGGCGCCGAGCGCTGGTCGATCGTCCCCAGAGCGTTGCTCCGCGAATCAACGAACTCGCTTCCCAGGGTGCCGACGCCGTTCGGGCCTTCCGTGACAATGGCTCCAGTTCAGCGGGTACGGCGGCGTTACTCGAGGCCAGTGAGGGCTACGATCTGCTCGTCGTCGACGCGGAGACGGGCTGGAGCCTTCTCTCCGGCCGCTCGGCCTCGACTCGTCCCGACCTCGGTGCGGCTGCTGACGTGGCTGTCGTCAGCGTCGCTCGGAAATAAAGAGAAGCCGATTGGTGTGTCGTGTGTCCGTCTACCGCGCCCGGCTAGGTTCGGGGCGGACCAGCTTCGACTCGTCGAATTCGACGTCCCACTGTGCCGTTTTGCTGGTGACGTTATCGTAGACGTGCACCTCGTCGGCCCGGAAGAACCGCCGGCTGAATTGCTCGTCTTTCATAACGGTGTGAGTACCGGTATCGAGCGGCACGACAACGACCGCGTCGTCGGTCTTGTCGAAGATCAGCTCGGCGAACGAGATTCGACCGTCAGTGACCCCGACGATCACGTCGCCCGGGTACATGCGCGGTTCGTCCATGTTGGCGGGAATGAACGACCCGGTGTCCGCCACCGACGGCAGCTCGGGCAGTCCGTTTACCGGCAGATCCTCGGCGCTCGCGTCGTCGTGGATCATGATGTCTCGCCGACCGTCTTGGATTCGTTGCATACCAATTTAGGCTGAGAACCGGATACAACTTATATTATTCTGTTCGTTCATCGCCGGTACCGGCATCTTTTTCCTGCTTCTCGGGGGATCGGCCCAAACTTCGGGCTCCTCCCAGCTTAGGCCCCTCCAGGACAGATCTGCAGGTCGGTCCAGACCGTTCGCTGGTCGATGCTGGCGTCGATCCAGAGCCGGACCGGCATCTCGGCGTCGGTCCGGAGCCGAACCGTTCGCTCACTCTTGTTCACTACGACGGGTATCTCGGTGCGGTCGGACCGCAGAGCGGCTGCCTCGATCGGTCGCCCGCCGATTGTTGCGTTCAGTTCGAACCCCTCGGCCGTTCTCGAGACGCTCGCGTTCTCGACGACCGTCAGCGGCGAGGCGAACCGGACCGTCGACCCGCGCGCGTACGGCGTCTCGAGATCGTCGAGTTCGCCGTCCGTACAGGCGAACTCGCCCAGCAGCTCCGCCTGCGGGTCGGTCGGGTCGTCGAGCCCGCCGCTCAGGACGAGAAAGGTCCCGTAGAATCCGGCGCCGGCGGCGATAATCCCGAGCACCACGAGGAATCCGAGAAAGGCCTTGAACGGCGTGATCTCCTCGAACATACCCGTAGTTCGCTCCGGAACGTACAAAAACGCGGCTACTCGCGGCGATCAGGAGTCGTCGAGCTTCTGTGCCGCTTGGTTCGTCGGGTGGGTCGCGAGCAATACAACGAACACTCCGAACAGCCCGAACACCACGTTATCCGCGCCGTAGCTCGCGGGGGTGACCAGCGGGCCGAAGATGTTGTACAACAGGATCACGAGCCCGAGAATCACGGCGCCGCCACCGGCGTATGCGATCCGTTTCAGTCGCGCTGGATCGTCGGTCCGTATCTCGAACATTATCGGTAGTTCGTTACGCCCCGGCATAACGCTTTCTCAGCGGTCGCGTCGAGCCTTCGGCTGAGCGGTAATAAAAAGAAAAGCCGCGACGGTCGGTCAGTGATCGGTTCCGTTAGTCGTCGGCCGGAATGGCGTCGCCGGTCGCGCCGTAGTCGGCACCGCTGCTGATGGTGTCGACGTTCTTCCGGGTCCAGTTAATGACCAAGAAGGAGAAGGCGTACTTCGCGACCAGGTCAAAGGCACTGTAGCCCCACGAGGTCAGACCGCCGTCCTCGATGAGTGCAGCACCTTCGTTACCGACGGCCCAGAAGATGGTGTAGCCAGTCCAGAGCACGAGCGTCAGGTTCCGGACCAGGTTGAAGATCTCCGTGGTACCAGCGGCCTTCGCGTCCTCGGGCCACTCGACGACGAGGATGTAGAACACCACGGCGAGGAACGTGCAGCTGATGAAGTACCAGAACCACCGCATCAGGTGGTTGGACGTGGTCAGCGCGGCGCCCAGGCCGGTGATCATGATACCGACATCGAAGATGATGGCGGTGAAGATCTTCGTGATGTTAGAGCCTGCGAGCAGGCCGAGGGACAGCAGGATGAACGGCGTCGAGAACGCCCAGGTCAGGTAGCGACCCCACAGGCTGATTGTGCCTGAGACTTCCTGCCCCTCGAGGGGACCGCCCTCGAGAGTCGTCGTCTCGCCCGCCAGCGCGTGTCCGTCGGGCATGTCCAGGATGCCGATCGTGAGCCCGGACGCGAGTCCTGTGTAACTCACAATCGAGACCGCGGAGACGAACAGTGCTGACACGATGATCAGCTGGGACCGCGGGTCCTTCACGTTCCGCGCGAGGAACGCGAAGAACAGCAGGGTAATCCCCGCCACTCCGATGTTGACATAGATCGAGCTGCCCAGGAGCGCGTCTCCGAGGACATGCTCGAACATGTCTGTTTGCGTGATTTCACTCGGTTCGAGCTGAAGCAGTGCTGCTTCGAGTATGTTCGGTGCCATGCTACAACTCAAACTAACGACCCCGCATATAAAGAAACGCCGTCCATACTAGTCAGTCACTGCATATCGTTCACATGGCACGATATCTCTCGTTTGTTTCGATCGCCGAACACGAACTGGGGATGTCCGGATCACGTTACCGGGTCGGAGACGTTCCACAGGACCAACATGATCGCCGAGAGCGCACCCCCTAGCCCGGAGAGAAGCCGGGCGTCGATAAACGCCAGTCCCGTGCGCTGGTACAGCCGCACGTCCTGCTGGTACAGATCGGCGACGACCTCGGGGGCGAGAACGCCCGCGGCGGCGACCGACACCGCAATGAGGACGAACGCCGCTCCCTGCACCAACACCCACATCAGCAGATCCTCGACCCGAACGACGCGACGGGCCCGCTCGGGGTCGAGATCGACAGTTTGGATCCGGCGCCGTAGGTACACAAAGAGCAGCCCGGTCGCGAACACTGACACGATCCCGGCAAACGCGAGCGTCCCGATGTCGACGCTCAGTGCTGCCGTCGTCGATTCGGTCCCTTCGAGGTCCGCGATCAGCTCTCGTCGGTAGTACACGAGCGGGGCGAACGGAATCGCGAACGCGAGCGCGAGCCCCGCGAGGAGAATTTTTCCGTCGATTCCGATCGGGAACGTTCGCCGGACGTTGACCGTCGCCTGCTCGTAGGTGCTTCCCTGAAGAAGCTGTTGGGTGAGCTTCTCGTCCACGATAGTCGGTACGGCTCGAGACGGGAAACGGTTTCCTCAGTACTTTCTGGCCTCGTAGGCTACGACTAGCCCCAGCACTGAGACGCCCAGCCCGGCGTACCCGATCGGCGCCGCTCCGTAGAAGAGGATCAGCGGTAGGCCCCCGATGGCGAGTCCGATCCCGCCCAACAGCGCCCGCCTGTCAGTCATACTCTTACCGAATATCACCGCCGAGTAATGCGTTGCGATCCGCAGGCGTTCTTACATGTCCGTACGTTCTTTTATACGTGCGGTCGTATCCCCTCCCGAAACTGTCCGTCCGAGCCCGCTCTCGCTGACCGGATGTGGTAACCACTATACGGGCTGAGCAAATGAATCCGGGTATGCGCGCTGTCATCGTCGGCGCGGGTCAGGTCGGGACGGCGATCGCGGGCGACCTGGCTGCCGACCACGACGTGGTGGTCATCGACACCGACGAGGACCGTGTCGACGAGCTCCAGTACGAGTACGACGTGCTCACGATCGCGGGCGACGGAACCTCTCTGCCGGTCTTAGAGAAAGCCGGCGTCGAGGACGCTGACCGATTTATCGCCTGCACCGACGAGGACCGGACAAATCTGGTCGCCTGCGGTGCGGCGAAGACGATCTGTGAGCCGTTTACGATCGCGCGGACGAAAAGCGTCGATTACCTCCGGACCTGGGAGCGGACTAACGACGCTTTTGGCGTCGATTACGTTGTCTGCTCGACGCTTCTGGCCGCCGAGACGATCGTCCGCGTCGTCAGCCTGCCGGCCGCGGTCAACGTAAAGCCATACGCCGGCGGGCTGGTCTACATGGCCGAGTTCGAGATCAACGAGGCGAGCCCGATTGTCGGCCAGACCATCGCCGAGGCCGACCGGTTCGACTCGCTGACCTTCGCGGGCCTGCTCCGGGACGGCGACGCCGTGTTGCCCGGCGGCGACACACGGTTCGAACCCGGAGACCGGGTCGTCGTGATCGGGACGCCAAGGAGCGTCCAGCTGTTTGCGGCCGACGCCGCTCCCGAGAAGACCCCCGACGAGGCCGACGACATCGTGGTGGTCGGCGGCAGCGAGATCGGATACCACACCGCCCGACTGCTGGGCAAGCGGCGGTTTACCCCCCGGCTCGTGGAGTCCGACCCCGATCGCGCCCGCGAGCTCGCCGAACGGCTGCCGGACACGCTCGTGATGGAAAACGACGCGACCGACGCGGAGTTTCTCGACCGCGAGCGGATCGACGAGGCCGATGTCCTCGTCACGACGCTTGGCACCGACGAGCAGAACCTGCTGACGGCACTGCTCGCAAAGCGGCTTGGCTGTCGGCAGATCATCGCGCTCGTCGACAACGCCGAGTACGTCCCGCTGTTTGAGGCCATCGGCGTCGACGTGACGGTAAACCCCCGCCAGACGACCGCCGAGGAGATCCTCCGGTTCAGCTTCGAGAGCGCGGCCGAGAACCTCACCGTCCTCGAGGGCGACCAGGCCGAGGTGCTCGAGCTCGAACTCGAGGCCGACAGCCCGCTTGCCGGCCGGACCATCGCCGGGCTCGACCGGGCGATCCCTGGGAGCTTCGTCGTCGGAGCGATCACCCGCAACCGGAAATACGTCGAACCGCGCGGCGAGACGACCCTCGAGGCCGGCGATCGGATCGTCGTGCTCGCGGATGCCGACTCCGTCGAGGGATTCATCGAACGGACCTGAGATGGTCAGGCACACGATCCGGGTCGACTGGCGCGCGAGCCTCGATCTCATCGGCCGGGTCCTCCTGTATCTCGTCGGGCCCCTTGCCGTGCCGCTCGCGCTCGCGGTGTACTACGGCGAGTCGCCGATCCCCTTCGTCGTCGCGATCGCGGCTACGGTCGCCCTCGGCGGCGGCTTCCGGATAATCGGGGACCCCGAGACCGAGCTCGGCCCCCGAGAGGCGTTTCTGGCGGTCTCGTTGATCTGGCTGCTGATCGCCGCCGTCGGCGCGGTTCCGTTCGTTGTCGCCGGCGCCGGGACGATCGGGTCGCCGCTGAACGCCCTCTTCGAGTCGATGAGCGGGCTCACGACCACCGGCGCGACCGTCCTCCGCGATTTCTCTGTTCACTCCCGGTCGATCATGATGTGGCGCCAGCTCATCCAGTGGCTCGGCGGGTTGGGGATTCTCATCCTCGCGACGGCCGTGCTGTCCTCGCTTGAGGTCGGTGGCGCCCAGCTGATGCAGTCGGAACAGCAGATCGACCGAGTCGACAAGCTCACGCCCCGAATCTCACAGACCGCCCGCCTGATCTGGGGGCTATACGTCGGGGTCACCGCGCTCGCGGCCGGAGTATTCTGGGCGCTCGGGCTCTCCGGACTGGCCCCGCGGATGGACCTGTACAACGCAGTCGCACACGCCCTGACCTCGGTCGCGACCGCCGGGTTCTCTCCCGAGCCCCTGAGCGCAGGGGCCTTCGAGCCGATCGCCCAGTGGGCGATGGTCCCGTTCATGATCCTCGGCGCGACGAGTTTCATCCTGCTGTATTATGCCGTCACCGGCGACCCGATGCGCCTGCTGCGCAACGACGAGTTTCACTTCTACATCGGCGTGCTCGCGGGCCTGACCGCGGTCGTGGCGGTCGTGCTCGCCGTGACCGCCGAGACGAGCTTCGGTCCCGAAGGGACGGTTCGACACGCCGTGTTCAACGTCACCTCGATTCTGACGACGACGGGCTACGCGAGCACGAACTTCGATCTGTGGGCCGGCGGTGCCAAGTTCGCGCTCTTTCTCGCGATGTTCATCGGCGGGATGGCCGGGTCGACGACCTGTTCGATCAAATCCCTGCGCTGGCTGGTCGTGGTCAAGTCCCTCCGCCGGAACCTGTTTACCGCCGTGCGACCCTCCGCAATCCGGCCGGTCCGGATCGCCGGCTCACCGGTCGAGGAAGAGACGATCAAGGACGTCTACGCGTACATCCTGCTGAGCGTCCTCATCTTCGCGGCGCTCGCGGTCGTGATCGTCGTCGACGCGGCGCGGGTCGGCGCCGGAGTCTCCGAGTTCGAGGCGATGGGCGCGGCGGCCTCGACGTTTCTCAACATCGGACCGGCCTTCGGCGCGGCCGGCCCCTACGGCACCTACGAGGGCTTTGCCTCGACGAGCAAGGCGACGATGGTCGCGCTGATGTGGATCGGCCGCATCGAGATCATCCCCGTGCTCGTGTTGTTCACGAAGGCGTTCTGGACCTCGTGATCGCGCCCGAGGCGGGCCGTCGCCTCGGATCCGTGCGTTCAACAGGTACTTACAGCCGTCGGCCGAATCCTCAGTAATGAGCGAGATCGAGCCAGATCCGGGCAACGAGGACAAGCGGGCCTACGAGTTCCGGAAGGTCATCGAGGAACTCTCGGAGTACCGCGGCTCCGGCACCCAACTGGTCACCATCTATGTCCCCGAGGACCGCCAGCTCAGCGACGTCGTCGCCCACGTCACCCAGGAACACTCGGAAGCCAGCAACATCAAGTCCAA
>CAYREK010000028.1:18801-22500 GCA_964423305.1 uncultured Halobacteriales archaeon | reverse complement strand
TCCTCCAACAGCTCGGGCTGAAAGAGTACGAGGCCCGCTGTTTCGTCGGACTGACCCGTCTCGAGGCGGGCACGGCAAAGACACTGAGCGAGATCACGGAGGTGCCACGGACGCGGGTCTACGACGCGATACGGGTCCTCGAGACGCAGGGGTTGGTTGAGGTTCAGCACACCAGCCCACAGCAGTTTCGCGCCGTCTCGCTGGCCGAGGCGACTGAGACGCTCCGGGATCAGTACGAAGACCAGATCGAGCGACTTCAGGACACTCTCACGACGATCGAGGTCGCCGAGACGGAGGATGATGCCTCCGTCCAGGAGGTGTGGTCGATGACCGGACGGGACGCGATCGAGAACCGGACCGAGCAGCTGATTGGGACGGCCTCGGAAGAAATCGTCCTCGTCATCGGCGATGAGTTGTTGCTGACAGAAACGCTGGTCGACTCCCTGAATTCGGTCGACGACGACGTTACGTTGATCATCGGTGCGTTGACGACGCCGCTACAAGAGGAGATACGCTCGGCCGTGCCCGAGGCGACGACGTTCGTGTCGGGACTCGAGTGGTTACGGGGTGAAAACACCGCGGACGGCGACACGGCGATCGGACGGCTCTTGCTGGTCGATCACGGGACGATCCTGGTGAGCTCGATCGTTCCCGACTCGAAAGAAGAACAGGCGATCTTCGGGGAGGGGTTCGGAAACGGGCTCGTCGTGATCGCTCGCCGACTCATGGCCCAGGGACTTCTCCCCGTTCGTGACCCCGGGCCCTGAGAGCCGTCGGTTCGAGCCACTCGGTCACCGGGTGTTCAGTCGTCCGTGTGTCGGGGACTCTGCTCGCGACCGTCGGAGTCGAGTGGGGACAGCGTCAGTCTCTCTCCGTCGTCGACGGTGACCCGACAGCCACCGTAGACAAACGAGACCTGCCCGCCGGCTCGTGCCGTCCCGTCACTCCGAGATGCAAACAGGGCGTCTAAGGCCTCGGTGTCGAGGACGTTTCTCAGCGGCGGGAGCGTCCGCGGATCTTGGCCGTCGATAGCGCTCACGCCCCGTATCACGGCCATGCTTACCGACTCGTCTGCCCCCACGTCGTATTCCATGTGACTGCACACGACCGGTGTGGTAAAATAGATAACGCGTTTCACTCGAATAATGACCACAGATCTCGGCACCCTGGACTCGCTCTGTGGGTGTCCGGCCTCCCGTCGCGTCGAGTGTGTCACCGTAGCCGTGACGGAGCTCCCGGGCTGTTCCCCGAGCCGGACGACGGCCCCGATCGGCGGCTGGGTACCCACATGCAGGCATCCAGTTCATGAAGATTGGTCATACATATTGTAGATGGGGCGATAGGCGGCCTGGCTTGCGGACCGACCCGTCGTGACGGAGCAAGAGTATGATAAAAACCCAGCGATCGGGACGAGGGGGTATCGAGGCACAGACCACAGGGACAGGCAGAACGCTTACCGAAAATCAGATTCACAATCTCTTGCGCAACGAGCGCCGACGCGCAGTGTTGCGTTTTATCGCCGCGTCTCCCGAGAGAACGGTTGCGGTGCGCGATCTGGCCGAACGGATCGCGGCCGAGGAGACCGAGACCGATCCTCCGCCGCGGAACACGCGACAGAGTGTGTACGTCTCGCTCATCCAGACCCACCTCCCGAAGCTCGCGGATGTGGGCGTCGTCGAGTACGACGAGCAAGCAAAGACTGCCACCGACACCCCCCTTATGGACCAGCTCGCTCCGTACACGGAGACGCTCACGCAGACGACCGCTCCCGAGCAGACCACGGCGAACGCCGACCACGAGGAGTCACTGCTCGTGCCAGCGCTCGCGACGGTCGCCGGCGGCTGGCTGTTCTCCGCCGGGGCGACGCTGAACGCCCCGGTCATCGGAAAAACGACACCGCTTGTGTGGTCGCTGTGTGGGATCGTCGGTATGGTGGCGCTGCTCGTCTACGATCGGCGCTGAGCGTCCGACGGCGCCACCCGGGTTGTCACTCTGTGTCCGGATCGAACAGCTCGGCGAAGAGCTTCCGCTCGCCCGCACGGAGGTGCTGTGCGATCGTCTGGCGGCTCAGCCCGAGCTTCTCGGCGAGTTCCGTCGCGGTGTGTTCGCGGGGCCGTTCGAAGTAGCCGTTGAAGTACGCGAACTCGAGGATCTCTCGTTGACGGGCAGTGAGCCGATCGAACAGTCCACCGCGATTGGTCTGGTCTCCGCGTTCGGCCGACCGAACCGACCTGAGAGACACGTTCGCGTACTTATCCTCGATCGCGTCGACCAGCCGCTCAATAGCGTCTCTGTTCTGGACGGCGACTGCCACCGTGATGCCGTCCCGTGTCACAGACGCGCCGACGAGCTGTCCGGCGTGGTCCGCCAGGATCGTCTCCGGCGTCGGCCGTTCGCACTCGAGTTCGACCCGCGGGGGGTGGTCTGTGAGGCCCGTCACGCTCTCGACGACCGGATCGTACCCAGCCACGAACTCCTCCGGAGAGACCCCGTGAACGTCCAGCACGTACCGGATGGTCTCCTCGTGTGGCACAGCGGTCACGACCGTCAGCCGAGCCGCTGCCGGAAGGTCCTCCATGGCAGTCATCAACGGGACCGAGTCGTCGACAATCTCGATCTCGACGACGACGGGTGCCCCCGAGAGCAGTGACTCCCGCCAGGCGGCCGCCCGAAGCCCGTACCCCAGCGTACGCGCGAGATCGGACAGAGAGTCAGCGGCGTCGTCGAGTGGCTCGTCGTCGTACACCGATAGCGCGCCGAGGACGGTGTTCCCGTGTCGGATCGGAACGCCGATCGCGCTCTCGATCCCGGCGGCGGCCGCGTGCCACCGTCCCTCGTCCGGATCGATCGTCGGAACGAGCTGTCTCGCGTTGCGCTCGAACGCCTTGAGGCCCGGATCGGCCGTCTGTTCGGAGCGTCGAGCCCCAGGTCCTGTGGGCCACTCGGTGTGAACAGCGTCGCCAGCGGTCCACCGGGATACGAGGGTACCGGTCTCGTCGACCGTGTCAATCCGCGCGCCCCGATACCCTCTCTCGGTGGTCAGAAACTCACAGAACGACTGTCCGATCTCATCCCGCGAGGGCTTCGATCGGAGCAGGTCGAGGGCGCGTTCGGTCTCTTGGAGCTTCTCCGCGAGTTCCCGTCGGGCGCGGTAGGACTCGACGGCCGCGAGGATGTGACGGGCAACGGTCGAGTCTTGGCAGAACCGGCGCCGCTCGATGTACCCAGTGACGACATCCGTGTCGGCGCTGGCACAGCATGACTCTGGATCGTCCGTGATCAAAAACGCCGGTCGCCCGTGGTGGTCTCGCTCCGAGAGCGTCGATAACACGGCCTCGCGTTCGGCGGTCGTGAGCCCCCACGCACAGACGATACAATTCGGGTCGGTGGCCAACCACTCTCCGGTGTCCGTGTCGTCGGTCACGACGACTTCGCTGGGGCGAAATCGCTCGTGGAGCGACTCGAGCCGACTCGTCGCTGCGGAAACCCGCTCGTCGCCACCGACGACGAGGACCCCGATCGGCTCCTCGCCGAGTCGCGTCGCCGCGAGATTCGTGTGTGTTTGGCTCATTCTATCGGCACCACCTGTCCCCCTGTGTCTCGTCCCCCGAACGCCCGCGCCTCGCCGTGCCAAAGAGGGTCACACCATCTGTTCATGTCAGAGATAAAAATGTTCGCTCGAAATATCGTCTCTTCTGC
>CAYREK010000028.1:0-18791 GCA_964423305.1 uncultured Halobacteriales archaeon | reverse complement strand
CTCTGTCTCACAGTTGCTTGAGTATACGACCCGTTCGTAATTAATCACCAACATATTCACCACGCTCGTCTTTTTACTCAACCGAGTGACACAGCTTTCCGCCGGGCAGCTGGTGCCGTCTGCCCGAACTCCTCGCCGCCGCGACTCTCACAGACGGTGAAGTTGCTCTCGTCGAGGTCGGCGTCGGCTCGAACACCGCGTCGGTGTAGCTCGTGTCACCACACGTCCACTGCCCGGTGAGCCCGTCGGTGTCGACGGCCGTCCCGATCCAAACGCTGTGGTACTCCCGGTCGCTCACCAGAAACTCACAGCACGACCCCCAGACGCCGTCCCGCGAGGAGGCCGTCCGGAGCATCGTGAGTATCGCCTCCTTTTCCTGGCGCTCTCGTTCGAGCTGCCGGTGACTCCGGTGTGATTCGACGGCCGTGAGGAGTCGGTGGGTGAGCGTCGGGTCCTGCTCAAGCCGTCGCGGATGCACGTAGTCCGTGACCACGTTGCGTTCTGTGTTCGGACAGCACGACTCTGGCGTGTCCGTGACGACAAACACCGGACAGTCAGGGACGGTTCCTTCCGCGATCGCGGCCACGACTGCATCCCGCGTGGTGTCGGCAAGCGTCGAACAACAGACCACACAGTCGGGCGCCCCCGATAGAATCTCCTCGACGGTACCGTCAGGTGTTACTACCGCAGCGGTCACGCGGAACCGCTCGTGGCGTGACTCGAGCTGGTTCGCGGTCACGTACACCGTCTCGTTGCCGCCGATCAGGAGGATCTCGATCGGACCCCCCGCCGCGCGAGCGGCCGTCTCGGTGCCGTTCGTGTGTGTACGGCTCACTGGGAATCTCCCGGACTGTCCCGCCTCGCTCGCTGGACAACCTGACTGACACTTTCTTCAGATTTGGACTTGACCACCAATTGTCATAACCCTTCTTACAGCACATGCTGGTTCCTGTCTCGTCAGGCCTGTCAGGCGCTTAATTCGACGGGCCGTGTTTGCGGGCTGGAATGGACCGGTTCGTACGACCTCGATTTCGTCTTCGTGGCCGACGACGGGGTTGCTATGCAGGTCCTATATACCATCGTAGACAGCTCCCGATGGCGATCGGATACCGTCGGCGCTTGGAACTTGGTATCCTCGGGGTGTCTGAGTCTGTCCACTTGAGCTGCCAAGGGTGTCGTCTCGGCACGCAAAGAAGTGAGAGCGGAGCTGTTCAGGACGATGGGGCGGTGTAGCTTCCGGTGGCGTCGGCGTCGCCCTCGTTGGGATCGTCGACGTACACCTCCACGTTGCGGTCGAGACCGTCTTCCTCACAGTTGGCCGTCTCGTACTCGATGGTGTAAGTACCGAAGATCTCCTCGCCGATCTGACCGAATATCTCCGTGATGTCATCCTGGTCCGCGTCGAACGTGAAGTCCTCGTAGTCGGGGTCACTGGGCTCCTCGCCGGAGATTTCCGAGAAGTCACTCACACTGGCACCGCTGCCGTAGGCGATCCCGAAGATCGTGACACCGTTGTTCTTCGCATCGTCTGCAGGGTCCTTGCCGCCGGACGTGTCACCGTTGCCCAGGACGATCATGAAGTCGGGCACGCCCGATCGGTTGTTGGGGCCAAGAGAGAAGTCAGGTGATTGGTCATTTGGATCGAGGAAGAACTGCTCGTTGGCCTCTCTGATTCCAGCACCGAGGGTTGTGCCACCACCCGCACTCAGAGCATCAATAGAGCTTTCCACGGTATTTTGATCGGTCCCGAGGGGTTCAACGAGCGTCGCGGAACTGGCGAACTCGACGGCACCGACATCCACAGTCGGGTCGAACCCACCATCGTTCGCGTCGTCAGAGAGGTCGGTGTCGCCGCCGATAAGCTCGATTGCGCCACCTTTTGCGCTGTCGATTTTGGACCCACCCATCGACCCCGAGGTGTCGATGACGAACATTATGTCGGCCAGCGTTTCCTCCTGCTCGCCACCGAACGTGACCCTCTCGATTGTCTGTCCACAGAAGCCGCTGCCGAGTCCATTGGGCGTCGACTCGTCGATACTGAAGTTGTCATCCGGTATATTGCCGTTCCCGCCTGCGGTCGTGTCCACGCGCGTTGTGACTTCGACCGTCGGGAAGGCGCTCTTGTTGATGGTCTCGATGGTTACACCGAAGTCGTCGGTGCCGGGGTCGGGATTCGTGGGACTCGGACACTCGGGCGTGCACGTCCCTGGTCCACTGTCACCGAAACAATCCCCGTCGACGTCGGCGATGACGGTTACCTCACCGTCGACGAGCGGCGTATCGTCGGCGCTGATCCCTTTGGTGACCGTGCGGACGCCCACCTCGGCGCACTCGCCCAAGTCGAGGAGAATCTCCTCGCCTTCCTCGATCATCCGACGGTTGGTGACCGCTCCCTCCTCGTCGCGGTCGACGTAGTAAAACGTGACCGTCTGTTCCTCGACATCGTTCTCGACGACGCCTTCGGGGAGCGCGTAGCTGATACACGCGCCCTCTTTACCCTGGTTGCACAGCTCGAACAGTCCGTCCAGCCACGTGGTCGAGTCGGAGTTGACGCCCTGCCCGGGCGCCGCGCCGTCGGGATCGGCCTCGAAGTCGTCGTGTTCGCTGATGTCGATCTCCAGGTGTCCCTGGTCGTCGAGCCCGACGTAGTTGTTGCTGTTTGGCGTATCGAGCGGCTTCATGCCGAGGTATGCGTTCGGATCCTCGGCGACCTGTACGGTGATACTCCGGTGTGACTCGAGAGTCGAGAACGCCTGTGTTCCGAGCAGCGCGCTGCCGCCGATCGAGGCCGCTCCGGCACCGATGAGAAAGTTGCGTCGTTTCATGTGTTCTGGTCGTAATGTAAACACCGCGCGCGAGGACGGCTGACAGAGGGGATCGGCGAGACCCCAGCTCCGCCGGCGGTGTCGTTACTCGTCTGCTTGCCCCTCCTTCGTGCAGGTGATCCACCCGTCGGCTTCGGCCTCGGCGCTCATGTCCGGGTACATCTCGTCCGAAATTGTCTCGTCGGGCTCCGAGACGGGCTCGGCTCCCGGCGCCGGGATGTCAGTCAGCTCGACGACGAGATCGTCGGGGAGCTCTTCGGGAGCTCCATCCGGCACGCCACTCCCGAAGGTCTCGTACCAGTCTGTCAGGTTCTCGAGATTGTTCGTGTCCTTGAACTCGTCCCACGTCTGTAGAGCAGGATCCAACTCTGCACAGCTGGGGTCGGCGTTGTACGCGAGTAAGGCTCTCGTTGGCACACTCGCGTCGACGACGACCTGCCTGGTGGTGTTTTCCGCGATCGGGATGTCTTCCCGCCACTCCCCGGGACTGTCCGCAACAGCAATGTCAAACAATGTCGCGGGGCCGTCGTTGGTCACGAAGAACCGCGTTCCGGTACGGTTCCACGACCCATCCGGCGGATCCTCTTGTTCGTATATCGTACACCGGTACTGGCCGCTGAGCAGCGGGCACTCGGGATCCTCGAAACAGCTGCCCTCGGTGTCCGCGACCACGTTGACCAGATTGTCGAACTCCCCGAGCAGCTCGTCGCCCTCAGAGAGGCCGAACGATCGGGTCACGATCCCGATGCAGATCGTCTCGCCCAGATCGAGCAGGAACGAGTTCTCCTCGCCCACCAGCGACTCGTCGCGGAAGCTGTTGAGGTAGAAATCGACGCGGCGTTCGCCGGCGTCTTTCTCTCCCTCCGGCACCGTCGGCCACGCCTCGTCGTCTTGGATGTAGACGCAGGCGGGCTCTTTGCCCTGGTTTGTGATCTGAAAGACGTTGTCGAAGAACGTCCGGGAGTCCGAGTTGATTCCCTCCCCGAGCGGCGACTCGCCGACCGTCGGATTCTCCGGGTTCATCAACACCTGGAGATGCCCGTCGTCGTCGATGCTCGCGTAGCTGCTGTTCGGCGTGGGCGGATCCCCACACTTGTCCATGCCGAGGTACGCGTCGGGATCCTCGGCGGTCTGGATCGTGACGCTCCGGTGGGCCTCGACCCGCGAGAACGCGCTGCTGCCGATGAGCGCGCTCCCGCCGATGCCGGCAGAGCCGAGTCCGATCAGGAACTTGCGTCGTTTCATCTGTGATCTCCTGTTGGATTAGTTGTGTCTGTGAGACTGTACACGTCGATCATGCCGTGTCGTTGGTGTCGTTGGTGTCGTTGGTGTCGTTACCGTTGCCGTCGTCGCCGCCGTCCCCAGGCACCATACCTGCGCCCGGCGCGTCCGCGGTCAGCGCAACGTCGCCGTCAACCAGCGGCCCATCGCTCGCGGCGATACCCTTGGTGACGGTTCGGAGGCCAATCTCGACACACTCGCCGAGTGCGAGTTCCGTCCCGATGCTGGGTTCGAGGACCACTCGCGTGCCGTCCTCCCGACGGAAGTAAAACGCGACCGTGGGCACCATCGTCGGGTCGGCTCCGCCCGGACGCGGATCCGGATCGTCCTCCGGGGCAACGTTGTTCGCCGGGACGCCCTCGGGCAGCATGTAGGAGACCTCCGCGTCGGCTTTGCCCTGGTTGCACATCTCGAACAGCCCGTCGAAGTAGGTGTAGGAATCCGAGTTGACACCCGTCCCCGTCTCGTAGTTGTACTCACTGTCCGCGCCGAAGTCGCCGATGTCGATGGCCAGGTGTCCCTGACCGTCGTATTCGGCGAAGTTGTTGCTGTTTGGCGTATTTAGCAGCTTCAGTCCCAAGTACGCGTCCGCGTCGTTTGCGACTTCGATCGCCACCTGCCGGTGTGATTCCACGCGACTGAACGCGCCCGATCCCAGCAGCGCGCTGCCGCCGAGTGCTGTACCTCCGACGCCGATTAGGAAGTTGCGTCGTTTCATTGCTTTTCAGGCAGTTGCCCTGCCTACCCGATACACCGCCCTATGGGGGCTTTTGTATGAGCCGGGTACGTGGCTGTACGGTGCCGTTTCTGGCCGCTCTCCCCGGACATAATGACCGTGTACGTCCGCGGCGAGCCCGGATCCGCTCTGTTACCGGACGCGAGTGAGGCCGGGCCCAGTCTCGGCCGCCAGCCCCGCCGGTCTGTCGCCGGTCGGTGCGGGGGGGAGACGACGGCTCGCGGGTTTAACTGTATTCTATCGGGCCTAAACGTCTCGTTATCGATTTGATCGCGGTGTCGTCATGCGATTGTCGGCGTCGACAACGTGACGGAGATCAGATACTAACGCGAGTGTACGAGCGCTCGCGGTCCGCGGCGGGTTCTCCGGTCGTAGTGTAACGAGATCATAGTTAATCGGATCCTGTGAGTGGACAGAACTGGGTGGCCAAATGGCACGAACACAACAAAACAGCTCTGGTGGGGAGCTCTCTGTCTCACAACCCGACGAGCACGACTCGAGTACGCTCGAACGCGGCGAGATCTTCGAGATTCTGAGCAACGACCGACGCCGGTACGCGATTCACTATCTCAAACAACAGCCAGACGATACGACGGTCCAGCTCCGGGAGATCGTCGACCAGGTCGCCGCCTGGGAGAACGGCACGGAGATCGAGCGCCTCGACTCGGGTGACCGCAAGACAGTGTACACGGCGCTCAAACAGACACACCTCCCGCGGCTGGACAATTTCGGCGTCGTCGAGTACGACCAACAGCGCGGCGAAGTCCGGCTCACCGACACCGTGGACCAGGTCCAGCTGTACATGGAGTACGTGCCAGAGGGAGACATCTCCTGGAGTCAGTACTACCTCGGACTCTCGGGGCTGTGTGTCGGGATCGCGGCCGGCGCGTGGCTCGGGGTGCCTCCGCTGGCCTCTGCGGGGTGGGTCGCGCTGACGGGACTGTTCGTCGCCGCGTTCACGATCTCCGCCGCCGTCCACCGGTACAAGAGTCGGCAGAACCGCATCGGCAGTGCCGGGCCACTCGAGGAGATGCACGAGAAGTAACTACGGATGGGACTCTGTCGGTTGCTGTTCGATCGGTACCGACTTCCCGTGTCCCGCAGCCAGGCGCTCGCGGTGCTTCGCAACGACCGCCGGCGGTTCGTCATCGCGTCACTCGAGGGACGGTCGAGTCCCGTCGCGTTCGGCACGCTCGTCGACATGGTCGTCGAGTGCGAGCGGACCCTTGAGGATCCAGATCCGTCCGTCGAGCTCCGTCCGACGGTGTACGCGGCGCTGTACCAGACCCACATCCCCCGGCTCGACCGGCTCGGCGTGGTCAGACACGACCGACGGGCGGATACGGTGGCGCTGACCGACGCAGGACGGTCGCTGGTGCGGTTCATGCGCGCCCGACCGGTGACCGGAAGCGTCTGGGCCAAGCTCTTTCTCGGCCTGTCGGCCGTGTACGCGAGTGTTCTCGTCACCGTGGTGGTGCTCGACTCGACGACGGGGACGCTCGCGCTCCCGGTCGTCGCCGTCACGGGGTACGCGACGCTCGCGGTCGCGGCAGTCTCCACTACGGTCTGGTGTGACGACCCCGATCGGCGCTGTCTCGAGTAGTGTCTGCTCGCGGTGTCGACCCGGCCGTTCTCAGGCCCGCGTCGGCCGCGCGATCACGCCCAAGTGATCCTCGTGGTCGGGCTCGAGTCGCTCGGTTGCGAGCACCTCGTAGCCCTCCCGGAGCCGCTCTATGGCATCCTCGAACACCGCGGCGGGCTCGCGGGTGACGTCTTCGCTGCGGGCTTTGATCGCGGCGATCAGCCGGCCCTCGGGCTCCAAGAACTGCCGGTTCGCGAGCGCGACCTCGGCCTGGCCTCGGGTCGCGACGTCCTGGATCACGGCCTCGACCGGCTCGACAACGTGAGCGTAGGTCTCGGGCGCGCGGGCGTCTTTCAACAGTGGAACGAGGTTCGGCCGGTCGGCCGCCACGTCGAGCAGATCCCGGACCGGACGGGGAGCGAACTCGACGGCGTAGGTCGGCCCCGCGAAATCGGCGACGTGGCCGACGGTCGTCCCACTGGCGGCGCCGAGATACAGCACGCGATCACCGCCCGAGAGTCCGGTGTCGACGCCCGCAGCGAGGATGGCCCCCAGTTTCGACCGGCTCGGATCCCAGGCGCGCCACTCGCCGTCGGTCGGCTCGCCGTAGACGGGCTCGCCGCGGGTCGCCAGCCGCCGCTGACCGGCGATCTCGCGGTGCTGTACGCCCTCCAGGAGCGTCATCGATCCTCCCGGGCGCGGATGCGCTCGATCCGCTCGTCGAGGTCGGCCGCTATCTCGGGCTCGTACTCGCCGCGGTAGCGATCGACGCGGGCGGCGATGGTGAGTTTCCCGGCGACCGCCCGGGCGGCCGAGCCGCGGTCTTCCGCCCGGGTCCCGCGGACGTATTTGTGGGTGTAGATCACGCCGTGTTTCGGCGACGGCGCCGATCCCTGGAGGTGAGCAAAGAGCGCGTCCTCGGCCCCGAGCAGCTGGACGGTGCTACTGGGAAGTTTCGCGAGTTCGCCGAGCCCGCCGGCCAGCGCGATCAGCCGCGCCGCGAGCACGGGGCCGGCAAGCGCCGCCAGGTTCGGCGCGACCGTCTCCGCCGTCTGCTCGACGTACGTCTCGAGCCGGTCGGCCTCCTCGTCGAGCCCGACGATCCGCTCGGCCAGCGAGATTAGCCGGCGTTCGGTCGGATCGGTTGGCTCGCGGTCGGCCAGCTCGCGGACGTAGCTCGCCTCGACGGCCGCCGATCGGTCCCGCGTCCCGGCCCACTCGGCCAGCCGCTCGGTGAGCTCGTTGTGCATGCGCCGACAATCGTCGAGGGCCCGGACTGCGTGGATCAGCTGCTGGTCGTCGGCCTGCTCGCGCTCGCGGACGAGCTCGCGGGCGGTCGCGACCGCCGCCTCGTGGAGCCGCTCGTAGTAGGTCTCGGTGTCGGGGACGACGCCGGCCGCGACGGCGCGTTCGGGCCAGTCGGCCGGCTCGGCGGCCGCCCCGGTGTTGATCGCCTCGCGGGCGCTGGCGAGCCACTCTCCGGTGTCGTCCATGGCCCCGAGTCCGGCGAACCAGCCCGTCTCGGCGTCTGTCATAGCGGCGGTACCGCCGCCAGGGGCTTAGCTTCCCCGTTCTGCTCGGCGGGTCGGTCTGCGGTCCCCACTGGGCCCGCCGACGCTGCCGCGATCACTCCCAGCCCGAGGGATCGACGACCCGGCCGAGAAAGAGCACGGCGCCGGTCGGGCGGTCCCGGATCGCGAACAGGAACGGTCGGTCGGCGACGAACTCGAAGGGATCGGCGGGGACGGCGGTGTCACCGATCACCGCCCCGGTCGCGGCGGCGGCTTCCGTACCGTTTTCGTCGACGGCCACGGCCGCGTCGTGGTAGGCCTCCGTGAGATACAGCCGTTCGCCCTCCCTGGATTCGGCCATCCCAGTAAAGTCGGCCCGCGCCTGATCGAAGGCGTCGGGCATGCCGAGCTCCGCGAGTGGATCGCTCAGTTGGACGCTCGTGTCGAACTCGAATCTGGGGAGCCGGACGGTTCCCTCCTGCATCTCGAGCCCGTCGACCAGCTCGGCGAGGTCGTCGCCGTCGAACTCCTGTTCGTACGTCTCGAACTCTCCCTCCGGCGGGAGCACGACCAGCATCGCCGCGTCGCCCCCGACGTAGGGCAGCTCGACGGCCCGAGTTCCCTCGCGCTCCACGTACGGCCAGCCCTGCTCGAGACCCATCAGGGGCACCTCATGGTCGGTTCCATCGAGCGCGGTGAACGTCGCCTGCTCGGTCCGGTCCTCCGGGAACGACTGCTCCCAGTTCGCGAGGAAGTAGATCGCGTTGACGAGCACGAGTCGCGTGAGATCGTCGATCGACCCCGGCGGCAGTAGCTCCTCGATGGTGCCCTCGGTCTCCTCGGCAACCCAGTCGTTGATCCGACCGCGCTCGCCGTCGGGATCTGCCCGGAAGTCTGCCTCGGTGAGCTCGGCCCCGTACTGCTGTGCGAGCGTGGTTCGGTAGCCCTCCGCGAAGGGATAGCCCTGCTGGCCCCACACCGAGTTGGCGATCGAGAGCTGGAAGGGGGTGTCTCCCTCCTCGTCTCCGTCGTCCCCTCCGTCAGCTTCGTCCTCGGAGACGCCGCGCTCGTCGAGTCGCCGCTGGAGCTCGCCCATCGTCTTGTGGAGGTCATCGACGGTGTACCGCAGCGCCGACCGCATCTGCTCGCGGGTGTCTCCGCGTGCGCCGGCGTAGGTCATCCCGAGCGCGATCGACGCGCTGATCGGCGAGGAAAAGAGGTTCTCGTCGGCCCGATCGGCTAACAGCCGCCGGTGGAGATCGACCGCGAAGCCGTTGGTCTCGCCGACCAGCTCCTGCAGCTGGTCGTCATCGAGCGCGGCGAGTGTCGTCGCCGGTGCCCGATCGCCGACCGGATCGGGATCGTTCGGCTCACCGTCTCCAGTGGGGCCCTCGGAATCGCTCTCGGTACAGCCGGCGACCGCGCCGGCGAGCAGCGCACCCGAAACCGCGAGGAGTCGGCGTCGTTGCATGTCTCCTCGTACGACCGACCCTGATAAATCCGTTACCGAGAGTCAAAGAGTCGTTGCAGTCGACGGCGACGGCTGGACCCTCCACTCTCGATCCTCTGGGTACTCGAGCGTGCCGTTTCCGAGCCTGAGATCCAGTGTCACGGTTTAGGTACGGGGCGATCGACGTACCGGTAGAATGCGTGAACCCCGCGGTCGCTCGCCCGGCGGATCGCCCGCCACGGCGAATCCGGCTCCGCGACGGGGAGAGGGCCGCCGAGCCGGCGGCTCCCACCCGGGAGTGCTGGCCGTGAGTCGAGCCGAGACATCTGGACAGCTAGAGGATACGACTAAGAGCCCGACGGACTAATCCCGACTCAAACGGTGTACCCGAATCGCTACGACGACCGAACGACCCGGCGGACGCGCGGACGAGCGGCCGCCCCGGGGCGAGATCGCTCATGACCGGCGAGGCGACCGACGCGCAGTCGGTCCGGATCGACCAGTACCCGGGTCCGGCCTGTACTTACGTGATCGACGATGTCCCGACGGTCACGGGCGTCAACGACGCGTTCGCGACCCAGCTCGGGACCGGCGTCGAGGGCGAGCCCGTCGCCCGGGCCTTCGAGTCGCTCGGGCTGTGTGTCCGGGGCGACTGCCCGCCGTTCGCGGCCTGTCTCGAACACGGCGACACCTTCCGCGTTCGACGCTCCCCGGGCGGGTCGACCTACGTCGTCCAGACCGTCGCCCCCGAGGACGGGACGACCGGATTCCTGCTGTTCACCGCGACCGAGGACGAGCAATCCGGCGCCGGGCGACCGGACACGCTCGGGATCGACCACGTCGCGAGCGTCGTGAGCCACGACCTACGCAACCCCCTCGACGTGGCGAAAGCCCGCCTCCGGGCCGGACGGGAGCTCGGCGAGGCGGACCACTTCGAGCACGTCGCCCGCGCCCACGAGCGCATGGAGCGGATCATCCAGGACGTCCTGACCCTCGCCCGCGGCGAGGAGGTCATCGAACCCGACGAGGTGGTCGATCTCACGGAGGTCGCGACCGCCGCCTGGGAAACCGTCGAGACCAACGGCGCCGCCCTGAGGACCGAGGGCGACCTCCCGACTGCGACGGCCGACCCGGACCGCGTCAGCCGGCTGTTCGAGAACCTGTTTCGCAACGCCGTCGAGCACGGTTCGCCCGACTCCGACGCCGACGGCGACCACCGGACGGTCACCGTCACGATCGGGACGCTCGCTTCTGAGGCCGACGGATTCTACGTCGCCGACGACGGCCCCGGGATCGCGTCCCCGGACAGGTCCCGAGTGTTCGAGCCGGGGTACAGCTCCGAGGACCACGGCACCGGACTCGGCCTGGCGATCGTCGAGCAGATCGCCGATCTCCACGGCTGGTCGATCGCGGCGACCGGGAGCGCCGAGGGCGGCGCCCGGTTCGAGATCACCGGCGTCGAGTCGCCCTGACCTGCAGCTCGATCGCCGGTCCCGCTCGTGGAGACTCGCAGAACGTTCTTTATGTTACCCGCGGTACCATCGGGCATGGACGGACGGCTCGCCCGGGCCCCGATCGGCGTGCTCGAACTCGCGCCCGACGGGACGGTACGGGAGATCAACGACCGGGCCGCAGCCGTGCTCGAACTCGACTCGACGGTCGCCGGGCGGTCGATCGAGTCGGTGTTTCCCGAGTCCGTCGACGCGAGCGTCCCCCGCGCCGTCGCGGCTCTCGAGGAACGCACCGTCGAGGAGTACTACCCCGGGCTCGATCGGTGGCTCGAGGTCTCGCTCGTCGACGCGGAGTCGGTGCTGCTCTACATCGAGGACGTCTCCGAGCGCTACGACCGGACTCGTCGGATCGAACGGCTTCGGGAGGATCTCGACCGGCTGACCGTCATCGACGGGCTCATTTCGGAGATCCTGGGTGAACTCGTCGACGCCTCGACCCGGGCGGAGATCGCCGAGACGATCTGTCGCCGGCTGGGAGAGACGGACATCTACGATTTCGCGTGGGTCGGCGAGCGCGAACTCGGTGAGGACGGCATCCTCGCCCGAGCGACCGCCGGCGCGACCGGGCGTACCTTCGAGCGGATCGAGGCCGCGCTCGCGGCCGACGACCCGATCCCCGAGTCCCGGGCGATCGAGACCGGAGAGCCGACGATCGTCCAGCCGCTCGGGGACGCCGCCGGGGTGCCCGAGGCGATCAGACGCGCCGCCTTCGCCGACGGGCTCCAGTCGCTGCTCGCGGTGCCGCTCGTCCACGGCGCGAGCGTCTACGGCGTGGTCGGGCTGTACGCCGCCGATCGGGACGCCTTCTCTGAACGCGAGCGCGCGAGCTTCGAGACGGTCGGCGAGATGGCCGGCTTCGCGGTCAACGCCACCCGCCACCGGAACCTCCTGCTGTCGGATACGGTCGTCGAACTCCGGCTGGGGATCGACGATCCCGCCGACCCGCTGGCCGCGGCCGGCGACGCGACCGCCTCGATTGAGGGGGTCGTCTCCCAGAGTCCGGGGCTGCTCTGCTATCTTGCGGTCGAGGGGGTCTCGGCGAGTACTGCCGGCGACAGGCTCTCTACCCACGAGGGAACCGAGGCCGTCCGGATCATCGACGACCGGTCGGAGGGTGGCTCGCTCGAGGTCGAACTCGACGACGAGACGGTTCTCGGCCGGCTCCTCGACCGCGGCGCGACGATCACGGCCGGCGACATCGACCCGACCGGCGCCGAACTCGTCGTCGACGTACCCCCCGAAGGAGACGTTCGTAGACTCGTCGACGCGGTGACCCGCGAGTACGACGTGAGCGTCTTGGCGAAACGCGAGCGCGACCGAGACGTGACCACCACCCGGGAGCTCCGCGAGGCTCTTGACGACCGGCTCACCGACCGCCAGCGGACGGCGCTAAAAACCGCCTTCCTCGCGGAGTACTTCGAGTCGCCCCGTGAGAGCACCGCCGAGGAGGTCGCGCAGGCACTCGACATCACCGGGCCGACGCTGTTGTATCACCTCCGGGCCGCCCAGCGGAAGCTGCTGACCGAGGTGTTCGAGCCCGACGGCGAGGAAAATGACCGTCGATAAACAGTATTATACCCCGGCACTCGTAGAATACGGTAGAGAAAACGGCCATGGGTGAGTCCGATTCGAGTCAGCCGCGTCCGACCGCGCTGATCGTCGACGACGAGAAGGAAGTCGCCGACGCCTACGCGCTCAGGCTGCGCGGGCTGTGTGAGATCGAGACGGTCTACAGCGGTCGGGCCGCCCTGGAGACGGTCGACGACGAGGAGATCGATGTCGTGTTGCTTGACCGGCACATGCCGAGCATGTCCGGTGACGACGTGCTGGCCGCGCTGGCCGATCGGGAGTACTACGGCCGAGTGGTCATGGTGACTGCGATCGACCCGGGGTTCGACGTGCTCGATATGCCCTTCGACGATTACCTGTGCAAACCGCTCGACCGCGAGGACCTCCGGGCGGCCGTCCGCCAGCAGACGACCATTCTCGGCTACGAGACCCTGGGCGAGTACTTCAGCGTCGAGTCCAAGCGCCGGGTCATCGCCGCCGAGGTTCCTGCCGACGAGCGCGACGAGCACGACCGGTACCAGTCCGCCGCGGGCCGCGCCGGGACGCTCGAACGTCGGGCTCGACGGCTGCTCGAAGACGCCGGGACGCTGCTCGATGAGTTCGCCGCGGTCGGCCGAGAGGGGCGATAACGGATCGTCGTATCGCGTGTGTAGCCCTGAGACGGCTCCCGTGAGCTCGGGAGAGGATCCTGGGCTGTGTGTCAGCCCCCGTGATCGTGTCCCACGACGAGCGCGCCGACGTTTGTCACAAGCAGCGCGGCGAGTGCCGCCGTCTCCCGGGTCGTTTCGACGCCGGCGGCTAAAAGCGACAGGTGGACGACCGGGAGCAGTACCGCGGTCCAGAAGCTTGCGCGCCTGACCGACGCGCCGAGCCGACACTTTGCGCGGGCGAGCCGTCCCGCTGGTCGGCCATCGGGCTCGTTCCCGCCGGCGCGGACGCGGTCGGATCGGGTGTGTCGGGACATCTGTGGTGGGTCTGTCTCTGTCGTCGCCGTGTGTGTGGTTGCGCGTAGTTTCTCAGCGGTACAGTCCGTCGGTGACCGATACCGTCCCGTTCCCGACCTCGATCAGGGCCGCGTTCGACGGTCGGTCGTCGATCATACAGCGCGCGACGCGGCGGCGGCCGCCGTCGAGGCTGGCGACGACGGTGTACGTTCCCGGGGCCAGCCGGTCCGTCTCGCTACGTCGCTCGCCCGGTCCGAGGCGGTACTCTCTTTCGAGGACTATCTCGTCGTCGCGAACCTCGATCCGAAGGGTGTAGCGCCGCTCGACATCGAAGTTCCGAAGATGCAGGTCCTCGCCGCGCGGACCGGCCGTCGCAACCGGCGAGCTCCCGTCGTCGAATCGCTCGTCGTCCGTCTCGTCGGTGGCGTACGTTGGGGTGGGCATCCGTACAATAGGTGAGACGCCACACCCTCCTGGCTGGACTGGCTAGTAGTCGAGAGTAACCCGCTCGCGAGACACTAGTTACACAGACGCGATATCGGCCGGTTACTCCTCGAGGACGACCGCGCCGGCCATTCCCTGCGAGGCGTGTGGCTGGCAGACGTACTCGTAGGTGCCCGGAACCTCGAATGTGTAGCTGTACTCGTGGCCCTCGTTGAACACCTCCTGTTCGCCGGGCCAGTCGGCCCCGTCGGGCTGGTTCTGGACGTGGACGTTGTGATTGTTGGTACCCCACTCCCAGGTGACGGTCGTCCCGACCGAGACCGTGATCTCGTCGGGCACAAACGATACGGGCTGATCGTCGGTGCCGGCCATCACCCTGTTGTCGTCCGACCCCGATCCTGAGCCGCCCGAACAGCCGGCGATCGCGGCGCTGACTGCCGCCGCGCCGCCGGCAAGTACCACCCGCCGCGTCTGTGACCGGTTCATAGGTCCAAATTTTTGACCGGCCATGATAAATCGACCGATGCTGCGCCGGCGGACCCCGGCGGATCCCCGGGCGGTTCCGAAACGGTATTTTACCCCCGGTCCTACCTTCGCAACGACATACCGACAGATGGACCGACGAACGTTCTTAGGGCTGGGCGCGGCCGTCGGATCGGCCGGACTCGCCGGCTGCACGCTCGGCTCGGCACGCAGGAGCGCGATCGAGGAGGGTCCCGCGGTCACGCTCGAGCCGGTCGTGTCGGGGCTGTACTTCCCGGTTGGCATGGAGTTTCTCCCAGGCGGGGACATGTGGATCGCAGAGCGGTTCGGCCAGATTCGGCGGGCAACCGATCAGGGTCTGGCCGAGACGCCGCTGCTCGATCTCAGCGACCGTATGGCCGAAATCGAGGGCGAGCGGGGCCTGATCGGGTTCGCGGTACACCCAGAGTTCGACGGCGAGACGAACCGGCGGTTCTACGTCCGGTACAGTGCGCCGCTTCCGGATACGGCCGACGAGGGGCTGTCACACCTCGCCGTGCTCGCTGAGTTCCGGGCGACTCCCGATCTCACCGGGACCGTCGAGGGATCCGAGCGGCGCCTGCTTGAGATCCCGGAGCCCGGGGTGAACCACAACGCCGGCGCCGTCGAGTTCGGCCCCGATGGGTACCTCTACACCGCCCTGGGTGATGGACAGCGCACCAACTTCGACGGCGAGGGCTGGTCGTGGTGGTACGACAAGGGCCAGCAGTCACAGCTCCTCGAGGAGAACCTGCTCGGCGGGATCCTCCGGATCGATGTCGAGCCTGGCGAGGACCGGCCGTACTCGATTCCGCCGGACAACCCGCTGGTCGGCGAGTCCGGCCGGGACGAGTACTACGCCTGGGGGCTTCGCAACCCCTACCGGATGTCCTTCGACGGTGACCGGCTGTTCGTCGCACAGGTGGGCGAAGATACCCGCGAGGCGGTCTTTCTGACAGAGGCCGGCACCAACCACGGCTGGCCGGTCCGGGAGGGCTCGTCGTGTTCCTCGAGCACGTCGCTGGGGTACGCGCTCGATCAGAACCCGCTCAACGCGCTCAACCCGAAGACTTGGCAGTCGCTTACCAACCGGATCTCGCCGGTCGACGTCTGCCCGCAGCCCGAGGGCGTTCGCGGCCCGTTCGCCGAGCCGATCATCGAGTACACCCGCGAGGGCTCCCAGTCGGTCACCGGCGGGTACGTCTACCGCGGAGACGCGATCCCGGAGCTGCGGGGGCGGTACGTGTTCGGCGATTACGTCGCCCCGGCCCCGATCTTCGCCGCCCGCGAGCCCGACGGTGGCTCGCGCCCGTGGCCGCTGTCCGAGCTCCTCGTCGCGGACACCGAGAGCGGTCGCGTCGAGGACAACGTCCTCGCGTTCGCCCGCGATCCCGACGGGGAGGTGTACGTGCTCACGACGGCCTTCCAGCCCGGCGAGGGACTCGTCAGGCGACTCGCTCCGGCGGAGTAACCCGGCTGGCTGCCCCCAGCCCCCAGCACCCGGCCCGCGTCTCGAGTCCTCGACTCTCCGACGACTCAGGCGGTCTCTCCCCGGAGTCGCGGACCGAGCACGCGGTCGCCGACCACCACGCCGAGTCCGGCGACGATCGTCCACCCCAGTCCCGCCCCGACGAGCAGGAGCAGGTTCTCGAACACCGACAACACCGGACCGCCCCAGGCGAGAAACGCGATCACGACGACGACGATCGGCGCGAGCGCCGCCGCGACCGCGGGCCACGCCGAGAGACCGTGTCGCGTGCCGGCCCACGTGCCGACCAGAAACTGCGGCAGGAGGTACATGCTCGCGAGCGCCGCCACCTGCGTGACGACGCTCCCGGTGATCAGCGACCCGTTGACGAGCGTCACACCGGTGACGACCCCGAACGTCACCGCCGTCACCACGACGGTTGCGACTCCGGGGATCACTCCGAGGGTTACCGCCCGCCGCCTGCTGTCTCCGCCGGACTGCTCTGTCGCCATACAGATTCCGTGTGTAGTATCCAACAGTTGAGTCTGTCGTTTGTCTGCCCTGGCCGCGGCCGTCTTCTGCGCTCACGGCGAGCGAGCCTCGCAGCCCCCGACTCTCTGGGGCTCGGCGGACCCGGGCCGGACCGAAGTCCCGAGCACTGTCGCAGACGCCGCACCGCTGAGTGGAATTTTTTAACCGGTCGCCGTGATACTCCGTCCATGGAAGTCGTCACCACCGAGACGGTCCCCGGTCGGGAGATCGCGGCGTCGCTGGGAATCGCCCGCGGCAACACGGTCAAGGCCCGAAACGTCGGCCGAGACATCACCCAGAGCATCAGAAACCTCACCGGCGGCGAGCTGAAGGCCTACTCGGAGCTGCTAACGGAGGCCCGCGACGAGGCCCTCGAGCGGATGGTCGCCGACGCCGAGTCGATGGACGCCGACGCGATCGTCAACGTCCGGCTCGAGAGTTCCGAAATCGCAAACGGCGGCTCGGAGGTCATCGCGTACGGCACGGCGGTCCAGCTGCGCTGACGAGCTCGGATGCGCGAGCGACACGACCCTGCACACGCCGGGGTCGTGGCCGGTCGCGTCGTCGGGCTGGCGACCGCCGCGCTCGCCGTCGGGCGGCTCCTCGTGGCTCAGGAGGCGACCGTCGAACAGGTAGACGCGACCGTCCGCGCCCTCGGGATCGGCGTCGACGGCCTCGGGACGGCATACTTCCATCTCTCGGTCGCCGGCGTCGTAGTCACCCGGTACGCGCTCGCCTACGTCGTCGGATCGCTCATCGGGGTCGCATACGACTGGCTCGGCGCCTCGACGGCCGCGCTCGTCGGTCTCGTCGTCGCCGTCGGGCTCCTCGACGGCGCGGTCGCCGCCATCGACACGCAAAGCGTCTGGATCGGAGCCGCCTACGTCCTCGCCTGGCTGGCATATCTTCCTGTGTTCGCCCGGATTCACAACGAGGCCCCCGACCGCGAGCGACCCCGTCGACTCGGCCGGGAGTGACCTCACCGACCGAGTGTCGGGAGCCTGGGGAGTGGACGCGGCGAGCGAAAGATGCCTGTCCCCAGCGCGACTCGGCCGGGACATGACCGAAGACGAGAACCTGTTCGTCGGGAAAGTAACCCAGAAAGCGATCCTGTTCGGCCCGGGCGGGGACGTGCTCGTGACCCGCTCCGAGGGCGGGTGGGAACCGCCGGGCGGAAAATTCGAGTACGGCGAGACGATGGTCGGCGGTCTCCGGCGGGAGCTCCGTGAGGAACTGGGCCTCGACGGCCGCGTCGGCCCGCCGGTCGACGTGCTGTACGGCGGGTGGATCGACGGCGAGACCTACGACCCGATGATCTCCGTGCTGTATCGGTGTGAGACCGACGAGCGCGCGGTGACGCTCAACGAGGAGCACGACGCCGCCGAGTGGGTCACTCCCGAGGAGGCGGCTGCCCGGTTCGGCAAGATGGCCGACCGCATCGGCCGCGCGGTCGAGCGCGCCGCGGCGCTCGGGGCAGATCCCCCGTTCGCGCCGGTCACCGACCCGTACACCGACGCCGAACTCACCACTGCGGAGGTGCTTGATGACCTTGCGGAGCTGCGCGACCGCGACACAGAGTAAGCGGCTACGAGTGGGTCCGTTCCGCCGACGCCGCGATTACACTCAGTCGCCCGCCGGCCGGTAGAACGACTCCGGGCCGTGGTCGTCCTGCCAGGTGAAGGCAAACAGCCGGCGGGTCGGGAGCCGCTCGAGTCGACGGCCGTCGGCCCCGCGTCCGGTCGCCGGATCGACCCGCGTGCTCTCGACGATCAGCGCGCCGTCGGTCAGTTGTACCGTCCCGCCGGGATCGACGAACCCGTGGATGCCGTCTGCCTCCGTGGCGACGACCAGGGCCGCCTGGTCCCCGACCGTAGTCCGGACGAGCCCGCCGGCCTGGCGGACCCGCGGGAGCGGAAACCCCAGCGCGGCCGCGCCGGTTTCGACGCCGAGCACCACGGTCTTTGGCTCGATGTCGTCCTCCCGAGCCCACGACCGCGACTCCCCGGCCCGGAGCGCGTCGAGTCCGGACCCCTCGCCGTCGAGGTAGGCCGCGTACGGCGAGCGCTCGTACTCGATCGGCGCCGGCGAGTCGTCCTCGCTCGCCGCCTCGCTCTCCCCGCCCGGTGGCCGGAGCACCACGCCCGCCGGGTACCCCTCGCGGTACTCCTCCCAGGTCACCACCGGAGCCGGCCGGACGGCCAGCTCCGCGCCGGCGAGGGGCCCGGCGATGCACTCGCCGGTCGATTGCTTCCACTCGCTTTCGGTCTCGCGGTCGTACATCACGAGGTCGTCGTCGGCCAGCTTCCCGGAGTCGCCGAAGGTCAGCCGACGCCCCTCGACGCGTCGATCGTACACCGCCGCGCTCCCACAGATCGGACACCAGGTCACTGCGATCGGTCCGTCGAACTCGTCGTTGACGATCTCGTGGATGTTCAGGT
>CAYREK010000027.1:11441-22797 GCA_964423305.1 uncultured Halobacteriales archaeon | reverse complement strand
GGAACTGCTCGGGGTCGTAGTCGGCGCCCTCGAGATCCATCGCGACGCTCTGGAGGTCGAGTTCCTGTCCGATTCCCGTCGAGGCGACGACGTTTTCGATGTTGATCGTCTCTTTTGGATCGGCCATGGCTTATCTTAAGTATCGTATTTAAGTCTTATAAAGGTTCGTGGGATGTTCTCCTGCTGCGACGAAACGCCGATACGTGCGGGGTCCCGACCGCCGGTAATGGACGACTCTCTCAACGGGGGCGCCGAGGACGGTGACCGGATCGCAGGCCGGTTCGTCGTCGACGAGGCCGGCGAGAGTGCCATCCTCAGGGACGTCGAGTCCGGTCGGGTGTTCACGCTCGCGGAGCACCCAGGCTTTGTCCCCGGGGAGGTGGTTGAGGCGACACTGGCCCCGCGGCGTCCGCTCGGGATCGCCTACTCGGTCGTCTCGGTCGCCGCGACCCGAACGATCCCGGTCGAGTTGAGCGACCGGGCGCCGACCGAGCGCGCGCAGACGGCCGGGGCGGAGCTTGCGGTCGGGGAGTCGGCTCGGATCGAGCTCGCCGACGGCGGCGAGGCCCACGTCGTCGGGGTCGAACCCGGCCGGGTCGAGGAACGGGCGGCCGAACTCGCGGAGGGGTCGCTCAGGGAGACCGCCGCCAGGCTCGACGCCGAACGCGTCGAGCTGCGCTACGACCAGGCCGGCGGGCTGGTGAGCGTTCGGTACCTCTGATCAGTTGCCCGTCGCACGGCTCTGGACATCCCACCCGCCCGCGAGGTCGCAGGCCTCCCGAACGGTGAACTCGATTGTCGTCTCCTCGGCGAGTACCTCGCCGCCCTCGACGCGTTCGACTCGGAGTGGCACGTCCAGGGCACTCCCACAGCAGCCGACGCCGACGAACTCCTCCCACCGATCGCCGGCGGCGGCTGTCTCGTGGGCCCGGCGCAGGTACGCTCTGAACGGCCGCCCCTCGACGGTGTCTCGGCCCCACGCCGAGAGATCCGCCGGGTAGGAGACGACCACGCGTGTAGCTGTGTTCACGACCGGCCGTACGAGCCGGCGACGCAAAATCCCTGTCCCCGCGGGCCGGGAAAACAAGAGTTATCTGATGGTGTGCCGGAGCCACGTTCATGGCTCGTATCGACGTCGAGGAACTCCCCTACGAGGAGTACTCGAACCGCCAGCTCGCCACGATCCCGCTGGCGGTGCTCTCGATCGCGCTTCTTGTTCTCCTCGGCGCGTTCCTCCTCACCGGGACGCCGGTCTCGCTGGGGATCGACTTCACCGGCGGGACCGAACTCGAGTTCGAGACGACCGACTCGGCCGGTGAGATCCGGTCGAACTTCGAGGCGATCGGCGTCGACTCGCTTCGCACCACCGGGACCGGGAACACGTGGCTGCTCGAGACCCAGTCGACCGACGACCAGCAGCTCCGGGCGACCGCCCAGGAGGCGGGATACGAGATCGAGCGGTTCAACAGCCGCGCCGCGGCCTTCGGCGGGGAGACCCAGATCCAAGCGCTGCTGGGGGTCGGGCTCGCCTTCCTCGGAATGTCGGTGCTCGTCGCCCTGATGTTCCGGACGTTCATCCCCTCGGTCGCGGTCGTGGTCTCTGCGTTTTCCGATATGGTGATTCCGCTGGCGCTGATGAACGTGTTCGGAATCAACCTCTCGCTTGGAACGGTCGCCGCCCTGTTGATGATCATCGGGTATAGCGTCGACTCGGATATCCTACTGAACAACCACATCCTCAGGCGCCACGGCGGCTTCTACGAGAGCTCGTTCCGGGCGATGCGGACCGGGGTCTCGATGACGCTGACCTCGATCGCCGCGATGACGACGATGTTCGTCGTCTCCTCGCCGTGGGTGCTCGGGATCCCGCTGTTGCCCGACGTGGCGCTGGTGTTGGTCTTTGGACTCACGGCCGATCTGATGAACACCTACCTGCTGAACATGAGCCTGCTTCGCTGGTACAAATACGAGGGAGTCGCGCGATGATCGACGTTCGGGACAACTGGCGGATCCTGTTGCTGGTGGCGCTGTCGGTCGTCGCTGCGACGTTCCTGTTTGCCCCGCAGCTGGGCGGCTCCGACGAGCCGCTCAACGGTACCGACGCGACGATCGCCACGCCGACGAACCTCCAGTACGGGCTCGAACTCTCCGGGGGCACCCGGGTGCGCGGGCAGCTTGTCGGCGCGACCGTCGAGGGTGCGGCCGTCCCCGAGGGCGAGAACCAGGCGACCGCAGACGCCTTAGCCGAAGCGCTCGGGGTCGAGCCGATCGACGTGCTGGCCCAGCCGGTCGGCCCGGAGACGGCAACCATCGAGGTGTTTGCAAACCGCACCGACGAGGAGATCGCGAGCGCGCTCGAGTCGGTCGGCGTCGAGTACGACCGGATCCGCAACGGGGTCACGGACCAGACCCGCGACGGCGCGGTCCAGGTGCTTCAGGACCGGATCAACCGGGCGCCCGGTATTTCGGGCGGGAGCGTCTCCTCGGCGACACCGTTCGGCGGCGGCCAGCCGTTTATTATCGTCGAGGCACCGGGCATCGACGGCCAGCAACTCCGCGATCTCATCGGCGATCCCGGCCGGGTCCAGATCGTCGCGACCTTCCCCGAGGGCGTCGGCGAGAACCAGACCTACCGTCGAGAGTCCGTCATCGAGAGTCAGGACATCGCCGATGTCGACCCGGCGCGCTCGGCCGACGATCGGGGCGGCCCGCGGGTCCCTGTGTCCTTGTCGGCCAGCGCAGCCGAGCGGTTCGTCGCCGACATGCAAGAGTACGGGTTCACACAGCCCGAGGCACTGCGCAACTGCAACGCCGAGGTGAATCCCGACGCGCCGGGCTACTGCCTGCAGACGGTCGTCGACGGCGAAGTGGTGCACAACGCCTCGATGGGCGGGCTCCAGGATGCCCTGCAGGGGCCGGATCCAACATTCCTCGTGGGAGTGAACGCCCGGCAGTTCACCATCGGCACCGGCACGTTCTCCGAGGCGACCGACCTGGCGGTCAATCTCCAGTCAGGCGAGCTGCCCGCCGAGTACAACATTCAGACCGAGTCGTTCATTTCGCCGAGCACCGCCCAGCAGTTCCGGCCGCTTGCGCTCCTGACCGGACTCGCGGCTTGGCTGGTCGTCTCCGGGGTGGTGTATTTTTGGTACCGTGATCCCCGGGTGGCGGTCCCGATGCTCGCGACGGCAAGCGCCGAGGTCTTTCTGCTGCTCGGCTTTGCCGCGGCCGTGGGACTGCCGCTTGATCTGTCTCACATCGCCGGGTTCATCGCCGTGATCGGCACCGGGCTCGACGACCTGATCATCATGGCAGACGAGATCCTCCAGCGGAAAAAGGACGTTACGACCGGCCGGATCTACCAGCGGCGGTTCCGGCGGGCCTTCTGGATCATCGGGATGGCCGCCGCGACGACGATCATCGCGATGAGTCCGCTCGCGGTGCTCAGCCTGGGCGATCTTCGGGGCTTTGCGATCATCACCATCGTCGGCGTGCTCATCGGCGTCGGGATCACGCGCCCGGCCTACGGCGACATCCTCCGGAAGCTGATGCTTGACGACGTTCGGCGGTCCTAATCGGAGAACGGGACTCGCCGGATTCAAGCGATGCGCGCCCGCGGACTTTTGCTCGTCGAGTGTGAACGACCAACATGGTCTACAAGAAGATCACACTCACGGGCACGAGCGGCGAGTCGTTCGAAGACGCGGTCGACAACGCGATCGATCGCGCCGGGGAGACCATTGAGAACGTTCACTGGGTCGAGGTCGAGGAGTTCGGCGTCGAGGTCGCGAGCGTCCCCGACCGGGAGTACCAGGCCGAGGTCGAGGTCGCCTTCGAACTCGAGGAGTAATCCTGCGACCCCTTCGGTGGTCGCGGGCTCTTCTCTTGTGTGTGTCGGGCCCGTTCAGTCGAACCGGCGGCGCACGCTGGCGGCGTGGGCCTCGAGTCCCTCGGTCTCGGCGAGAGTCGTGATCGTCTCTGCGAGCTCGCCGAGGGCGACCCGATCGAGCCGTTGGACGGTCGTCGAGCGGAGGAACGTCTCCACAGAGAGCCCACCGACCCGCCTGGCGCCCCCGCCGGTCGGGAGCACGTGGTTCGGGCCGCTGGCGTAATCTCCCGCTGCAACCGGGCTGTCCGGACCCAGAAACGCCGACCCGGCGCTGTCGATCCGGTCGAGGGCAGCCTCGTCGTCCTCGGCGATGATCGCCAAGTGTTCGGGCGCATACTGGTCGGTGAACTCTACGGCGGCTGCCACCGTCTCTGCGTAGAAGATCCCACTGGCCGGACCATCGAGGGCCTCCCGGATGATCTCGGCACGTTCCCGGTCGGGCACCTGCTGCTCGACGGCCGCGGCGATCGCCTCGGCCAGCCCGCGGTCGTCGGTCACCGCCGCGGCGGCCGCGCGAGTGTCGTGTTCGGCCTGCGCGAGCAGCTCCGCGGCGACCAGCTCCGGGTCGGCCGTCCCGTCGGCCAGGACGAGCACCTCGCTCGGTCCGGCCAGGAAGTCGATCTCGACGTCGCCCCGGACGGTCGCCTTCGCGGCCGTGACCCACCGGTTGCCCGGTCCGACGACGACATCACACGCCCGGACGGTCTCCGTGCCGTAGGCAAGCGCCCCGATCGCCTGGGCGCCACCGACCTGATACACCGCGTCGGCACCGGCGATCTCGGCGGCCGCGAGCGTCGCCGGCGCGATCTCCTCGGCCGGCGGCGTCGCGACCGCGACGTGCTCGACGCCCGCAACCTTCGCGGGGATGACCCCCATGAGCGCACTCGAGGGGTAGGCGGCCGTCCCGCCGGGGGCGTACACGCCGGCGCTCTCGAGCGGGCGAAATCGCCGTCCCAGCTCCCGGCCGTCGAAATCCGCCCGCCAGTCCTCGGGACGCTGGCGCTCGTGGAAGGCCCGGATATTCCCCGCGGCGGTCTCGATCGCCGCCCGAACGTCCTCATCGATCGCCTCGACCGCCCGTCTCGCCCGGTCGGTGATCTCGATTGTGTCGATCTCGACGCCGTCGAACTCTGCCGCGAAGTGTTCGAGCGCGGCGTCGCCCTCCTCCCGAACGCGGCCGACGATTTCCTCAGCGTCGGCCCGCGCTGCCTCGACGCCGCTGTCGCGTTCGAAGGCCGCCGCCCGCTCAGTGGCGGACAGTCCGCTGATCTCCCGTACGTCCATACCCATTGTCGGGGCAGCCGCGGCTAACTGTCTGTTGGTCTTTGCCGGTCGTGTTCGTCATAAATACTTTCGCTCTCAGTTATCTTTTTGTGTGATGGGGTGAACAGTTCGGTCACATGCGGTGGGTGCTCATCGGGGGACTACTCCTCCTTGGACTGCTCGCGGGGGTTGCCGGTGCTGCTGACGGGCCGCTCGCCGACGCCGGGTTGGACCAGTCGGTAACACAAGGGGCGACGGTTCATCTCGACGCCGGCGGCTCGACGGCTCCCGACGGGGAGATCACGAGCTACGAGTGGAGGATCGAACGACCGAACGGAACCGAGACGACGCCGGAGTGTTCGAGCTGTGTGCGCACGAGTTTCGTGGCCGATCAGCCCGGGACCTACGCTGTGACTGTGGAAGTGACCGGCGACGACGGTGCGACCGATCGCGATACGCTGTACGTTGAGGTTTCGGCTCGGGAGATGCCCGAGGCGACCCTTGAGGGCCCGACGACGCTCACTGTAGGAGAGGCGGGTACGTTTAGTATCGACGGTCAGGCTGGTGATGCCTCACTCTCGTCGTATACATGGAGCATTGACGGTGAAAAACGTGCCAGTAAAGCGTGGAAATCAACGGCAGAGCGTTCCTTTTCATTTGAAGAAGCAGGTAAATACATCATTGTAGGAGTTATTACTGATACCGCAGGATATCAAGATCAGGCTAAGCACATTGTTGATGTGAATCCAAATAAAAAGGACACACAGAGTAGCGCTGATACAATAGGAACTGAAAGAGATAGTGGCGGCTCAGGGTTGGAGACGACTTATGACCGGCTATTTGTCGGTAACGATGGCAAATTATACGTTGCCGTTGGTAATGAAGTTACTAAAGAAGATGAGTTTAGAATGTACCTCCCTAATGGAGAAGAACTAGTAATAAGAAGAGAACGAATATCAAATTCGCCCGGAACCATATCTGATGATCCTGTGTCTATGATTGATGATAGTGCAATTGGTTTTGAAAATGATGTTGCACAACTAAAATTTGTTCAGGATATTGAAAAATACACGAAATACGATATTAGCAAGCTCAAACAAATGATGCCCAAGACAGATTGCCAGTTATCCGGCCATGATGCTCAGCGGTGTGTTGAGCAGAATCTGGTTGGGTTGACTGAGGAAGGTAAAAATGAACATGAGCAGTCATTCACCAATACTGGCGCCTCATGGACAGAAAAAGAATTTGACGGGCACCCAGAGCTTGGCCCTGATGAAACAAGAGCATCTACAAAGCCTAGTACAAATCCAAGAGAAAGATTAATTACTGCGCCACATCCTTCGCATGAATCAGACAATGCCAACTCTGGCTCCACATCACAGGCTGATTATACTGACATCACCAAGCCTGATCATCTAACTCCTCCTGACACAGACTCACATTTTGAGACAGGGGCTCCAAAAGAGACAACGACTGATCCTTCTGACACTAATAATACGAATGGGTCGCCAGGAAGTGGTCACTCCGGTATAGGAGGGAATAGTAGGAGTGGTCAAGAGCTAACTGCTATATGAATATTCATATTCTGCTCGTATTGGTTTGTAAAACTACATAAAGTATGTATTTAATTATTAAATGATATGATGTCATACCCGGTTAGATGGCATATTGAGTACAGCATTTGAAAAAGTACAACAACTGTGTGTCAAATTTTGTTCCCAATTATTCATATGCGATTTTGATTTGTAATCCTACCCCGCCAAATTTAAATACCATTCAGTCAAACGGTTGATACCGCGATGCCCAAGGTAGAGATAACGATCCCGGAACACCTCGAGATGCAGATCGCCCAGCTCGTCGAGCAGGGCGAGTTTCTCAACCGCGAGGAGGCGATCGAGGAGCTCCTTTCGACCGGGCTGAAAGCCTACAAGACCAGCGGTCCGGTCGACGACGAAGAAGAACCCGGCCTCGAGGACGACGGCATGATGGGCCACGAAGACGAGTACGTCTTCTAACCCGCCGCGTCGGCGCGCTCTCTAACGGTCTCTGGCTCCTGACGGGCCCGTACAGCCGGTGCTATGTTAAACGTCCGGCGAACAACGCTTATCAACGGTGCTCTCCAACGATTGAGTATGCACAAAGACGAGCTGCTTGAGCTTCACGAACAGATGGTGTTGATCATGGAGTATTTCAAAGATCTCGAACACGTCGACGACGACCTGTTCGAACAGTACGGGGAGATTGACGTGACACCCGACGACGTCCACATGTCCAAAAGCGAGCACAAACACGCGGTGTTCGTGCTGGGCAACGCCTTGGCCAACGCGATGAGCGAAGACGAGTTTTCCGACGCCGGCCGCGTCGGCAAGCGCATGAAAGAACTCGCAGAGGACGCCGAGCGAAAGCTTTAGTCGAGTCACGACTCCTGCCCCGTCAGTAGATTTATTATAATCGGCTCACATCCGCCGGGCGGGCAAAAGTGTGTTTGGCAGTCGACTGGATGTCACCCCCGAGGATATCACCGACGGCCCCGTCGCACCGACGCTTTTGGCGCTCGCGGCGCCGCTGATCGCACAAAACCTTGTTCACGTCCTCAACCAGGTCGTCGACACCTTCTGGCTGGGCCGGGTCGACGAGCCGGCGGTCGCGGCAGTCGGGCTCAACTTTCCGGTGCTTGCGGTGCTCTTTGGCCTCGTCACGGTCGGCATCGCCGGCACGCACATTTTAGTCGCCCGGCGGGTCGGCGCCGAGGAGACGGCCGCGGCGCGGCGGCTCGCGGTCAACGGCACGGCGCTGTCGACGGCGCTCGGGCTCGCGCTCGCGGTTGGAGTCGTTCTGGCCGCCGAGACTGTGATCGACCTGCTCGGGGCCGGGCCGGCGGTGGGACCGCTCGCGGTCGCGTACCTGACGATCGTCGGCTTGTTCTTTCCGTTCGCGGCGGCGAGTGACACGATCGAGCGGGGCTTCGTCGGCTGGGGGGATACCCGCGCGGCGCTGTATATCAACCTCGTGACCGTCGCGACCAACGTCGCCCTGGATCCGTTCCTGATCCTGGGGGTCGGCCCGGTTCCGGCACTCGGCGTCGAGGGGGCGGCGCTTGCGACCGGGCTCGGGTACGCGTCGGGGCTCGCTGCCGCAGTCGTCCTCGTTACCGGCCGGCGGTCCTCGCTCGTACTCTCCCGGGCGGATCTCACTTTCTCTCGGTCTGACCTGCGAGAGATCGTCGGTGTTGGCGCGCCGCTGTCGGGCCAGCAGCTCGCCGGCCAGTCCGCCCGGGTGGCGATCGTCGGCGTGGTGGCGACCGTCGGCGGCGCCCCCGGGCTGGCCGCCTACACTGTCGGCGCGCGGGTCGCATCGGTTGCCTTTGTCCCCGCAGCCGGCTTCGGAAACGCCGCACAGAGCATGATCGGGCAGAACCTCGGTGCCGAGCGGCCCGACCGGGCCGGCGCGACCGTCCGGGCCGGCGTGGTCATCGCCGCCGGCGTGCTCGGGCTCGTCGGCCTGGTGCAATGGCTGGTCCCCGGGCCGATCGCGGGACTGTTCGTTCCCTCCTTTACCGAGGCCGGGCGCCAGCTCACGGTTGTCTACCTCGAGATCCTGGCCTACAGCTACTGGGCGATGGGTGCCTCCTCGGTCGTGCTGGCGGCGTTCAACGGTGCCTCTCGCACGCAGACGAGTTTCGTCGTCGACGTAGTGAAGTACTGGGGGCTGCGCATCCCCGCGGCGGTCGCGGCCCTGCCCCCAGGGGCGTACGTCATCGCCGGCGTCTCGGTCGGCGGGCTCGATCTCGGCGTCCGGGCGATCTTCTGGGCCGTCACCGTTTCGAACGTGGCCGCGGCCGTCGGCGCCGGGCTGTATTACCTGTGGTGCCGCGGGCCGATGTTCGGCCGGGCGGTCGCGCGGGCGGCGGACTGACTGCCGGACAGAAACGCCTATGTGCGCGCTGGTCTCCAATTGATTCGTGTCTGACGCCGCCGACGCCGACGGTGAGCCCACGGTCCCTGTCGCCGAGGTGTTGCCGGCCTACGCCGCCGTGTTTCCCTTCGAGCGGTTCAACGCGATGCAGACGGCGACGCTGCCAGCCGTGCTCGGCGGCGAGGAAAACGTCGTCGTGAGCGCTCCGACCGCGAGCGGTAAGACCGCGATCGCCGAGGCGGCGATCTGCAAGACCGTCGACGCCGGCGGGACGGCGCTGTTTCTCGCGCCGTTGCGCGCGCTCACGAACGAGAAGGAACGCGAGTGGGAGCGGTTCGAAGAGCTGGGCTACTCGGTGTACGTCGTCACCGGCGAGCGCGATCTCGACCCTCACCGGGCCGAGCGGGCCGACGTGTTGGTGATGACTCCTGCTCGACTCCGAGAAGCGCGGCGGCGTGCTCGAGGTGACCGTCTCGCGGCTACGGCGGCTCTGTGGGCCCCGGATCGTCGCGCTGTCGGCGACGATGCGTAACGTCGAGGATGTCGCCGCCTGGCTCGACGCCCCCGAGGAAGCGACCTTCGCGTTCGGCGACGACTACCGACCGGTACCCCTCGAGGCCGGCGTCGCGACCTACACCCATGGGGAGAACGCCTTCGCGGATAAGTACCGCCGGCTCTACCGGACGCTGGATCTGGCCGAGCCACACATTCGGGAGGGCGGCCAGGCGCTAGTGTTTGTCGCCTCCCGGCAGGACACCGTCCAGGCCGCCGAGACGACTCGCGACGAGTTGGCCGCCCGCGACGTGCCCGTCGGCGCCCGCGGCGAGTTCGACTGGCACACCGAGACCGACGCCCTCGAGGACGATACGCTCCGGCAGTCGGTGCTCGACGGCGTCGGCTTTCACCACGCCGGGCTCTCCCGGGCCGACAAAGACAGGGTCGAGGAGTGGTTCCGTGAGGGGCGCCTGGCGGTGCTGTTCTCGACCTCGACGCTGGCCTGGGGGGTGAATCTCCCCGCTCGGTGTGTCGTGATCCGGGACACCTACCACCACGACCCCCTGGAGGGAGACGTCGAGATGAGCCACCTCGACGTGTTGCAGATGCTCGGTCGGGCCGGCCGGCCGGGCTACGACGACCGCGGGTACGCCCACGTGATCTGTGACGCCGACGACGCCGGCCGGTACCGGCGGCTCCTTTCGGAGGGGAAAGCCATCGAGTCCCGGCTCGCGGCCGGCGAACCCCCCGACGAGCTGGCCGGCCACCTCAACGCCGAGATCGCGCTGGGGACGCTCGCCGATCTCGAAGACGTGATGGACTGGCTGGAAGGAACCTTCTATTACGTGCGCGCCCAGCGGACCGAGGTTCCCGACGGCCAGCTCCGGCGCCGGCTGCGCGAGACCCTGGAGTGGCTGCTCGATCGGGGGTTCGTCGAGCGGGCTGGCGACGAGCTGGCCCTCGAGTCGACGCCGCTCGGCCGGCTCGCCTCGGAGTTTTACCTGCGCCTCGAGACCGCCCGACGGTTCGCCGATGTCGCGGCCGAGGCGGTAACCGAGGACCGTGCGCTCCGGGCGGTGGCCGCGGCCGCCGAGTTCGACGATGTCAGCGCCCGTGCCGACGAGGCCGACGCAATCCGGGCCGTGCTCGGCGACGCGGCCGGCGAGCTCGACTCCGGCGGTCGGAAGGTGCTCGCGGTGTTGCGCGCCCGGATGACCGGCTCGACCCCCGCCGAGCTCCAGAGCGACGCTTGGATCGTCCGGCAGAACGCTCTGCGGCTGCTCGCGGCCCTGCGGGCGATCGTCGATCGGCTCGGCGATGGTGCGGACGCGAACCGCGTGTGTCGCCTGGAGTCCCGCGTCGAGACTGGGGTCAGCGCCGACGCCGTCGGGCTCACCGCGATCGAGGGTGTTGGGGAGACCCGCGCGCGGAGCCTCGCGGCGGCCGGCTACGACTCTCCGGCCGCTGTCGCGGCAGCGTCCCCCGAGCAGCTCGTCGCGGCCGGACTGTCCGAGGGCGTCGCCGACCGGGTCCGGGCAAACGCCACAGAGCTGCCGGCCGTGGCCGTCAAGTGGGGTGAGTTCCCCAACCGAATTGACGAGGGTCAACGCCGGCTGGAGGAGGTCCGAGTCCGCTCGACGGCCGGGGACGCGCGGGCGGCGGTGCGGGTCACCGTCAACGGCGTCGAGATGACAAAAAAGACGACGTATCTCGGCGAGACGACACTCCCCGTGGGCGTGTTCGGCAACGAGCCCGGCGAGCTCAAGTTTGCCGTCCGGGTGAGTTTCCCCGAGC
>CAYREK010000027.1:0-11431 GCA_964423305.1 uncultured Halobacteriales archaeon | reverse complement strand
CCTTTCACGTAGGCATCTCGGACGGTCCGGGTCGACGCCTGACGGCTCTGGGTCCTTTCGGCCCGTTTCATTACCGTTATGTCCCTCCCCGTTCGAGATGCCTACGTGAAAGGCCAGGAGTGGTACCAGGCCGACGACGTGGCCGAGGCCTACGACGAGAAGCGGTTCTCGCAGGGCGGCCGGCTGATCGATCGCCGCGAAAAGCGGGCCGTCCTCGAGGCCCTGGCTCCGATCGAGGACAAGCGGATCCTCGAGATCGCCTGCGGGACGGGCCGGTTCACCACAATGCTGGCCGACCGCGGCGCGGACATCGTCGGCGTCGACATCTCCGAGGCGATGCTCCAGCAGGCCCGCGGGCGTGCCCGTGAGGCTGGCGTCGCCGATCGCCTCGAGTACCTCCGCGGCGACGCCGGCCGCCTGCCCTTCCCCGACGACCAGTTCGACGCCGTCCTCGCGATGCGGTTTTTCCACCTCTGTGATACTCCGACGGAGTTCATGACCGAGCTCCGGCGGGTCTCCCGGCGCCAGGTCGTGTTCGACACGTTCAACCGGTACTCGACGCGGTCGCTGTACAACTGGGCGCTCCCGATGGGCTCGCGGCTGTACGACGACCGAGAGGTCGCGGAGTTACTGGAGGCCGCCGGGCTCGAGCTCGCCGCCGCCGAGGACGACTGGGTGTTGCCCTACGGGCTGTACCGGCAGCTCCCAGGCCGGGCGGCCGCCGCCGTGCGGTGGCTCGACAACGGCTTGGATACTACGCCCGTCGGCCGGTACCTCGCTTCCGTCTCCTACTGGGACGCCCGCGTGCCCGAGGCCTGAGACTGACCGTCGCTGTCCGAACACCCGAGATCCCCAAAATCCGTCGCCCTCAGCGCCCCACACGCGAGCCGTAGGCCGTCTCTGACCGTAGACTCGCGGACTCGTTGACCGACGGTCGCTACAGTTCGATCCCGACGTGTCGGACCGGGAGCCGGTCCGAGTCGCTGTCGGCGTCTTCGAGCCCGAAGTGCTCTGCCAGCATCGCGACCCCGAGTCGCCTGACTTGCTCGACGGCCCCGGCGTCCAGCGCGTCGGCGAAAGTGCTCTCGCCGGGCAGCGACCGCTCCGCGAGCGCGGCCCGGAGCGTCTGCCTGTCGGGATTCGTCCCGGCGTGGTCCTCCGCGACCGCCCGGAGTACAAGCGCGAGGCGGATCCCCGCCCCGAGGTACTCGATCGCCCGGCGCTCGGGGGCCGGCACGCCCGGGATCGTCGAGAGATACCGCGCGGCGTCGGTCTCGGCTGGATCGACGGTCTCTTCGAGCCACTCGCGCATCCGGTCCCGGCCCGGATCCCCGTCGAAGGTCTCGCGGGCCCGCTCGTAGAGGGTCCGCTCCTCGACGGCCACCTCGTGGAAGGCGTCCCCGACCACGACCGAGTCCGCCCCGGCATCGAGTACCGCCTTGGCTTTCTCGCGGCTGTCGACGCCGCCGCCGTACCAGAGCCGCGACCAGCCACGGGCCGCGTCGATCGTCTCGAGCAGCTCGACCGCCTCGCTCTCGCCGTACGTCCCGGAGTACTCGAGGTAGATGATCTCGCTGTCGAGGTGATACTCCGCGGCCAGGGCCCGTTCCTTGGCGACTGCCGGCTTTAGGAGATCCTCCGGACCGACGTTCGCCTCGCGGGCGGCCGCGCTGTCGGGATTCATGATAATGTAGGCCTCGAAGACCGCCTCCTCGAGGAACCACGCCGCTGCGGCGTCGGACAGCCGGTCGCCGAGCGTCCCGCCCGGAGAGATTCCGAGCGTCCGCTTGACTGTTCGGGGGCCCAACTCCTCGCGGACGTACTTGATTCCCTTTCCCAGCGTTCCGACGAGCGCGTCGGTGTCACCGTTGAGCACCTCGGGGACGGCCAGAAACTCCGCCCGGTCGCGGGCCGCCTGTGTGACGTGTTCGGCCGCGCTGGGCTCGTGGATCACCGGGGCCTGGGTCGCTTCGAGCAGCGTGAACGTCTCGGCGGTGTTCTCGTGGGTGACATCGCTCGAGCCGCCGACCGAGACGGCGCTGGTATGCGACAGATACGGCACGAAAAGCAAGGGCAGCTGCTTGCGACCCTCCGGGTCGACCTTGGTGACGTGGGTCCAGTCGGCCGGTACCGGGTTCGTGTCAAGCGACAGGATCCGCCGCGCGCCGATCGATAGCATCGACGCGAGCCGCTCCAGTCGCCCGGCGATGGCTGCTACCGACATCTCACTACGGGTAACTCACAACTCCGAGTAAAAAGGGTAACCCATCTGGCCTGGCGCCCGCGGGTCAGCTCGGCAGGGCAGCGAGGTCCCCGCTCCGGTAGATGTACTCGGTCGCGATCCCGGTCAGCGTCGAGTCGGCCGTCTCGGCCTGGTTCTGTGCCGCCCGGAGGTAGGTCTCGCCGATCGTCCGCACCCGCCGTTTTGCCGCCGCCGGCTCGTCGGTCAACAGGTACTCCGCGGTGACCGGGGTGAGCTGTCCCGCCGCGGCGTCGGCCCGGTAATCGTCGACGTCGTCGAGCCAGATCTGCGCGCCGACGATCGCGAGCACGATCGAGCGCTGGAACGAGTCGTCGATCGCAAAGCCCGCCGCCCGGTACATCTCGATCATCCCGCGGTAGATCACCCCGACCCGGTCGTACTGGGTTTTGAAGTAGGGCAGCTCCCGGTGTTCTGCCCCGAACAGCTCCGGCGGGTCCTCGAACACGCCGTGTCTGTACTCGCCGGCGATCCGCTCGCGGGCGTGTTCCGGCGAGTCGACCGCCGCGTCCGGCAGCGAGTCCGCCCCCTCAGGGGCGCCGATTTGCACCTCCCGTTCGGCCTCGGTCGTCCCGTCGGTCGCGGCGATCATCAGCGCCCGGAACCGCGGATCGGCCCGCTGGTGGCGTTCGGAGACCGCCACCGTCCGCTCGTAGGCCTCCCGGACCCCCTCGGGATACTCCTCGAGGCCCCGTTCGACGCGAGATTGGAGGGTGGCCTGTGCGGTCTCGGCGGCTCGTCGCCGGTCGGCCTCCGAGATCTCCACTTCCGCCCGTTCCGCCCCGTCGGGCGCGGAGAGTTCGAAGTCCTCGTACTCCTCGTCGGCGATCGCGTCGCGCATGTCTCCGTCTAAAAGTGCCGCGACGACCAGCGCCGTCAGCGCCTCGGCCTGGTCGCGGCGCTCGTCCTCGCGCCGGTAGAGGTAACCGAGGGTGAGCTTCGCCGGCAACAACAGCTTCGTGTCGTAGGACAAGTCGACGGGCCCGCAGTCGAGTTGCTCCGCGATCGCGGCCTCGACCTCCTCGAAGGCGACCCCGACCATCTCCTCGACGACCGCGTCGACGCGGCGCTTGAGTGGCAGGCTCCGGGGATCGAAGACGCCGGTTCGGGCGTAGTACCCGACCACCGCCCGGACCGCCGTCGGCAGCGGGTCGCGGTCGGCCAGCCACCCTGCGGGCCTGCGTAACATCGTCAGGTACTGCGACCGGTCCGGTCTTTATCGTGTCGGTCCGTCAAGCGGTCGACTCGCCGTCGATCCCGTCTCTGGCCATTCCGAGCAGCGCGTCGGCCAGCACCTCGACGCCGACCAGGATCGAGGGTTCGTCGACATCGAAGGTCGCGGTGTGGTGTCCCCCGGGGTGGTCGGTGCCGACGCCGACGTAGGCCGCGACTCCGCCCTGGTCTTGGACCCGCTGCATCAGGAAGGCGGCGTCCTCGCTGCCGCCCAAGCTGTCACTTTCCAGTACCGTCTCGACCCGGTCGTTGCCCCGGGCGGCCTCGGAGACGTACCCCCGGGGCAGGTCGTCGCTCTCCGCGCTCGGGGCCTCGCTGCCGTGCTCGATCTCGACCTCGCAGTCGTGCATCGTCGCGGCCGACGAGATGACTTGATCGGCCCGGTCGCGGGTGTACTCCATCAGCGCGGTCGTCTCGCCCCGCACCTCGCCGGCGATGTGTGCCCGGTCGGGGATCACGTTGGGCGCGCTGCCGCCCGCGACGTCGCCGGCGTTGATCCGCGTGGCCCCCTCGCTGTGTCTCGCGATGCCGTAGAGGTTCTGGATCGCCGTCGCCATCGCCTGGACCGCGTTTCGCCCCTGCTCGGGCCGACCCCCGGCGTGAGACCCCTCGCCGTGGAAGGTCGCCTCGAGGTGTGAGACCGCCAGAAAGCCGTCCACGCCCGCGACCACCTCGCCCGTGGGGTGATCCAGCCCGACGTGCACCGCCAGCAGCGCGTCGACGTCGTCTAAGTGCCCGCTCTCGGCGATTGCCGGCCCGCCGCCGATCTGCTCCTCGGCGGGCTGGAAGATGATCTTCGCCCGCCCCGGAAACGTCGCCTTCGAGAGTGCCCGGGCGACGCCGATCCCGATCGCCGCGTGGGCGTCGTGGCCGCAGGCGTGCATGTACCCCTCGTGCTCCGAGCGAAAGCCCCCCTGAACCGGCGCGTGTTCATCATCGGTCGACTCCGCGCGCGGCAGCCCATCGATGTCGACCCGCAGGGCGACCGTCGGGCCCGCCCCACCGCCCCCCTCGATGGTCGCGATCGCGCCCGTGTGCCCGCCGGCGAGGCGATCGAGAACGCCCCCGTCGGCGCCGGTTTCGCGGGCCCGCTCGAGCCACTCTGTGAGGGTCGCCTCGTCGGGGACCGCCTGTCGAGCGTCGGCGGCCAGCGCCTCGGGCCCGACGAGCAGCTCGTCGACGCCCAGCGCCTCGAGCTCTTCGACGATCCGCGCGGTCGTGTAGTACTCACACCAGGCCGGCTCCGGGCGTCGGTGCAGCTCCCGGCGCAGCGAGACGAGTTCCTCCTGATACGGCGTCGCGTCCATACCCGCTCCACGGTCGGCCCCCAGTAAACAGTCCCGGTCGCGGACCCGACCGGTCGGCGATCAGGTGCCGGTCTGGTTGAGCTGTTCGACGTCGGCCCGGACGTGCACCCGGTCGGGGTATTCCCGCTCGGCCAGCGCCCGCGCGAACTCGCCGTGACCGACAACCTCGATCAGGCGGGTGTAGACGGTGTAGCGCCAGGGATCGAAGCTCCCCCGGACGCCGACCCCCTTGTGCTGGCGCACGCTCAGTCGACGGGGCGGGTCGGAGTGGGGGCCCCTGAGCTCGACGCCCTTGCGCTCGGCTCGCCGCTTGATGTTGCCGACGACGGACTCGAGCACGTCGCCGTCGCCGCTCTCGAGGGTTAGCCGAGTCACGAAGGGCATACGCAAACGGAGGGCGGGCGGCGACTAAACCCGTTCGCTTCGCCGTGGGCGCCTGCCGGTCCCGACATTCTCTTTAGGGCGGGCCGAGTACGTGTCGCCGATGAAAGAGGCCACGAGCGCAGGCGCGATCCTGTTCCGTGACACGCGTGGCCGCCGAGAGTACCTCCTCCTGAAGAGCCGCCCGGGCGACTGGGAGTTTCCCAAGGGCGGCGTCGAGGGTGACGAGGAGCTCCAGCAGACCGCGATCCGCGAGGTCGAGGAGGAGGCCGGGATCGAGGACTTCCGGCTGCTCGACGGCTTCCGCCAGGACTACGATTACGTGTTCGAGGCCAGCGGGAACACGATCCACAAGACCGTTCACCTGTTTATCGCCCACTCCCGGGAGACCTCCGCGGAGCTCTCGCAGGAACACCGTGACCTCCAGTGGCGCGATTACGACCAGGCGATCAACACGATCACCCAGGACGGCCCCCGCGATATCCTCCGGGACGCCCACGCGTTTCTCGACGAGCACTCGGATCGGTACTGACGGTCGTTCCGTCGCGCTCACTCCCGGCCAGCGCCGGTCGCCTCGCCCTCGAGCCGTGCCCTCGTCCGGCGGTGCCGGTCGGCGAAGGCAATCGCCAGGCCGGGTTTCACGAGTGGACTCGCCCACGCTTGCGGGAGTTCGTAGCGGACGCTGTCGGTGAGGATCGTCCCCTTTCCGTCGGCCGCGAACCGGTGGGTGTGGACCCACCGCGCGAGCGGCCCCTCCCGGAGCACGTCTATGAAATACCCCCGGTCGTTCTCTCGCTCTCGGGCGACGATCTCCGAGACGAACCGCTGCCGTGGCCCGATCCCGAACGGCCGGACAGAGCCCACCAGCCGCGCGCCGACTTCGAGGACCTCGGGTAGCTCCGTTTCGAAGGTCCGGCCGTCGGCCGCGTGGACGGCCTCGATCTCGAGGTTGGCGACCGCCGGCGTGAGCGCGAGCAGTCCCTCGGGGCCGGCGTGAAACTCCCAGACCGCCTCGAAGGGCGCCGCGATCCGGCTCGTGCGCTCGTAGCGTGCCACGACTGTCCCAGGGCCCCGGTCGAAAAAAGCGATCGGCTCGGGGATCAGGCCTCGGGCGAGCCTTCGGCATCGTCGATACCGGCCGCAGCCGCCCGAGCGAGGGTGCGTTCGGCCTGTGCGAGCAGCGGGGCGTCGATCATCTCGCCGTCGACGGCGAAAACGCCCGTCTCGCCGTCTGCCGCTTCGAGGACCCGCCGGGCCCACTCGATGTCCTCCGGGTCGGGGGTAAAGGCCTCGTTGATCACCGGCACCTGTGCGGGGTGGATCGCCATCTTCCCGTCGAAGCCAAACGCCGCCGCCCGCTCGGTGTCGGCCGCGACCCCCTCCCGGTCCTCGAAGTCGGTGTACAGCGTGTCGATCGCATCGACCTCGGCCGCGGCGGCGGCGAGCACCACCCGCCCGCGGGCGTGGGCGATTTCCTCGCCAGATTCGCTTCGCCGGGCCCCGGTGTCTGCCGCCAGGTCCTCGGCGCCCAGCAGGAGTCCCTCGACCGGCTCGGCGCGGGCGATCGCTTCCGCGTGGAGCACGCCCGCGGCCGTCTCGAGCACTGCGAGCACCGGGAGCTCTGTCTCGACGGCTTCGACGACGGCCTCGATACCGGCCGGCCCGTCGACTTTCGGGACCATCACGCTGTCCGGCGCCGGCGCCCCGGCGAGTGCCGCGGCGTCTTTTTCGAGCCCGGCGCCGGGAGGGTTGACCCGCACGCACAGCTCCGCGTCCGGATCGATCTCGGCGAGTGCCTCGGCGACGACCTCGCGAGCCCGGGATTTGTCGGGCCCCACGCCGTCCTCTAAGTCGAACACGAGCACGTCCGCACCGGTCTCGGGGGCCTTTCTGAGCAGGTCCGGCTGGTCGCCCGGCGAGAACAGCACGCTCCGTCGCACCATATTCCCCGATCGCGCCGGCCGAGTAAAGCCGTGGCGGCTCGCCCTACAGGACGGTGCCGTGTTTTTTCTCCGGGCGGCGCTTGTCGACATCCTCGTAGAAGGCAAACCGAGCGGCAAGCTCCGCCCGGAGCTCGCTGGGTGGGACGACCTCGTCGATGACGACCTCGTTTGCCATCCGCATCACGTCGATGTCTTCTCGGTAGGCCTCCCGGAGCTCCTGCTCGCGGGCGGCCCGCTCGTCTGGATCGTCGATGTCGGCGAGCTCGTTGGCGTAGACGGCGTTGATCGCCGCCTCCGGGCCCATGATCGCGATCTCGCCGGAGGGCAGCGCGATCGTCGACTGGGGGTCGTAGGCCGGCCCGGACATCGCGTAGATGCCGGCGCCGTAGGCCTTCCGGACGACCACACACTGCTTCGGTACCGTCGCCGCGGAGGTGGCGTAGATCATCTTCTTTCCCTCCTCCAAGATGCCCTCGCGTTCGACCTGCGAGCCGGCCATAAACCCCGGGGTATCGGCCAAGTACAGGAGCGGGATCCCAAAGGCGTCGCAGGTCCAGATGAACTCGGCGGCCTTCTCGGCGGCGTCGGGGAAGATCGCCCCGGCCCGCTGGGCGGGCTGGTTGGCGACGATCCCGACCGGCCGGCCGTCGATCCGGGCGAAGCCGGTCAGGATCTCCGTTCCGTAGCCCGCGCGCAGCTCAAAAAACGAGTCGGCGTCGACAACCCGCTCGATCAGGTCGGTCATGTCGTACCCGCGGTTCGGATCGGCCGGGACGACGCTGTCGATCCCCTCCGGAGAGTTGGCCGGCGCCGTCCCGTCCAGGGTCGGCGGGTCCTCGTCGACGCTGTCGGGCAGATAGGAAAGCAGCTTGGCCACGAGTTCGCGGGCGTGTTGTTCGTCCTCGGCGATCAGGTCGGCGCTGCCGGACTCTTCCATGTGCATGTCCGGCCCGCCAAGCTCCTGGAGGCTGATCTCCTCGCCGGTGACCATCTCGACCATCCGGGGACTGGCGATCGCCATCGCGGACATCCCCCGGACCATCACGGTGAAATCGGCAAACACCGGCGTGTAGGCCGCCCCGGCGATCGATGGCCCGTACAGCACGCAGATCTGCGGCACGTAGCCCGAGAGCAACGAGTGGTTGTAGTAGTACTTCCCGATGCCCTCGCGGTTGGCAAAAAAGCCGGTCTGCTGGTCGATCCGCCCGCCCGAGGAGTCCATCAGATAGAGCACCGGCCGGCCGGTCTGCATCGCTCGCTGTTGCATCCGGAGGAACTTCTCGACGCCGCGCTCGGCCATGCTCCCTGCTTTGACGGTGAAGTCGTTCGCCATCACGTGCAGCGACCGGCCCTCGAACTCCGCCCCACCGGTGAGCAGCCCGTCCGCGGGCAGGCGCTCCTCGCTGTCGTAGTTCGCGAACCGGCCGTCCTCGAAGGTGAGTCCGTCCTCGCCGAACCACAGCTCCAGCCGGTCCCGGACGAACAGCTTGCCCTGCTCGTCGAGTCGGTCCTTGTACTTCTGTGGCCCGCCGGCCTCGACGTCCGCGATGGCCTCCCACAGCTCCCGTTCTCTTTCGGTTGGGCCCATCTCGGTCTCCGCGGCCGCGCCGTTCGCGTCGGCGCGAGCGCTCGGTCCGGCCGCAGTCGGGGGCTCGCCCGTCGCGGCGGGCTCGTCGTCGTCGCCGACGTACACGTCGACGGTCGCGCCGGCGTGGCGGGCGACCGCCCGCGCGATCGCCGCGGCCTCGTCCCGGCTGGCCTCCTCGATCCGGAGCTTCATGCCCCGACCGTGTGTGGCGACCGACTAAACCTTTCAGTTCTCGCCGCTCCCGCGATCGATCCTCCGGTGTCCGTCGCCGGCTCAGCGCCTGCTGAGGGTCCCTTCGAGTGCCTCGATCGGGTCGGCGTTGCCGAGAAAGACCGGCGTCCGCTCGTGGAGCCGCTCGGGCGCGGCCGCGAGCAACGAGTCGGTCCCGTCCGATGAGGCCCCGCCCGCGCGTTCGAGCACGTAGGCCATCGGCAGCGCCTCGAAGACCGCCCGCAGTTTCCCATCGGGACGGTCTTCAAGCATCGGGTAGCCGAACACGCCGCCGTGGGCCAGCACCTGGTTGACGTCCGCGACCATCGCGCCGCCGTAGCGAAGTTTCAGGCGTCTGTCCTCTAACTGCTCGACATAAGCCGCGACGGGCCCGGGCCAGTCCGGGGCGCGCCCGCCAAGCCCGTAGACGGTCGGCTCCGCGGGGAGGCGGATATCGTCGTCGAGGACCGTCCGCTCGCCGTCCTCGATCAGGTACTCGGTGACTTCGTCATCGGCGACGACCATCGTCGTCACGGGCCCGTACAGGACGTACCCCGCGGCGACCAGCGACTCGCCCGGCGCGGGTGGCCGGCGGTCGTAGACCCCGACGATCGTCCCCGCGGGGTTGTTCGAGGCCAGGTTCGAGGAGCCGTCCAGCGGATCGCAGGCGACGTGGTACTCGCCGCTCCCGCCCTTGAGTACGTCCTCGCGTTCCTCGCTGGCGTAGCCCGCGACCGACTCGATCGCGAGCAGCTTTTCGGCGAGCAGCCGGTCGGCCCGCACGTCGGCGGCGAGTTGCTCGTCGCCGGTGGGATTTTCTCCCGCGGCCCGCCGGCGGTCGGTGAACCCGGCCCGGATCTCTCCCGCGGTCGCGGCGACGCCCCCGAAGATCCGGTCTACGCTCATCGCTCGGCGAGTGCGGCGTCGACGCTGGCGTCCTCGAAGATCACCCGCTCCAGGGCGTCGAGGATCGCCTCGGGGTCGTCTCGCTGGAAGACGTTTCGCCCCACCGCGAGCCCGGCGCCGCCGGCGTCCATCACCGCCCGCACACGCTCTAAGAACGCGCGGTCGTCGGCCTTCGAGCCGCCGGACATGATCACCTTCGTCGGCCCGGCCACGTCGACGACCTCCTCCATCGCGGCCTTGCTGCCGGGATATTTGACCTTCGCCACATCGGCGCCCAGCTCCAGGGCCTGCCGGGCGGCGTAAGCGATCACGCCAGGTTTGGTGTCGTTTTTGACGCCTTGCCCGCGCGGATAGGACCACATGACGACGGGCAGGTCGTGATCGCGGGCACTCTCCTGGGCCTCGCGGAACTCTTCGGCCATCTCGACCTCGTGGTTCGAGCCGCCGTACAGCGTGAACCCGACCGCGTCGGCGCCCACCTCGGCGGCGTACTCGACCGACCAGTTGACCGCGGAATCGGGTTCGCCCGTCCAGAGGTTCGAGGTGCCGTTGAGCTTCGCCAGCAGCGTCACGTCGTCGTACTCCGGGTAGTAGGCCTCGGCGACGCCTTTCTGGACCGCGAGCCCGGTCACCGCCGGGTGGGTCGCGAGCTCGAAGACGTGCTCGGGGTCGGCGCTTTCGGGTACCGGCTCGAAGTCCACGGGCCCGTGTTCGAGGCCGTGGTCGTATGCGAGGATCAGTACCTTCCCGTCCCGGGCCAGCGGCGTGTGCTCGATGGGGCGCATCTCGTCCGTTGGTGTGGCCAGGGCCGGCTTAGGTTTTACGTGGCCCGGTCCGTGGCTGGCGGTCTCCTGACTCCGGACGCCCGGGGAACACGTGTCGCGACTGCGGCCTGCTCACATCGACAACGATCAGTTCGTGAGGAATTCGCGAATTTCGCGGAGAACGGTCGGGAACCAGCGAACGTCTTCCCGGAGGTGCAGATAGACCAATTCGTTATCTATCTCGTGGCCGTAGTTGTGTGCGAGTACGTTCCGGAAGCCAGCAGCTGCCTACATCCGTGCCGCTATGTCGGGACCAAGCACTCCGCAATTCTTGAGGCGTGAAAATTTCTCGGCATTGGTGAGAGGGATCTCCTCATCGAGTTCTTTGAGAAGCAGTTCCGCAATGTCGAGACAGGCCTCGATGGCCGTCTGAAACGCACGTTCGACGACTGCCTGTTGTTCCCAGTCGTTCAGATACTCCTCACGCTCGATGTCCTGCTTCTATGACAACCTCTCGACGACACCCTCGATGTACTCCACTTTGTCGAGGATTCGACCCTGGGTCTCTTCAGCGACCGTCACGCGTTTCGCTCCATTCGGTCGAGCAGTTCGTCGACCCGCTTCATCCGCTCTTCGTGGGTCGTTTCGACCGTTTGCGCCTCGTACTCTTCTCGGAGTGCCTCGCTGCGTTCGTCGTCTTCGACGAGTACATGCCCGTCTTCGAGCGCTGCGAGACCGATTTCCGGGGCCGTGCCGTCCAGATCAACCACGTCGATATCGTCGGTTCCGAGTTCGCGCGCGAGTGCGACGATCAGAGCGATCCGGGCACGGTACCGCTG
>CAYREK010000026.1:15337-22991 GCA_964423305.1 uncultured Halobacteriales archaeon | reverse complement strand
GAGCGGTACCCCGAGCTGTTCGAGCAGCTCCGGGCGACCGGCGAGTCGGTGCAAAACGCTCGTCCCCGGCAACCACGACTACGAGCTTGCAGCCTACGACGAGTACGTCGACCGGTTCGCCGAGTACAACGTCGATCTCGGCCAGGAGGAGTCGATCACCCGCCCGGTGGGCGACCGACAGATCTGGTTCGAACACGGGATGCAACACGACCCGAACAACCGAATTCGGGTTTTCGGCAACGCGTACGATACACCGCTTGGCTACCACGTCAACCGGCGCGTGACGAGTCGAGCCGGAAGACTCTCAGAGAGCGGGCGGTACAACTGGCTGAAAGACATCCAGTCGGTGACCTCGACGGCTCGAATCCCGGTCTGGATGGTCTCGAAGTACTTTCACCGGGAGATGAACCCCTTACTTCGGTACGCGGCACTGCCCTTTCTGTTCCTGTTCAACGTTAGTCTCGTGCTCGCGGTGATCACCGGCCTCGACCTGGCGGGAGTCTGGTCGACGCCGAGCCGGGTCGTCGACGGAGTGCTCGGTCGACTCGGGCCGGCCGATTCGACACTCGAACTGTTGCTCGCGATCAACACGACGATCGTCGGCCTCCTATTCTCGTCGCGATCCCGCTGTCCGTGTTCGTCTGGGACGCTCGGCGAACCCTACGTCGGTTCGGCGTCTTCGAGGCCGAGAAGCCGGCCCACCCCGACAGACCCTACGACGACGCGGCCCGCGAGGTCTTCTCGACTCGCCCCGAAACGGCGGTGTTCTGTTACGGTCGCACCCATCGACCGGACGTTCGGGAAATCGACGACCGACTGGTCGTCAACAGCGGCACGTGGCTCAAGCGCCTCCACCGGCGGGACGTCCTCGCCGGGATCGTTCCGCCGGTCTTTCGACCGTCCTTTCAGCTCAGCTACTTCCGGATCAGCGCCGAGGACGGCGATGTCGTCGTCGACCACGACACCATCGACAAGCCCGATCCGGTTGCCGAAGAGCTGACCCTGACCGAGCGACTGCTGATCGCTGGCAGGCACGCTCCGGCGTCGGTCCCCGACCGTTCGGTCGTCCCGCCCCGTTCGGCCGAGAGCCGAGACTCCTGCGACCGGAGACGGAGACACCCTGAAAGTGTAGCTGTTGCTGTACCAGTGCGAGGAAAAACTCCGAACTCCCCTGGGGGTGGAGCGATTATCTGCGGCCAACGTCGGGCCGCGGTGGTCGGTCACGAGACAGCCACCCGAGAAGGGTGGCTCCTCCGACCAACCAAACGATACTCAAACCGACGACAAGTAGTGTAACAATCTGTTCGATCATGGTTCGTACGTGTCGTTCGCCGACTGACCCACGGTATCGATGCCAACGGCTGTCTCCGTAGACGGGAGTCGTTGGCTGTCGAAACGTCGCCCTCACAGACGGAACTGTGTCGGGCGGACGCGTGAGCCGTCGCGAACACTGCAGGCAGAACGAATCTGCGCATCTAATTGGAGTGGTCCCAGGCGTATACCCTTTGTCATCGGATGACGGCCACGGGCGTCGGCGACCGACGGACGACGTACTCGGCCACACTGCCAAGCAGCAGCCGCGACAGGCCCGACCGGCCTCGCGACCCCATCACGACTGCGTCGATGCCGTTCTCGGTGACGTACTCGACGATCGTCTCAGCGGGTTCCCCGACTCTAGTGTCGGTCCGGATCGCGATACCGGCGTCGGCGGCGATCTCTTCTGCCTGCTTGAGGAGTCCGGCCGTCTGCTGTGTCTTGTCTGCCTCTCGCTCGGAGTCGGTCGGCGGCTCGACGACGTAGAGGACGATGACCTCGCTTTTGGAGTAGTGGTCGATCGCGTGTTCGAGTGCTGCCCACGAGGGGTCGGATCCGTCGACTGGAACCAGGACTGTCTTGTCCATATCAGACGGTTCGTCTCGGATACGCAAAACCGCTTGGCCGGCGGACCCGTCCACAGCGAGGCGCTCCGAGGCGGGAACGCCGTCTCGTTCGGTGTCTTCGAGGCTGAGACTGGTCCGGTCGGTCCGACCGGAGTCGGGCCGGGTCACAGACGAGAGGCTCGTGAGTTTCCAATCCCGAGACGCGGTGAGACGGTCGCGACGCTGGTCACGCCGTGGGGGCCTCCGGCCTCGAGACCGCTGCGGGGGCCGGATCCGACCGCGCTGGGGCCGTGGTATCGCCCGTCTCGGTCCCACCGTCGGGTTTAAACCTCGAACTCCGGTAGGTCGGCGTATGTCTTCGATCGAGCTCACGGCCAGCCAGCGGACGATCCTCCAGGAGCTCGTCAACCTCCACCGGGAGCAGGAGAGTGCAGTCAAAGGCGAGGCGATCGCGGCCGAAGTAGATCGCAACCCGGGGACGATCCGCAACCAGATGCAGAGCCTGAAGGCGTTACAGCTCGTCGAGGGCGTCCCGGGGCCGAAGGGCGGGTACAAGCCGACCTCGACGGCCTACGAGGCGCTCCAGATTCAGGATCTCGACCAGGCGGCGGACGTACCGCTCGTCCACGACGGCGAGCCCGTCCAGGGGGCAAACGTCGAGCGGATCGACCTGACCAACGTCCACCACCCAGAGGAGTGTCGCGCGATGATCCGGCTGCGGGGCTCGATCGGACAGTTCCACGAAGGCGACGGTGTCTCGGTCGGTCCGACGCCGCTTTCGAAGCTCCGGATCGACGGCACCGTTGAGGGCCGGGACGATACCGCGAACGCGATTATCCTCTCGATCGACGAGATGACAGCCCCGACAGAGCCCCCCAGCCACTGACGGCGGTCGTCCGGCCGACGGCCACCGGGTACCGCGGTAGCAAGACGCGTCCGATTACTGAACTGCACGGAGAAAGCCTCGCGCTTCAGCGCGGGGAGGGTGTCAAACGAACAGGCCGACCGCAGCGTACGTGCAGACGCCGGCGAGAACGCCAGCGACGGTAGTGTAGATCGTCGCCACGATCGCAGCGGGCGGATCGGCTGCAAGCAGCGGAAATAACGCGTCTCCGTCTTGGCTCACCGCGTTCGCGATCAGCACAGAAGCCGGCAGACCCAACTCCGCGTGGGCGGTGACCAGCCCGACATGTGGCCCACAGCCGGGGATCGCGCCGAACACCCCGGCGCCGATCGGCGCGAGTGGCCCGACGAACCCGGCGATCCCCGCCGGGTCGACGCTGACGACGCCCATCAACAACTTGAACCCAACGACCACGACCGTGATCCAGAGCACGATCGGCGCGACGGTTCGCGCGGTGCGTCGCCGGACGGGAACGTCCGGTCCGGTCGGTCCCGACTCGACGGCAAGAGCCGTCGAGGCAGCGATCCCGGTCACCGCGGTCGCGAGCAGTGCCGTCGCCTCCGGGCCGTCGGCTGGGAGGTCGCCGACGAGCAGAGCCCAGCCCCCGGCGACGAGACTGACCGCCGCGGCCGCCCACCACACGAGGACGACGCCGGCGTGTCCCCGAGACCGCTCTTGGTGAGCCGCCGGTCTCCCGCCGTCCGAGAGCAGCCGACGACGACCGCTCGCCCGCCGGATCGCGCCGTCGATGCGGTCGATCCAGACGCCGTGTGTCTCGATCGCTAGCCCGAGCCCGACGCCGGCGACGAACGCGACTCCGTACGCGAGGACGGCCAGCCGAGCGTCGACGGCAAGCAGGACAAACGCCGAGTCGCCCGCGGTCGCGGCCAGCGCCGCCACGAGCACGCCGAATCCGACGCGCCCGTCCGCGTACAACGAGGTGACGGCGATCGCGCCGCCACATCCCGGCACGAGCCCGAGGAGTCCGCCCCCAAGCACCTGCATTCGGGGACGGTCGGCGAGCGCACGCACCACTCGACCGTTCGTGTACTGCCCGAAAAAGTGAACGACGAGCACCGACGCGATCACGAACGCCCCGATCCGTATCCAGGCCCCGACTAGCGCCTCCTCAAGAACGGCTCCCGAGATCACCACTCGGGCACCTCGCGTTCCCGTGTTTGCATTACGCCGTGTTTTTGGTAGCCCTAAAATAAACCTGTCTACTCCACGAGGTGTATATCAGCCCGTGATATCGCGGGTCGTGCCCGGGTCCTCGACCGGCGCCGTCGAGGCTTCTCCCAGGGCGGGATCGGCAGCCGCTCGGAACGTGATTCGGGCCTACTGGGGTCAGCTTCGTCCATGTAGCCGGGTCGAAGACACGCTAGAAGAGTGAGTGGCACACGCTGGGTTTCCCGCCTCGGTGTCCGGCGACTGTCCGGAGCCGCGGGGTCCGATCAGCCTTCGAGTGTTCCTGGGGTCGGCTTGTCGCCGGCCGCGATCGCCTGGAAGTTCTCGAACAGCCGCTTGGTTCGCTCGGCCCGCCAGATAGCCTCGTCGGTGATTCCGTCGAGGACCCGTTGGATCCGCTCGTCGGGGAGGTCTTTATCGGTTGCCACCTCGATCGCGGTCTGGCGGTCGTACTCCGGGTGAAACTGCACACCCCACGCGGTGTCGGCCCGGAACGACTGTATCGTAAAGTCGTTGCGGGCCAGCTCGGTCGCGCCCGGCGGCAGTTCGACGACCTCGTCTGAGTGTGTCTCGAAGCTCGTAAACTGCTCTGGCAGTCCCGCGAAGATCGGATCCTCGACCAGCCGGTCGACCGTCCGGTACCCGAGCTCGTACTCGCCGGCGTCGACGACCCGGCCGCCGAGCGTCTGGGCGATAAACTGGTGTCCCCAACAGACCCCGAGGGTCGGCACGCCGGTCTCCTGTGTCGACCGGAACCACTCCGCGGTCCGCTCGATCCAGTCGTGGTCGTCGTAGACAGACGTCTGCGAGCCCGTGATCACGATCCCGTCGTAAGACCACGCCGGCGTTCCAACCCCCGGCGGGAACTCTCCCTCGCTCACCTTGTAGGCGTCGACGGTCGCGTCGAACTCCCGCCGGAAGTTCCGCTCGGCCGGCGTATCTCCGATCGACGCGTCGACGACCGCGATTGTCGTGTTCATACCGGTCGTTCGTGCTCTATCAGCCTATACCCTTGCATTGTCTGTACAATACTATTAGTCTCGGGGTCAGATCCCCAATCCGGCGTGCCAGGCGTCGGCGCCGGCGGCCTCAGCGCGGTCGTCCATCTCCGCGAGCAGGGAGACGGCGGTGCTCGCAGTTTTCGCGGCCCGACGTTCGCCGGTCACCGCGAACTCGCCCGTCGTCCGATCAGCATACACTGTACAGACGGCGCCGGCCCGCAGCCCGTAAACGTTCGCGAGCGTGAGGATCGCGCTTGCCTCCATCTCGAAGTTGAGCACGCCCGCCGCTCGAAGCTCTTCGAGGGCCGCGTCGCTGCCCCGGGCGCGGAATCCCTCGAAGCCCTCGCGGCTCTGGCCGGCGTAGAAGCCGTCGGTGCTCGCCGTGAGCCCGACGTGATACTCGTAGCCGAGCTCCTCGGCGGCCGCGACAAGCGCCGCGACGACCGCGTGATCGGCCACCGCCGGGTACTCCTCCCGAACATACTCGCTGCTCGTTCCCTCCTGGCGAACGGCGCCGCGGGTGATGATCAGATCGCCGATCTCGACCTCGGGCTGGATCGTCCCACACGAGCCAACCCGGAGGAGCGTGTCGGCGCCGGTCCGGGCGAGCTCCTCGACGGCGATCGCGGCAGAGGGCGCCCCGATGCCAGTCGAGGTCACGGAGATCGGCGTTCCGTCGTGGCGGCCGGTCGCGGTGCGGTACTCCCGGTGGTCGGCGACGACCTCGTGGTCGTCCCAGTCGGCGACGACCTTCTCGACGCGCTCGGGGTTGCCAGGGAGCAAGACGCTGTCGGCGACCTCGTCGTCGGTCACCTCGAGGTGGTACTGGCGGTCCTCGCGGGGGTCCTCGCTGCCGCTCATACGTCCTCGAGGTCCTCGCCCCCGATCGCGTCGGGCAACAGCCGTCCGAGTCGGTACCGCTCGATCCCGTCACCAACGTCACAGAGCACTACAAACTCCTCGTCGCAAAACTCCGCGAGCGTCTGGCGACACATTCCGCAGGGGAGCACGCCGTCGCGCTCGCTCGAGCTGACCGCGATGCGTTCGAACGCGCGGTGCCCGTCGCTCGTTGCCGTCCCGATCGCCACCTCCTCGGCGTGGAGGCTGTTCGAGTAGTTCGCGTTCTCGATGTTACAGCCCGTGTAGACCTCGCCGGCGACGGTCTCGAGGGCCGCGCCGACGCTGTACCCGGAGTAGGGAACGTACGCTTCTTCAAGGGCCGTTCGGGCCCGATCGATGAGCTCGCCGTCGTCCATACTCTCGTCTCGGCGGGCGGTGGCAAATAGCCTGCGTCTGCGGCTGTCGACACCGGGGTCGTCGGGCGGTCGGTACGCTCATGTTCCCGGCCGCGCTGGATCGAGATGAGGTGTACGAGTTTGGGTTCGAACTCGGCGTGTGTCAGTGGGCCGAGCGACACTGGCCGGCCGAGGCCGCGATCGTCGCCCGGCAACTGGGCACCGAGCACCGGCGCTGGGACACTGTCGTGATCGAGGCCGACCCCGAGGCGCTCGCGGCCCGGGCGTGGTTCGGCGGCCGTCGGTTAGACGAGGACCTGCTGCGGGTGGTCAGACACGCCCCAGCCGAGTGGGCCTGGTACCGCGACGCGCTCCCCGAGCCCTCCTTCCCCTGGCGGTATGTCCGCGAGGCCGTCCACCGCGCGGCCGACCGCGGCCTGATCGAGCGCCGGCGCCGGAACGGCCGGATCGAGCTCCGACGGATCCGACCCTACCCCGACTGGGTCGAGCGGATCGTCGCCATCGAGAACAAACCCGACCTCGACGCGAGCGCGGCCCGAGACCTGCGCCCCCAGCTCGAACGCGACGTCGCGCTTGGGCTGGCAGACGAAGTCTGGGTCGCGACCCGAGCCACTGACGACGCCGTCGCGCCGGTCTTACTCGAGGACCTGCCCGTGCAAGCGGGCGTGTTAACCGTCGCGGCCGGACGCGGCGCCGACCGGGTCGATCGGACCTGGCGGCCCCGCAGGCTCGCGGTCGGAGAGCCGGGAACCCGGATCCTCGATCGGCCAGGGGGCGGCGATTACGACGCCTCGGCCTGTCGGTTCGAGTACGCGACCCCCGACTGGAAGGCCCGCAAGCGCCGCGAGATCGCCGAACGCGCCTACGAGCGGGGCTGGCGTTCCTACGTCGAGTCGATGCGGCCCGACTGTCGACACTTCGAGTTACGTCCCGACGCGGCGGTCGCGCGGCCGTACTGCCAGGCGAAAGGCCGCCCGCAGCGGCCCGGCGAGTGCAGCGGATCCTGTCCGGAGTTCGAGCCCGAGCCACCGGCCTGGCGGACCCGAGACTGGCCGATCCAGGGTGGCCCCGGCGCGGGGATCAAGCGGGTGCTCGAACGCCAGCGCGACCGCTCCCGGCCCGACTAGTGCTCGACGACGATCCGATCGCGCTCGGCCGTCCGTCGGAAGGTCGGCACCGTCCGCTGGACGCGCTCGACGACGCCCCTGTCGACCAGCTCGTGGAGCGCCGACCGGACCGCGTCGACATCCGCGTCCGAGCCGGTCTCCCGGACGCCCTGCAGCGTCGCGACGACGCTCTGTGAGGTGGCATCGGGCCCGGGTAACGCGTCGAGCACTCGCTGGTGGAGCTCGGTCCCAGCGACGGTCAGCACGCCGTCGTCGGTGCCGAGGAGCGCCTCTGCCTCGGCGACGAGCGCCGCGAGCC
>CAYREK010000026.1:0-15327 GCA_964423305.1 uncultured Halobacteriales archaeon | reverse complement strand
GGGGGTCGCGCGGATGAGACTGTCCTCGTCGCGGTAGTAGTACGCCCCGAGCTCGTCCTCGAGATACCGGTGGACCTCGCTGCCGCCCGCAAGCCCCCACCGGTCCTGGAGCGTCCCGTTTTTCGTCGGCTGGAGCTCGACGATGTCCGCGAGCCGCTCCCGGGCCTGCTCGTCGAGTGCCATCCTCGCCGGTCGTTCGGGGACGATCGGTATCGGCGTTTGGATTTCCTCCGAGCCGGGCTCAGTCGATATCGGCGAGAGTATCGGCGACCCGGTCCCAGTGACTGCCCTTCCAGAACAGCTGTCCGCAGTCCCGACACGCCCAGACCGCGGTCTGGGCGGGATCGGGCGCCGCCGTGGGCGTTTTCCTGTCCGAGTCGACTCGTGTCAGGCGTCCGTTGCAGGCGCTACACCGCACCGGGGTCGCCGGCAGCGCGAGCCCGACTCCGACCGCGACCAGCTCCGCGAGCTGCGGGCGCGTCTCGCCGCTCTCGATACAGATTGCGTCCTCGGCCCGGGCCGCGAGCTGCCGGTTCTTGGTGACGAGCCGTCGGTCCTCTCGTCGGGCGAGCTCGAGCAGCTCGTCGTCGGCCTCGACGCCGGTCTCGAGCGCGTAGGCCGCGTCGTGGCCACACATCCGGAGGTAGCTCCGGAGCCCGCCGAGCATCGCATCGAGCAACAGCCGCATCACTCCAGTGTGGCCCGCAGCTCCGCTGCCGAGCGGGCGTTGAGCACGTCGGCGGGTTCGGCCCACCCCCGCCGGGCGGTGTGGACGCCGAACCGAAGCAAGTCGAAGTGGGCCGGCCGGTGGGCGTCGGTGTCGATCGCAATCTGCGCGCCGGCCTCGATCGCGGTTTTGACTGCCCGTCCCGGGAGGTCGAGCCGGCGGGGGGAGGCGTTGACCTCGAGTGCGGTGTCGGCCGCGGCGGCGGCGGTCGCCAGCCGCTCGACATCGAGTTCGAGTCCGGAGCGACGCCCCAGCTGCCGGCCCGTGGGGTGGCCGATGATATCTACTTCGGGGTGTTCGGCCGCCCGCACGAGCCGCTCGGTTCCCTCGCCGGAGAGGGCGGCGTGTGGCGAGGCGACGACCAGATCGAGCTCCGCGAGCAGGTCGTCGGCGACCGAAACCGACCCGTTGGGGCCGACGTTCGCCTCGACGCCGGCCAACACCTCGATCTCCGCGTCGGCGGCGGCCTCGCGGATCGCCGGCAGCTGCTCGCGCAGGGCCGTCTCGTCGAGGCCGACCCCGCCCACCATCCCCGGCCCGGTCGCGTGATCGGTGAGACAGACGTACTCGTGGCCGCGATCGGCTGCCGCGGTAATCATCTCCTCGATCGAGGCCTCGCCGTCCGACCAGTCGGTGTGGACGTGCAGGTCCCCGCGGAGGTCTCCGCGATCGAGCAGCGCCGGCAGCTCGCCGTCGGCCGCGGCCGCAACCTCGCCGCGGTCCTCGCGCAGCTCCGGCGGCATCCACGAGAGCCCGACGGCCTCGTAGACCCCCTCCTCGGTCGCCCCCGCGATCCGTTCGCCGGCCCGCCGGTCGTCGCCGTCCCCGGTCTCGGAGGCCTCGGAAGCCTCGGATACCTCGGAGACCTCGGAGACATCGAACACGCCGTACTCGTTGAGCTTCAAGCCCCGATCGATCGCCTGGTTCCGGACCGCGACGTTGTGGGCCCTGCTGCCGGTGAAATACTGCAGGGCGGCGCCGATGGCCCCGGGGGCGACCACCCGCAAGTCGACCCGCGTCCCGGCGGCGCGGAGGCTGGCTTTCCCCAAGCCGGCTTCGATGACGGTCTCGGCGGCCGGCCAGTCGGTAAACGCCTCGACGACGGCCTCGGGATCGTCGCTGGCAGCCAGCACGTCGACGTCGCCGATCGTCGGCCGAAACCGCCGGATCGAGCCGGCCAGCTCACAGCGCTCGACGGCCGCCCGGTCGGCGAGATACGACAGCACCCGTTCGCCCAGCGGACGGGCCTCGCTCAGCAGCTGCCGCTCGGTCGCCTCCCGAGCGAAGGGGATCCCCTCGCTGATGTTTTGCTCTGTCTTCTCGCCGAACCCGTCGAGTTCCCGGATTTCGCCGGCGTCCGCGGCCGCCGCGAGGTCCTCGAGTGTCTGCACGCCGAGTGCCTCGTACAGCCGGCCGACGGTCTTCGGTCCGACCCCCTCGACGCTCGTGAGCGCGTCCATCTCGACCGGCAGCTGCTCGCGCAGCTCGGTCAGCTCCTCGATCTCGCCGGTCTCGACGTACTCGACGATCTTCGCGGAGATCGCGTCGCCGACGGCGTCGATCGTCGCGACGCGGTCTCTCCCCTCCGCGACGAGCGCCTCGATCGGCTCCGGGTGGTCTCTGAGGTTTTCGGCCGCCCGCCGGTAGGTGCGTGGCTTGTACGCGATGTCTCTGGCCTCGAGGAGATCTGCGAACTCCTCGAGTCGGGCGGCGACCTCGCGGTTGCGACTCATGGCCGGGCTACGGGTCGCCGGCTCTTGAGTCTCCGGTTGGCGCATCCGATCGGGGTCCCCAGCCGGAGCCCGGGACTACGTGTCGGAGTTCTCGCCGAGCGCCTTCTGGAGGAACTGCAGCCACCGCTTGCGGTCTGCGGTCTCGTTGGCCTCGGCCTCGCGCTCGATGTCAACCGGACCGAGCGACTCGAGTTCGGTCAGCGCCCGGTCGATCCCGATGATCGCCTCTGCGAGTCGTTCGCCCTCCTCGTAGCTGATCTCGCCGGCTTCGATTCGCTGCTTGCGCTCGCGGCGCTCCCGCCGGAGGTTGCGCTTTGCCCGCTCGACCCGGTCGCGCTCGCCCGACGGGATCGTCTCGCGACGACGAATCTCGAAGACGAACTCCCGGAGGTCGATCGCCTCGCCCTGGATCTCGATGCGCTCGGGGATCGATCGGCCGACGGTCGCGCCGTCGCGTCCGATCCGCTCGAGCAGCTGTTTGCGGCGGTACTCTCTCATCCTCGCGCCTCGCGGTCGCTCGCCGGGCCGTTCGAGTCCGATCCTAGCCGGGCGTCGACTCCGAGCCGACGGCCCGAATCTGACGACTCGTCGAACACGCGAGCCATTCCGGGGCGGAAGAACATATGGATACTGCCGATACTACCCCTCGAGGACCGCCCGTGCGGCTGCGACGCCGGCTCCCGGATCGACGGCCGCGCCGACGTCTTCCATCGCCGCGCCGACGGTCCGCACGCCGCGGAGGATCTGTGCGTCGCCGAGCCCGCCCATGTTCGACACCCGGAAGATATCCCCTCCGAGGTGTGCCTGTCCGCCCGAGACCGAGACGTTGCGCTCCTCGACGGCATCGAAAAACGCCGTCGGCTCTGCCCCCGCCGGTGCAGGCAGACTCACGGCCGTCACCGTGTTCGAGTACACCGTCGCGCCCGCCGGCTCGGGGAACAGCTCCAGTCCCATTGCCGTGAACCCCTCGCGAAACGCCGCGGCCTGCCGGCGGTGTCGTTTGATCCGGCCCGGCAGTCCCTCCCGCTCGATCGCCTCAAGGGCGGCGGCCATCGCCCGGAACAGCGGCACCGCACTGGTAAAGGGCGTCTGGTTGTCCGCGGCCTTCCGCAGGTGCCAGTCCAGATCCTCATAGAAGGGGGCGGCCTCGCCGTCGGCGGCCGCGGCGGCCGCCTCTGTGACATACACCGCCGAGATGCCCGGCGGCGCCGCCAGGGCCTTTTGCGCGTCGGTCACCGCAACGTCGACGTTCCAATCGTCGATACAGAACACGTCCCCGCCGATGGAGGTGACCCCGTCGACGGCGAACAACGCGTCTGCCTCGTCAGCGAGCCGGCCGACTCCCGAGACCGGGTTCACCAGCCCCGTCGAGGTCTCGTTGTGCACCATCGTTACGAGCGCCGTCTCCTCGGTGATCGCCGCCGCGACCGCCTCCATGTCGAACGACTCGCCCCACGGCACCGACACCCGCCGACACTGCGCGTGGCGCTCGGCGATCCGGGCGAACCGTCGGCCGAACTTGCCGTTTACCAGCGCCACCACCTCCTCGTCCTCCTCGACGAGGTTGGCGACGGCCATCTCCATGCCCATCGTCGCCGTGCCGTTGAGCACGAGTGGCGTGCCCCCACTGGCGGTCTCGATCCCCGACAGTGTCGACCGCTCGAAGACGGTCGCGAGCCCGGATTGGACGCGCTCGTAGACGGCCTCGAAGGCCGCCGAGCGGTGCGAAACCATCGGCTCGTCCATCGCGCGTCGTACCCGATCGGAAACCGGCACCGGCCCGGGGTTCAACAGGAGAAACTCCTCGTTCATACTATCGGTTCTATCCGAGATAATATAAGTTCGGGCGGTGAGCCACGCCGCCGCCAGGACTCGAACCTGGGACAACCACGTCTCTGCGGCACACAGGGTGACTGTACGCCGTAACAGCGTGGTGCTCTACCATCTGAGCTACGGCGGCTCACCTCCTCGTAAACGGAATCGTTTGAAAGGCGTTTCGTTTCCCGCCCGCGGTCGCCCGACGGCACCTACCTGTGGGGATGACCGACACGCTTTCACCCGCCGACGGGCAATCGGACTTATGGACGCTTTCGGGACGGTCACCGCGCGGGTACGGGAGCGGATCGTCCCTGATCCCGACGAACGCGAGCGCCTCGAGGCTGCGACCGCGGCGCTCGTCGACCGGGCCGAGCGGGCCGTCGCGGATCTTCCGGTCTCGGCGCGGGTCGTGCGGGCCGGCTCGACCGCCCGGAACACCTGGCTCGCCGGCGACCGGGACATCGACATCTTCGTCTGTTTTCCGCCGAACCTCGACGACGGCGCGCTCGAGGAGTACGGGATCACGGTCGGGACGGCGGTTCTTCCGGACGGTCGGGAGGAGTACGCCGAGCATCCCTACGTCAGCGGGGCCTACGAAGGCTTCGCGGTCGATCTTGTCCCGTGTTACGATGTCGAGACCGCGGCCGAGATCCGGTCGTCGGTCGACCGGACGCCGTTTCACACCGCCTACGTCGGCGAGCGCCTCGACGACGATCTCGCCGACGACGTGCGACTCTGCAAGCAGCTCGCGCTCGCGACCGGCATCTACGGGAGCGACCTCCGGACCAAGGGGTTCTCGGGGTTTCTCACCGAGCTACTCGTACTCGCCTACGACGGGTTCGAGCCGCTGGTGGCGGCGGCCGCCGACTGGGAGCCGCCGGTCCGGGTCGATCCGGCAGAGCACGGCCGGGCGACCTTCGACGACCCGCTCGTGGTGATCGATCCGACCGACCCCGAGCGCAACGTCGCGGCCGTGCTCTCGGCGGCGAACCTCGCCCGATTTCAACACGTTTCCCGGGAGCTGCTCGCCGACCCCCGCGAGTCGCTGTTCGAGCCCCGGGGCCACGAGCCGATCGACGCCGCCGCCGTCCGGGCGGCCTTCGAGCGCCGGGGCACGACCCCGGTGGCCATCCGGGTGGCCGTTCCGGACCTCGTCGACGACCAGCTGTGGCCCCAGCTCAAGCGCTCGCGGGCCGGCGTCGCTGGGCTGCTCGCGCGTCACGGATTCGACGTGTTTCGCGACGCCGTCCTGGCAGAGGACCACGATCCCGACCGAGACGAACGAATCGCCGTACTGCTGTTCGAACTCGCCGTCTCGGAACGTCCCGCCGTCGAGCGCCACGAGGGACCGCCGGTAGCCGCCCGGAGCCACGCCGAGCGGTTCTACGATGCCTACGCCGAGGACGGGTACGGGCCTTTCGTCGCCGACAGCCGGTACGTCGTCGAACGCGAGCGGGAGTTCGTCGACGCCCCCGCGCTGCTGGAGGCAAAGATCACCGAGGCCTCCCACGGTGCCCGGATCCAGACGGCCCTGGCGGAGGGGTATGACCTGCTGGTCGGCGAGGCGGTCGGCGAGCTCGCCGACCGGTTCGGCGGGGAGCTTGCGGCCTACCTCGATCCGGGCGTCCGGCAGCCTCGGTGACCGGAGCTCGGACGGCTTGCCGTCGCACGTAGCTCGAACGGACGCCGGGGCGAGTGGCTCGTCCGTCTCGGGTGTTTTGCCGCTCAGGTACCCCGAGACTCGACCCGCTCGAGGACCCGCCAGACGGGCCGGGCGGGCTCTGCGGTCGACGCGACCGGCTCGTACCCGTCAAAGACCTCGTGGACGATCCGGACGCTGTCGCCGAGCGCGGCGAGATCGTACCCGCCCTCCAAGACGAATCCGAGCCCCGCATCGGCGTCGGCGGCGACCCCCCGGATCGCAGCCGCCAGACCGGCGTATCCTTCCGTCGAGACGCCGACCGCCGAGATCGGATCCTTCTCGTGGGCGTCGAAGCCGGCGCTGACGACGATCACGTCCGGGTCGAAGGCGACGACGGCCGGCCCGATCGCCTCCGTGAGCACCGCTCGGTAGCCGGGATCGCCGGCCGCTCCCGGGAGCGGCACGTTCAGCGTCGTCCCCGCTCCGGGCCCGACCCCAGTCTCCTCGGTGCGGCCGGTCGGGGGATAGAGGTCGGCCTCGTGGACCGACGCGTAGAACACGTCTCCGCGGTCGTAGAACAGCTCCTGGGTGCCGTTCCCGTGGTGGACATCCCAGTCGACGATCGCGACCCGGTCGGCGCCGGTCCGCAGGGCTGTCTCGGCCGCGATCGCGGCGTTGTTAAAGAAGCAAAACCCCATCGCGTCGTCCGAGAGAGCGTGGTGGCCCGGGGGACGGCCCAGCCCGAACGGCGTCTCGGTGCCGTCAGCGCCTGCGAGCGCCTGGAGGGCGACCCACCGGGCGATCCCGGCGCTCGCGCGGGCGGCCGACCAAGTCCCCTCGCTCGCGATGGTATCAGCGTCCCAGCGCCCACCGCCCGCGTCGGCCAGCGACTCAACGGCGTCGACGTACCCGGAGTCGTGGACGGCGAGCAACTCCTGGCGGTCGGCCAGCTCGGGAGCGGCGTACCCGACCCCGTGACGGTCGGCGAGTGCCCGCCGGATCCGTCGCAGCCGACCGGGGCGCTCGGGGTGGCCAGCACCGGGGTCGTGCTCGAGACACGCCTCCCGGTAGCCGAAGTTCATCCGAAATGCGGGGCGAGTTCGAAGTACGCGGCCACGTCCTCGGCCTTGATCGTCCGGCGCCCGGCGTGGCGGGCCAGGAACGCGGCGGCGCCCGCGACATCGTCGGCGAACCCCTCGAGCAGCGCCGCAAGCGCCATCCGGGCGTCCATCGAGACCCGATACCGGTCGTCGATGTCCAGTCTCGCAACCCGGTCGACCGGCGCGATCGGCAGCGCCAGATCAGCGCGTTCGGGCGGGGTCTCGGCCTCGAAGTCCTCGAACATCAGGGTCTTGCGGCCGTCGGCGGCCGCCTGTTCGGCCGCGATCCCCGCGCGCCGTGCCCCCTCTCGCTGGATCCGGCGGGCCAACTCCTCGGCTGCGCCGGAACTCACGCGGAGCCCGTCGGCGTTGCGTCGGATGATATCATCGACCGGAGCAAACGGCAGCTCGACGCTCATACGCCAGACGCGGTCTGTAGCGGTGTTAAGGGTTCCGCACGCCTGCTCGGGAGTATCAGAGCAGCTCCTCGGCCTCCAGACGGCCGTCCCGCAACGACCCGCGGACGGTCACCTCCTCGCCGAGCCGGACCCGAGCCTCGGTCTCGACGGGCATCGTTTCGGTCCCGTCGTCGAGGATCACCGGCTCGCCCGTCTGGACGACCGTGCCGGTAAACTCGGTTTCTCCGTCCGGCTTGGCGTTCTCCGAGTCCGCGTCGGCCCGCTCGCCCGTCTCGTCCTCCTCGAGGAAGGCCCCGAGCCCGGGCTCTCCCCCGGACGACCCAGATCCTGCGTCGCCGTCCGCCGAGTCGGTCGCCGTGCCTGGCTCGGTGTCGGCCCCGGCGTCGCCGGTGGGGTCGTCGAAAACGACGACCGCAGAGCCCCAGCCGGCCGAAGCCTCGAGCTCGTCCTGCCAGCCGTCCTGGATCTCGACATCGGTCGCGACCACCTCGTCGCCGGGAGCGATCTCCTTGTCGGCTTTCTCGCCCCAGAGCGCGACCCGGATGTCCCCCGAATCGTCCTGCAGCCGGACGTTTCGGACCTGGCCCTCCGACCCATCGTCGCGGTCGAAGGTCCGCTTGGGGTCCGCCGAGCGAACCACGCCGCCGATGTCGGCGGTCTGTTCGATCTCTACGTCGTCGATCGGTGTCGTCTCGGGATCGTACTCGACGGTCGCGTCGATCTCCTCGACCGCGCCGCGCTCGCCGACGTGCACCTCGATGTCGCCGTCGCGCTCGCGGACGTACCCGTCGACGAGCTCGACCGTCGTCCCGGGGTCGAGCGCCTCGGCGCGGTCTGCCATCTCGTCCCAGAGGGTAACCCCGATCCGCCCGGTCTCGTCGCCGACGACGAGATCCGAGACCCGCCCGGTCGAGCCGTCGTCGCGGTCGAAGGTCCGGACGCTCCCGGTGTCGAGCACGCGTCCCTGCAGGCGAACGTCCGACTGGCCAAGCGACAGCGAGCTAATCGTCGTCTCTCCGTCGAGTTCGACGGTGATCTCGGCCTCCGCGTCGATCTCGGCCTCGGAGACGCTGACCTCGATGCCGTCGTAGCCGTCCTTCGGACGGCCCTTCACCCGGAGAACATCGCCTTCCTCGATCTCTCCGGCGGCGACGGCCTCGGCTTTCCCGTCCCAGAAGGCGAGCCGCACCCGTCCGGTCTCGTCGGCCGCGTCGACGTTGACCACCTGCCCCTCGCCGTCGTCGCGCTCGAAGGTGCGCACCCCGCCGATCGAGGTGACCTTCGCGAGGAACTTCACCTCGTCCATGGCCGGCTCGATCTCCGAAACGGTCTCGACTTCTCCGTCGGCGAGCTCGTGTGCGATGATCATCGCGGCGGTCTGTTCGTCCGCCAGCCCCTCCATCTGGGCGACCTTCTGCTCGACCGCCTCCCGGAACCGCTCCTCTGACACGTCGGCGTCGAGATCCTCGTAGATCTCGTCAATGGCGCTCATCGCTGTCCGAAATCCACGGTTGGCCGCCGCTTAAGCGTTGTCGTTGGCCGATTCTCCCCTCACCGTCGGCCGATTGTGCCTCACCGCCAGCGTCGTCGGTCACGGCAATTACTCGCCCCCGATCGGTCATAAACCTCCGCCGGGCGCCGGTCACGCCGTCTCGGTGACGGGTTGCCCGTCGTGTCTGACGACGACCCGCTCGGGGAGTCCGCCGGCGAACTCGAATACACAGCGGTACTCGACGACGCCGACGCACTGTTTGCAGATACTCTTGGTGGATTCGAAAGTCAGGTCGACGGTCAGAACGCCCGCGTCGGCGTCGTATGCCACCCGCTCGAAGGCGGCCTCATGACAGGGATCGGGGGTCTGTGCGGCCCCGTCGACGATCGTCTCGGAGCCCTCGCGTGTCACCGCGGCCCGAGAGACCTCGCTATCGCCCTCGAGACAGTCCTGCGAGCGCGTCTCGACGCGCCGTCCGGTCAGCTCCGTCGCCGACTCCGTGGAGTTCGACCGGTCGTCCTCGTCTTTGTCGGAGCCGTCCGCGAGAGCGTCGCCTTCCTCGTCTTCGCCTTCGTCGTCTTCGCCTTCGTCGGTGCCTCCGTCCGAGTCGACTTCGTCGGCGTCGGACTCGGGCTCTCGGTCGGACTCGTCGTCGGACCGGGACCGGCTCGTCGAGCCGTTCGTCTCCTCGCCCGTCTCGTCTCCGTCGACAGTCCCGGCAGGATCGTCTCGGTCGGCCGTGACACAGCCCGCGGCCGCGGCGAGGAGACAGCCAAACCCGCCGAGGAGCCGTCTGCGCTCCATACCGTCACGCCCGTGCCGGGTACAAGTAGCCGTTGTGGCGACTCAAACGACGATCGAACCGACCGCGAGGAGTGTTACCGCTCGGTCGTCCAGGTGCCGTCCTCGTCGCGGCTGATGACGGCGTCGAACAGCCCCTTCATCGTCGCGATCGTCTGGGAGTCGTGTGCGTCCGGATCGAGCCTGTAGAAGCCGGTCCCGCCGACGGTCTTGACCCGGCCGGTGACGACGTGGAGAAAGCGAAACGCCCGCTGGAGGTCGGCGTACTGGAGCAACGACGTGATCGAGTCGAACCAGACGACAGTCACGGTGTCTTCTGCCGTCGCGGCGCCGGACAACAGCTCGCTCAGCTCGATTCCGATCCCGGTCAGATCTGATGGGTTGTCGATCGCGCGGGCCGCCCACGACGAGTCCTCGAGGACGACATCGCGTTCCCCAACCGTGACGATCCCGCCGCGGGCGGGCGCCTCGCCGACCCGCTCGGTCCAATCATCGACCCATCCCCGTGCGGTGCCGGTGTAGGTAACGACGATCAGGGTGGTCTGATCGAGCGGCGATCGTGTGAGCAGCTCAAAGCCCGCCGCGCTCTGTGAGCCGACGGAAGGAGCGAGAAAGAGGACGTTCGCAGACTCGGAGAGATCCGGCAGCTGGCCGGCCGAGTCGCCGCTCACGCGCGTCTGTTCTGCCATTATTAACGCAAGGCCACGCGTCGTAATAACTATGTTGGATCGGGCGACCGCGGGAGCTCCCCGCCGATCCCTCCGACCCGATAATCGTAACCCCTTTACTCCGATGTTCGCTACTCAAATGTAGGTCCTGGTAGGGTAGTGGACTATCCTCTTGGCTTGCGGAGCCAGGGACCGGCGTTCAAATCGCCGCCAGGACGTTTTCTGCGCACCTTCGCAGGTCACGAGTCGCGATGCGGCGAGTGTTGCCGTTACTGTTGGTTATAGATTGTTGCAAGTATATAATTATAACACATGACAGAGCCGCAGGGATCCGACGACGGGGTCGTCGAGCGCGGGACGGTTTCGCTGGGGTCATTTTCCTTCGAGCGGGGCGGATCGATCCCCGAGCTCGAGGTGGCCTACGAGGCCTACGGGGAGTTCACCGGTGACAACGCGGTGTTGGTCTGTCACGCCCTGACCGGCAGCCAGCACGTCGCGAGCGGGGGCGAGAGGGCGGGCCAGGCGAGCGCGTGGTGGGACGAGATCGTCGGGCCTGGCCGGCCGATCGACACGACCGAACAGTACGTCGTCTGTGCGAACGTGCCGGGCTCGTGTTACGGCACGACCGGGCCGGCCTCGACGGATCCCCGAACCGGCGAGCCCTACGGCACCGCCTTCCCGCCGGTGACCGTCGGCGACTGGGTCGAGGCCCAGCGGCTGCTGCTCGCGGAGCTCGGCGTTTCGCAGCTGCACGCGGCCGTCGGCGGCAGCGTTGGCGGGATGAACGTCCTCGAGTGGGCGAAACGCTACCCCGAGCGCGTCGACCGGATCGTCCCCGTCGCGACCGCCCCCAGGGTCGACCCGCAGTGTCTGGCACTCGACGCGATCGCGCGCCGGGCGATCACCGCGGATTCGGACTGGCAGGGCGGGGCGTACTACGGCGACACACAGCCCGACGACGGCCTGGCCCGAGCCAGACAGATCGGCCACGTGATGTATCTCTCGAAGGAATCGATGGAACGGAAGTTCGGTCGTCGGATCGCCGGCGGCGCCCGTCCCGTCGGTGACGAGGCGTCGGGGGCTTTCCCATACCGCGAGGTCGAGTCGTATCTTGACTACCAGGCCGAGACGTTCGTCGACCGGTTCGACGCCAACGCCTACCTGTACCTGATCCGGGCGATGGACGAGTACGACCTCGCGGACGGGTGCGATTCGGACACGGCCGCGCTGGCGGAGTTCGACGGCGCGGCGCTCGTATTGTCGTTCACCGGCGACTGGCATTTCACCGTCGAGCAGGCCGAGGGGCTCGTCGATGCCATGGCAACCGCCGAGGTCGACGCGACCCACGAGGTGATCGACTCGGATCACGGTCACGACGCCTTCCTCGTCGAACCCGAGTCGGTCGGCCCGCCGATTGCGGCGTTTCTCACGCCCGAGCCCGGAGAGTCAGAGGCCTCCGAGGGCGCCGCGCCGGCGCTCTGTCCGGACTAAGGGGACAACGACTAATCGAGCCGTCTCATACGGACGGCCGATGGAGATCTGCGTGTTCGGCGCCGGGAGTCTCGGGAGTCTCATTGGCGGTCTACTCGCCAGCGAACACGCGGTCACGCTCGTCGGGCGCCGGCCCCACGTCGACCGCGTCGCCGACCGCGGGCTCGCGATCGTCCGCGAGGGCGAGACGGAACTGCGCGTCCGCCCAGCGGCGACGACCACGGTCCCGGATCGCGCCGAACTCGCGGTCGTGACCGTCAAGTCCTTTGATACGCCCGCGGCCGGGCGGGCACTCGCCGACGCAGAACTCGAGGTCGTCCTCTCGTTACAGAACGGGATGGGAAACGAGGCCCGCCTCGCAGAGGCGCTCTCGGCGCCCGTGTTGGCCGGTACCTGCACCTACGGCGCGCGGCTGACCGAGCCCGGCGTCGTCGAGTGGACCGGGACGGGCGAGATCGTCCTCGGCGATCGAGAGGGTGGACCGTCCACGCTCGCCGAGCGGGTGGCGACGGCCTTCGAGACCGCCGGGCTCACGGCGACCGCTTCGCCGGCGATGCCCCGGGAGCTGTGGAAAAAACTCGCGGTCAACGCCGGCATCAACGCCGCGACGGCGCTCGCCCGTGTTCCGAACGGCGCCGTAATCGAGGGCCCGGGCGAGTGGATAACGCGACGAGCCGCCCGGGAAGCTGCTGCCGTGGCCCGCGGCCGCGGGGTCGAGCTGTCCCCCGAGACGGCGGCAGAGGCGGCCGTCTCGGTCGCCGAGACGACGCGCGCGAATCGTTCGTCGATGTATCAGGATCTCGACGCCGGCAACCGGACCGAGGTCGACGCGATCAACGGGTACGTCTGCGAACAGGCGGAGTCGCCGGTGCCGGTCAACGAGACGCTGACTCGGCTGGTCCGGACCTGGGAGCGCGCACGGGATCTGCGGGACTGACAGTTCCTCCGAACGCGTAAAAACGGTCGAGTGTCCCCGTCAGAACGGCGCCTGCGGTCCGTCGTCGTCGCCGGGGCCGTCGTCGGTGTCCGAACCGGCGCCGGGGAACCCGCCGCCGCGGCTGTGACCGCCGCCACCGGTCACGCCCGTCGAGGCGTGGACGGTGTCGATCTCGGGGATCTCCGTGGTCATGCGGGCCTTGATCGCCTGGACCGTCATCGGGGAGATGCCACAGCCCGAGCAGGCCCCGCTCAGCTCGATCGTTACCTCGCCGGTCTCGCGGTCGATCTGCTCGATGGCCGCGCTGCCGCCGTGCATCTGGATCTGCGGGAAGTTCCGCCGCAGGAAGTTCCGGATCCGCTCGCGCAGGTCGTCGTTTGTCTCGGTTTCAGTGCTCATACCAAATGGAGGCCACGAGCGTGCTTAGTCCTTTTGACGCCGACGGGGCCCAACGCTCAAGACTGTCGCGGTCGGGCGTTCGGTATGGATCTGACCGCCGACGAGATCGCCGGCATCGCGGGGCTGTTCGGCGGCCTGACTCGGACGGAACTCACCGGAGCACTCGCGGAGCTCGCCTACAAGCGGAGCGGGACCCACGATCCCGAGAGCTTCGAGCCGGCGGTCCACCGCGCGGTCGAGAGCTACCACCTCGTCGCCGTCGAGCCCGACGAGCTCCGGGCCGAGGCGCCGGTGCTCGTCCCCGGGCCCGTCGCCTTCCCGGATCCACCGGCCGGCGCCGACGATCTGCCGCACATCCTCGATGTCCCCGAGCGACCCGTCGACCGCGAGACTGCCGGACTGGCGGCCGCCGAGCGGCTCCTCGCCGAGGCCGCGGGGGCGGTCGACGACGGCGACGGCGACCGCGTCGCCGAGCTGATCGACGTGAGCTACGAACTCGAGGCGTGGGCCGGGGTCGATGTCGCGACCGCCCGGGACCGGCTCGCCGCCTTCGAGGACGCCCGCTAGTCGGTGTGGCTAAGTCCGGGCGGCGGGTACCGGTGTGCATGAACCTCGATCGGGTGCGCCGGTACGAGCCGACGGCCGTCACGGACGGCCGGCCGGCGTCGGTGATCGTCCCGATCGTCGACACTGGGTCGTCGCTCGTGTTTACGAAGCGAGCCGAGGAGCTTCCAGATCACCCGGGGCAGATGAGCTTCCCCGGCGGCCGGCGCGAGCCCCGCGACGAGAGCCGGCTCGCCACCGCCCGGCGCGAGGCCGGCGAGGAGGTCGGGCTCTCGGCCGACGAGCTCGCCGTCGTCGGTCGGCTCGACGACATTCGGACTGTCACCGACTTTGCCGTCAGGCCCTTTGTTGCCCGGGTTCCGGACCGGGAGTACGCCCCGACTAGCCCGGAGGTCGCAACTGTGTCGACCCTGTCGGTCGCAGAGCTGACCGATCCGGCGAACTATCGGGCCGGGCGTCGGGACGGTCGGCTGGTGGATTACTTCACCGTCGACGGGTACACCGTGTGGGGGGCGACCGCGCGGATCCTCGCCGGGCTGCTCGCGCTCACGACCGACTGGGAGCGCCCCGCGGCCCCGTGAGTCCGGTTACGCACCGCCGTCTCGGGAGTCCTCGCTGGTCTCGGCGTCTTCAGAGTCCTCGTCGTGATCGCCGTCGACTTTCGGCAGTCGGACGAGAAGCGTTCCGTTCGACTCAAGAGTCGCCTCGGCGGCCGTCGCCTCGACGGTCGGGCCCTCTGGCAGCGTGACCCGCCCCTCGAGCGAGAGCCCCCGGCCGGGAAAGGTCATCTCGAAAGACTCCCTAAGCGGGCGGAACCGCTCGACTCGAACAGAGAGGCGCCGGTCCTCGTAGGTGAGCTGTACGTCCTCGCGGTCGGCGCCGGGGGCGTCAAACACGATTAGGTACGCATCGTCGCTCTCGAGGAGGTCGCTCGGGAGGTCTCTGCGTTCCTGCCTGCGGCCAAGCGTCCGGCCGACGGCGTCGAACACGGCGTCGCCGATCGACTCGGTGATGTCTTTAATCACGGGCGTCCCTCCGGTATCTGGATGTCGCGACGCGGGGATCGGCTCATGCATTCTAGTAAGACCGGCGGCATAATCAACCCCCGGATCGGCCTCTGCGGGACGGCTTCGCGCGTCGCTGACGCGGAGATCGGCCGATGCTGCGACGACAGGAGGGTTGACCTCCCCTCCACACTGAAGGGTGAAGAGTCCCACGGCACCGCTGGGTTGGGAGTTTCAGGGTTGCAGTCCAGTCGGCACGGCGGGACTGCTGGCAGGGCCAAGCCGCCGTTACTCCTATCCCTGGCATGGGGACTCAGAGTTACTTTGGTCGGAATCCACGGCCAGCGGCCTGAAGCGGATTCCTTCGGACGTGGGATTGTCCGAAGCCCGATACTATCCGTTTACTCGGGCGGCTAACCTGCCTCGGTGGAGTCAAATATACGATTCGCTCAATTATAACCACTCCGGCAGTTGAGCACTGATCGATGGTCCCGTGTTGTCGGCTTCATCCCCGCGGTGAACTACCCCACCC
>CAYREK010000025.1:0-23374 GCA_964423305.1 uncultured Halobacteriales archaeon | reverse complement strand
GGCTGCTCTGTGTCGACTCCCTGACCGCCCACTTCCGGGCGGAGTACGTCGGCCGTGGCGAGCTCGCCGAGCGCCAGCAGAAGCTCAACAAGCACTTGCATGACATAATGCGGGTCGGCGACCTCAACAACACCGCTGTGATCGTCACCAACCAAGTCTCCTCGAACCCCGACTCGTTTTTCGGCGATCCGACACAGCCGATCGGTGGCAACATTCTCGGACACACATCGACGTTCCGGATCTACCTCCGGAAATCGAAGGCCAACAAGCGGATCGTCAGCCTGGAAGACGCGCCAAACCTCGCCGACGGCGAGGCCGTCATGCGCGTGACAAACGACGGAGTCGTCGAAGAATAGCGACCGCTCGACACCCGGAGTCTCGCCGGCGGTTACGGAAAATCGACGAGCCCCGTGTTTCGACGCGGGGCGGCTGTCAAAGTTCGCCGTTCATCGCCTCGAACAGCCGCTCGCGGAGCTGCTCGCGGCCGACACCCTCCCCGGGACCGAGCCCCTCCATGTGATCGAGCGACAGCTGTCCGCCGCCCATGCGCGGGTGGCCGCCGGCGCCGGCCATCGGGATGTCGTCGATCGCCGCCTGGAGGGTGTTTCCCATGTGAATCCGATCGTCCCGCGAGCGGCCCTTTAGGTGGACCGTCCCGTCTTTTTCGGCGAGTACGACGACGGCGTTGATCCCCTCGAGTCGGAGGAGTTCGTCGGCCGCCTGCGGGACGGCGTCGACGTTCGAGACCACCCCGACATCGCTGACGACGAAGGCGTTTCGCACCACCCGCTCGTCGAACGCGCGGGCTTTCACCTCGAGTGTCTCTTCGTCGATATCGGGGTTTGCGATCCGGTCGAGCTTGTCCTGGTCGATCCCCGGGTACAGAAACGACGCCGCCCGAAACTCCGCCGCCGAACAGCCCTTAGTTAAGTTCGCTGTATCTGACATGATTCCGTAGACGAGACCGGTCGTCACGTCGACCGAGATCGCCGGGCGCTCGTCCTCGTCGTCGGCCTCGCCGGGGACCCACCCGAGCTGCTGGAAGTACTCGCTCATGATCGACGCGCAGGCGCCGGCGTCCGGACGCACGTCGGTGAACTCCGATCCCGTCCCGCCTCCGGGATGGTGGTCGACGACCGCGATCGGGTCGATCTTCTCCGCGCCGGGGACTCCCCGGGGTTCGTTGTGATCGACCAACACGACCGGCCTGTCGGTCGCCTCGTGGGCGTGTTCGATCTGCTCGAAGTCCACGTTCAGTACCGTCTCGAAGGCGCGGTTCTCGTGGTGTCTGATCTCCCCGGCGTAGTAGACCGTTGCCTCGGTGTCGACGTTCTCGGCGAGTCGCCGCACCGCGAGGGCACACGACATCGCGTCCGGATCCGGATCCGGGTGCATCAGCACCGATACCGCCTCGCGGGCGGCGAGGACCGATTCGAACTCCTCGCCGCGCGTGCGAAGATACCGCCGGAGCAGCCACACCCCGATCCCCAGGAGGACGACGAAACCGACCGCGACAACGATCGCAAGCAGCGGATCGTCCCGGACCGCCGAGACGAGAGAACTGACCAGACTGGTCGCCTCGTTGACGGCCCCCGGGCTACCCATACCCACACCTCTGCTCGCCCATACAAATCAATATTGCTTTCGTTCACGCTCGCAAAAACGGCTCACGTCTGTCGATTTTGCGTCGATCGTCCGTGACCACGCTCCAAACCACCGGCAGGTATCACCGCGTCTCGATCGCCGGCGCGTACCCCTCCCGGAAGGTCGGGTATGCGAACTCGTAGCCGAGCCCGCGGAGCTTGTCGTTTCGACACCGCTTGCTCGGCCGCCGTTGTGAGGCCTCCGCGGGCGGCTCGACCCCACACTGGTTCGCCAGCCACTCTGCCAGCACCCCCCGCTCGACGGGTTCGTCGTCGACCGCGAGCACGAGTTCGTCCCGAGCCAGTTCCTTCCGGAGCAGGTGCGCGACCGTACCGGCGGCGTCGTCGCGGTGCAGCAGGTTGAGGTATCCGGGTACGACCGGCCCGTCGAGGTACCGATCGATCCGGTACCGGCCGGGCCCGTACAGCCCCGCGAACCGGACGACGGTGCCGTCGGTCCCGTGTTCGGCCGGGGCGGCGAAGGCGAGTTCCTCGGCAGCGGCCAGCGCCTCGGTGCGGCCGGTCGTCGGCTCGACGGGCGTGCTCTCGTCGACGACCGCCCCGTCGCGATCGCCATAGACGCCGGTACTCGAGGTGTAGACGTACCGATCTGGCGGGTCCGACCGCCCACACAGCGCCTCGATGGCCGTTCGCTGTCCCTCGAGGTAGGTCTCGCGGGCCCGTTCGGCGCTCCGACCGCCGGCACTTGCGGCGAACACGACCGCGTCCGGATCGGGCACGCGGGTGAGGCTGTCGCGGTCGGTCACGTCGGCCTGCAGGCCGGTGAGTCCGGCCGCCTCGACCCGGTCGAGTCCGGCCGCCGACCGCCGAACGCCGATCACCTCGTGGGCCGTGCGGAGCCGCCGCCCGAGCTCGATTCCGACGTATCCGCAGCCGAGGATCACGACCCGGCTCACCGTCGTCCCCCCACGTAACTGTGAATCGCCGCGTAGGTCCCGAGCGCGAGCGGCTCCCGACCCTCGAGTTTCGCCCTGAGCCGGTCCGGATCGACCGATCGGTCTATGCTCGCCGACAGCTCCTCGATGTCGACGACGGTAGCGGTGAGCTCAACGAGCAGGAGATCACGAGCTTCGGCCGCCAGCGTCGCCGCGTCGGGTCGATCGGGATCGGTTCCGAGGATCGCGGCTGCCTCGGCGACGGTCAGCTCGGGGGCCTCGCCGCTCGCGAGCGCGGCTAGCCGGCCGCGATCCATGTCAGTCGCCTCCACGACCCGATCGAGGTCCTGGTCTCGGACCGTCGCGGCCAGCCGGGCCTCGTAGGCCGCCCGTAGCCGGTCCGGCGTCGCCGTCGGATCGAACTCGCCCCGGAGCACACCCGCGTTACGCTGTCGACGCATAAGACCGTCCGGCTCCGTTCGTCTGTCAGTCCGGCCCCGGCCGCGGCCACCCAGGCGACTCCTCTGTGCGCTCCCCGTCGATATCCCCGACGCCGCGTGGCCCGGCCGGTACGGCCACGACGACGTCGATCTGTGCGTCGACCGAAATCCGCTCGGAGGTGCCGAGCCGCTCGGCTGTGCCGTCGCCGGTCACGTCGACTCGCGCGGGCGTCCCGTCGCGCACGTAGACGAACTCGGCGCCGGGACGGTCGGGGGCGCCGTACGGCGCTCGAACGGTAAACCGCGGGTACGTCACCCTGATCTCGACCGTCCAGTAGTTCGCCGTGACGACCCACGGGAACGGCGGCGCGAGCACCGGAATCCCCTGCGGGAGCGTGCTCAGCGTGCGCCCGATCAGCCGCTGTGCGGCCCGGTCGCTCGCCGCCTCGAGTCCGTCCGCGATCAGCTCCTCTGTCTGGTCGCGGACGAAGGCGCCAGCGGCGTCGTCTGCCGTCTCGACCAGCCCGACCCGCTGGCGTGCGGCCGCGTCGAGCCGGGCCGCTTCGATCGCAGCCTCGATTTCGAGCGCGAGCCGATCGAGGGTGGCCGCGGAGAGCTCCTCGCCCCACTGGTCCGCGGTCGCCGCGACGATCGCGTCGGCGGCCGAGCCGTTCGCGAACGCGAGCGCCCGTTGGGCGGGATCGTCCCAGGGATCGACGGCGTCTCTCAGGATCTCCCGCCGAGTTTCGGGCGCTCCGAGGCCGTACTCGGTGAGTGTCTCCCGGGCCGCCTCCCAGAGGTGTTCCGTTCCCGCTTGCACCTCCTCCCGGAGCGCGTCCCGGGCCCGTACGAGCTCCAAGCCGGGATCGGTGAGTGTTCCGCTCGCATCGATTGCGTCGCTACGCTCGCCGGCTGCGACGGCTCGGGTCGCTCCCCTGAGTACCTCGGCGCCGACCCGCAGTTCGGTTCGCTCGGGGCCGAAGATAAGCCGCGTGAGTGCCCCCGCCGCGTCGCCGTACGGGACCGCAACGAGGTTCTCGTTGCGGACGGCGAGGGCGTGCCACTTGCGTTCGGTGGGGAGTTCGGGCACCACGTCGCTGCCGACCGCCTCGCGGGGCAGGTACGACGGGGTCGTGGCGACGCGCATCGGAACGTCTGTCGTGTCCCGGTCCGGGGGCGCCCGCGGTCGCCGCGTGGCGGCCACGCCCGCCCGCATCTGCTCGAAGGCTCCCGTCGGGAGCGTTTCGGCGAGGCGATCGCGTTCCTCCCGGTGCCCGACAGCCTGGGTGTCGAGCCAGGCCGCGACCCACTCGAGGTACGCGATCTCCACGGCCGCTCGCGCCCTGTCGGCGACGGTCTCGTAGGTTTCTGCGGTTTCGAGGTCGGCGCGTCGCTCGCGGATCCGCTCGGCCAGCTGCGCCGGCGGATTGACCTGGTACGTGCCGACGAGGCCCCTGGCGTTTTCTGTCGAGACGTTCGCCACCGCCGGCCTGAGCGAGGCCACCTCCTCGTACAGCGCCGTTCGAAGCGCTTCGGGGTAGGCCCCCTGGATCTCGATCGGCTCGGTATCGAGCGTCCCGGCGACCACCCGGCGGGCCAGCTCGTCGGGGCCGCCCCGCTCTGTGACCAGCCGCTCGCGGGCCCGCTCGGGAACGTCCGCGAGGTTCGGTCCCCAGAACGGCCCAGGAGCCTCGTAGGCGGTCTCGACCGGCGCGGCCGGCGCCGGCCCGAGCGCGTGCCGCCCGAGCACCGAGAGATCGACCGCGTAAGTCTCCGTAACAGTCGCTCGGATCGTCCGGGTTCCGTTCGGAGTTCGGTACTGCGTGGTCGTCGTCTGCGTGCGCTCGACCGTCCGCGGGTAGTGTGCGTGTCTCGTCCACCCCCCATCGGTCGGCGGCGGCGGGGTCTCCCGGTCGCGCACGATCGTGGCGGTCTCGGTGTCCTGGCCGATCGCCGACCAGTCCGGGCCTGGCGTTGCGTTTGCCCGCCGACTGCGGTCGAGACGGTCGACGGTACCAGCGAGCCGGGCACGTTCGGTGAAGGTCCGGTTGATCGCCGCGGCAAAATCGTACTCCGGCAGCGCCACCGCGTCGTGGACGCTGGCGTACGTGAACAGGGTGTGCGTGACGTGCGAGTCGATTCCCTCGGGACTTGCCCGGTCGGCGCCGACCCGCCCGACGTCGGCGTTGCCGAGATAGGCGAGAAACACGTGTCGGGCGCTCTCGTTGATTCCGGTCGTCACCGCGTCGCCGGGGGCTGGGTATGTCTCGGCCGCGGCGAGGCCGGCGAGTCTGTCGGCCGGCTTCCGGGTCAGCCCGGCGTACTTGCGTGCCTCCTCTAGATGATCGACCCCGGTGCGGTTGATACCGCCGAGGAGGTCGGTGAGTCCGGTCTCGACGGTCGCCGCGCGGAGCGCTTCCCGCCCAACCGGGTCGCTGTGTCCGAACACGGACCGCTGCACTCCAAACAGCGCCCGGTTCGTGAACAGCTCGACGTGTCTGTTCCCGAGGACGTTCTGGATCGGCGCCCCGCCGTACTGTGCGTACCCGCGGACAAACACCGCCGTGTGCAGCTGTGCGCTCAGTCGCCGCGCGAGCCCGCTGTCGGTAACACCAGCTTCGAGTCGCTGCTCGAACTCCTCGATGCGATCGCGGACGACAAGCACCGGGGAGTCGACGACGATCGTCGGGGAAACCGTCCGGTTGGCGACCTCTCGCCCGTCTCGCGTCGCGGTGAGCGTGACGTTCGCGATCCGGACTCGGAGTTTCGAGCCGTTCTCGCCCGCCCGCCCGACCGCGATCGCGTCCCTCGCGGCCCGCAGCTGCGCCGGCGTCTTCGTCTCGGGAAGCGAGGCCGAGACCGTCAGCCCCTCTCGGGATCCCCCGAGGTGTTCGAGGGAGTCTCTCGCCTGCACGAACAGCCGGATCCGGAGGCCGTCGGTGAACGCCGACTCCGGCCTAACCGCCGCTCCCATCGGGGTCTCGGCGGGCTCGGTCACCGGCGACGCGGCCGCCTCGCGGGCCGCGGTCAGGGCCGCCTCCCTGAGTGTCGTCTGGGTCTCTGCGGCCAGCCGGTCGAGCTCGCGGTCGACGGTGGGTTCCTCTGTCGGGCCTGGGACCTGTGTCGTGGTCACGATGCCCGCCGTCGCGACCAGCGCCAACACGCCGATGAGCGCGAACGGTACTCGTCCGCGGTCGGCGCCAGTCACGCGTCCCACCGCCGGACGGTCACCCACACGGCCCCCGGGGTTGCGGCCTCGGCGGCCGCCGCTGGCGTCGCGAACCGGTCGCGGAGGTCCGCTCGCAGGGTGTCGGCGAGTTCGGCGGTCGCCGCCCGGTTGAGCGACCCGATCTCCGCCCCGAGGAGTCGGTCTTCGACTCGCTCGCCCGTCAGCGCGTGATACCGGTGGACGGCCACCGCGGTGATCCCCGCGTCCCCGAGCGTGAACGCGCCGCTCGTCCGCGGGAGCGTGGCGTCGACGATCCCCGCCGCGAACGCGTCGGCGAGCCCGCGGTAACTCCTCGAGTCCGCGTCGATCCCTGGGACCACTGGCAGTTCGAGCGTTGCGGTCCGCACGTCGGCACCCGATGGCGGCTGCCCACCGACGACGACCGTTCCGTTGATCGGAGCGCCCGGGTAGGGCCGCCACCGAGCGGTGACCGCGGTGCGGGCCGGCAGGGTCGCGGCGACCGCCTCGGCGACCGCGGCCCGGAATCCAGCCGTCTCGGGGGCGAGTTCCGCCGCGTCGATCTCCGCGGCTCCGATCGCCGCCCGCGCCAACAGCCCCGCGAGCGTCCCGTGTCGACGCCGATCGTCGAGCCAGGCAGCCCGGTCGGCGAACCGGCGTTCGAGTCGCTCCGAGTCGAGTGAGTCGGCCAGTCGCTCGGTGTGGAGACGGTACTCGACATCGGCGGTGGTCGCGGCGAGCACCGACGCGGTTTCCTCGGCCGTCCGATCCGCGGTCCCGGCCTCGACGCCCGAAAGTGAGAGGGTTACGACCGCGGCCGAGAGCAACAGGAGACAGATCGTCACGTCGAAAACGGTGCTGATCGCTCTCATCGCCACACGGTAATCGAGAGCCGGCCGGGACGCACGACGCCCGGGGCGGTCCGGACGGCGACCCGGCGGCTCGCTGTCGTCGTCTCGTTGTCCGGCGGCGCTGGCCCGACGGCGACCGTTCGACCGTCGACCGAGAGCGTTGCGTTGGCCCGCCACCCCGGCGGCAGCGCCTCGAGTGCACCGTCGAGTCTCTCCGGCTCGAGCACCCCGATTGCCTCGGCCCGGTCGAGAACCCGGTCGATCGCGATTGCGTCGGTATCGCGCTCGTCGTCGGGTTCGACGACGCCGTCAAGGGCGCCGGCGTACAGCCCGATCGCGACCCCGACCGTCGCGACGGCGACGATCGCCGCCAGGGGCTCGACCTGGCCGTGCCTATCCGACCAGCGTCGCATCGACTCCCTCCCAGCTCACACGCCGGACTCGGATCAGTTCGGGCGCCGGCCGCCAGGCCGTGCCCTCCTGACGGGCGCGTTCGATCGCCCGTTCGAACGCGGCCGGGCTTGCAAACTGACTCGCCGGCGGCCGTCCTTCGAGAACAGCGCGCAGCGACCCGTCGATCGCCGGCGCGATCGGGCCGTAGGCGAACGTCGCGCGTGACCGGCCGCCGTCGTTCCGGAGGTTGATCTGCCCCGGGGTTAGCCTGTACTCCGCGGCCTCGATCGGGACCGTGGTCTGGGCTTCGTATGGGCTCGCCGCGACTCGGTCGACGGCGTCTGCGACCGGTGCCGCTGCCGGCGTGGTCTCCGACGGAAGCGCCGCGACTGTCCCGAAGGCGGCGACGCTCACCGCCGCGACCCCGAGCCAGGCGTACCACGCGTCGATCGATGTCTCGAACACGGGCAGTGTGGTCCCGTCCTTCCGAATAAACCTCCCCGACCCTCAGACGAGGACCCCGCCGAGGAGGTACGAACACAGGAACACTCCGCTCGCGGCGATCAGCGACCGACCGACGCGGTAGCCCACGAGCGCTCGGTCGAGTCCCCTTGTCAGCCCGGTCGCGAGCGCCGGGAGCACCGCCGCCAGGGCGAGTACGTACCACCCGACGATCCCGCCGAGCCAAGCGATTTCTTCCCCGGCGAGCGCGCCCGTCTCGACGCCCTCCGCCAGCGCGACCGTGGTGCCGGCAACGAGCGGCGCGAACGCCGCCCCAGTGCTGTGAAGCGTTCGACAGACGTACGCGAGCCGGTGGCGAGCCTCGCGCTCGATGTTCTCGAGCGCGTCGAGGTGCTCGGCGAACGCGAGCAGCGCCTCTCCGGCCGGACGGCCGTCCTCGGCGGCCCGAACGACCGCCTCGAGACCGTCCCGGAGTCGTGGACTCTGCACCGTCGGCTCGTGCCCGAACAGCGCCTCGCGCAGTCCCTCGCCCAAACGCCGCTGGCGACGACTCGCCGCTTCGAGGAGCTCGCTCAGCGGACCGTCGAGACTCTCTGCGGTTTCGGCGACTGCCCGCTCGGCCCCGACTCCCTCGGATACGTGTCGCCCGATCAGTGACAGCGCCTCGGGCAGCGTCGCCTCTGCCGCCTCGATTCGGTCGTACACCCCAAGCACCGGCCGATACCGGACGATCAGAGCGGCGCCGGCACCCGTCCCGACCGCCGTCGTCGGCGCCATCCCGGTCGTCCCGAGTGCCCCGCCGATCCACCACCCGAGCGCCGCGGCCGCGCCGCCGACGAGGAGACTCGACCGGCGCCGATCGGCCACAGACCGGTGGTCGGATCCGAGCCCCGGCGGCGGGAAGACGACGGGACGACGGGCGAGCAGCCACACGCAGGCGACCGCGAGTCCACCCGGAAGCACGACCCCGTACACGATCCCGACCGACACCGGAGAGACGCCGATCCCCGCAGTCGCCGCCGCCGGAAGCAGCGCCACGAGCGCCGTCGGGAGCAACACGCCGAACGCGTACACCGCGGTCGCCGGTCCGCGGACTGTGGCCGCGAACGACTGCACCTCGTCGCTGGTCCCCTCGAGGACCGTCGCGAGCGCGTCGTCGAGGACGCCGTCTCGTCTCTCTGCTGGGGTCGATCCCGCCGCGACGACGAGCTCAAGGGCGCGCTCGAGCGCCGGAAACCATCCGCCCCAAGTCTCGCCGAACGCCGCCAGCCCTGATCGACCGGCGTGACGCGCCCGCTCGTGGTGACGACGGAGACTCGCGGCGAGCCGTCCGCGGCCGGTACTCGCGGCGACGGCGGCTGCCCGCTCCGGCGAGGGCGACAGCCGCATCCGGAGGACGACCAGCGCCACCAGGGCCGGGGCGGCCCCGAGCGACCGGGTTCGGACGTTCTCGCGCGCACTCGCGGGTACGCCCGGACCGCGTGGGCGGCGAGCGCACCACACGCGACGGCCCCGAGCGCGGCCGAGACGCGGTATCTCGCGGGCAGGAATCCCGCGGCGGCGGCGCCGAGCCCGACGACACACAGTCCGACGCCGTAGCTCGCCCGGCGGACCGTCTCGGGCTTGACGGGCCAGCCGAGAAAGGCAATCGCGCGCTCGAGGTCCTCGCTCGCGGCGACAGATACGGGAGACAGCCGCGCGAACGCCCGGAGTGCGCTCGCGGCCTTCATCGCCGCCCGGACGGGCCGGCCCCCGCTCGAACCGCCGGCGTCTCGGTGCGTCCCTCCGCGGCGAGGGTCGCGACGGTTCGCGCCCTGGTCTGGAGCCGCTCGCGGACGTCGGCGTACCGTTCGGCCGACTCGGCGAGTGTCGTCACGAGCCGGCTGTTTCCGCGGTCGATCCGCGGGGTCTGTACGAGCGCGCCGTCTTCCCGACGAAACAGGGGCGCGAACGACTCGTGGCCGTGCAGTTCCTCGATCGTCCGCACGCCTCGACGCCCGTCGACGAACCCCAGGGTCACGACGAGGTCCGTCGCCCCGAATGCGGTCGGCGAGACCCCGAGGTCGGTAACGACCCGCTCCCGAACCGACGCCGCGTCGGCGCCGTGGATCGTCCCCAGCACCGCCTCGCTGTTGGCCCCGACCCGCATCGCCTCGTAGAGGACGGCCGCCTCCTCGCCGCGCACCTCGCCGACGACAAGCGCTCCGTCCCCGAGTCGTAGCGCCGTCCGCAGCGCCCGCGCCGGCGAGAGAGACTCGGGCCCGGGCTGGAGCCGCTGAACGTCTCGGCCAGCTTCGCGAAGCCCCTCGACGGGCAGTTCCGGCGTGTCCTCGATGAGCACCTGCCGGACGGCGGCCGGTACCTCCCAGAGCAACGCCCCGAGGGTCGTCGTCTTGCCGGCGCCGCGGGGCCCGGCCAGAAGCACCGACCGGCCCCGCTCGACGGCGACCGACAACAGTCCGGCGGCCGCCGGCGAGAGGCCGTCCCGCGAGAGGAGCTCGGCGAGCGTCCAGGCGGGTCGGATCGTGGCCCCGGAACGCGAAGCCGGTCCCGTCGCTCGTCGGATCGGTGACGCCGGCAACCCGGACGGTTCGGTCTCCGATCTCGATCCGCGCGTCGATGGTCGGCGCCGCCCGCGAGAACGGGCGTCCGCTCTCCAAGCGAAGCGTCGACTCGAGCGCCGAGATTCCCTCGGCGGTCGGCCTGACGTTCGTCACCAGGCGATCCCCGTCTACCGTGACCCTGAGCGGTGTCCCCGGTGGGGGCGTCAGGAAAACGTCCGAGACGGTCCGGTCGGCGAGCACGTCCTCGAGCAAGCCGTACCCACGCGTGTGCTTCGTGAGCACGCGTTCCAGCACCCCGACCGACACCTCGTCCCCGGCGACGGCTCGAACGGCCGCCCGCGGCGTCCGCTCGCCGCCGGAGTCGTCCGCGAGCCGGTCGCGTGCCGCTACGAGGGTTTCCATCTCGGCCGACGAGAGCGTCGCCGCGAGCGGCTCGAGGTGGTACCGATCCGGGCCAGACGGCGGCCGGTACCGGCGAACGACCGCTCCGGTTGACAGCTCGCGGTGATCGACCAGGGTCGCATCCGCCGGCTCGGCGTCGGTCCGCCACCGGCTGATCGTCGGGCCGACCCGCGGTGTCAATGCCGCGTAGTCGTCCATTCCGTCCGCGACAGCCGTGAGTCCGGCCTCGGTCGCGAGGTCGGCCGCCGGGCCGGCTCGGCCGGTCGCCTCCCGGGCCGCACCCAGCGGATCCCGCCGCGTGCGATCCGCGAGTCGCTCGTCGCGGTGTTCCACGGCAGCTGCGAACCGCCCGGCGGCCCCGAGTAGTGCCGCCGCCTCGCCCTCGTAGACGCGTTCGCGCCCGCCGGCGACGGTTCTGATGACGTTCACCTCGCTCTCGCCTACCGCCGTAACCGCGGTCTCCCGGCAGTTGGGATCGACTGCGAGCTGCCCCGCCCCCGGGCAGTCGGTCGCGTCGAGGACGACCTCGTCGCCGCTCTCGTCCATGAGCCGGCAGCGACACTCCTCTCGGTCGTCCCAGTCGTCCCGTCGATCTCCAACGAGCTCGCGGAACCGATTCCGCATGGGGCGGGTGGTCACTCCCTTCGGTATAGAGTTTCCCACGGATCGTCCCTGCCCGGTGTCTGCTTATCTGGCGGTCCCCGGTCACCTCCGAGGGGAGATGGGGCCCGTGGACACACGCCCGACCCAGCTGTGTCCCCGTTGCCTTATCTTAATAATATGTCCTGAATAAAATAACAATTATTATGTTAAAAGCGCCAAAAAATGGCAGGTAAGTTAATAATTGTGGGAGTAATACGATACGTCGATGACCACGAGTGGTGGAGACGATGGGACGGACCGCTCTCGGGCCCGCTCGAAGACGGGAGGATCCGATCCGACGGCCCCGGCGGAACGGGAGCAGACATCATTTTCCGTTCCAGGGATGGACTGTCCCTCCTGTGCGGAGAAAATTGAGACCTCGATTGCGGAACTCTCCGAGATCTCGACGTCCGAGGCTCGGCCCACGACCGGCACGGTGAGTGTCACCTACGATCCCTCGTCACTCTCCCCGTCGCGGATCGTCGACGCGATCGAGAGCGCCGGGTACGAAGTAACCGATTCTACGGCGACGGACGGAGATGCTGGGGGCGATCTCACCGATGATCGGGGGAGCGTCTGGACCAGTTCGCGGGCGATCAAAACCTGGGTCAGCGGCGGCTTCGTCGCGTTCGGACTGCTCTTCGAGTTCGTGCTGGCCGGTCGGAACGTTCTCGTCGCCGAGCTCCTCGGCCGGGAGTTGCTCGTCGCCGATATCCTCTTTCTGATCGCGATCGGTGTCGCCGGACAGATTATCTTCTGCAACGGCTACTACTCCGCGCGAAACCTGAACCTCGACATCGACCTGCTGATGAGTATCGCGATCGTCGGCGCCGTCCTCGCCGGGCTCGCGTTCGGCGAGTCGCTGTACTTCGAGGCTGCGATGCTGGCCGTCCTGTTCGGCGTCGCCGAACTGCTCGAGCGCTACTCGATGGATCGCGCCCGGAACTCGCTGCAGGAACTGATGGACCTCTCTCCGGACGAGGCGACGGTCAGACGCGACGGTGAAGAGGTGACGGTGCCGGTCGAGGATGTCGCGGTCGGCGAGGTCGTCCTCGTCCGACCCGGCGAGAAAATCCCGACCGACGGAGCGGTACTCGACGGGGAAAGCGCCGTGAACCAGGCGCCGATCACCGGCGAGTCGGTTCCCATCGACAAGACCCGCGGCGACGAGGTCTACGCCGGCAGTATCAACGAGGAGGGATATCTGGAGATCCGGGTCACCTCCGAAGCCGGCGAGGACATGCTCTCGGGTATTGTCCGGATGGTCGAGGACGCCCAGTCGAACAAGACAGAGCGCGAGCAGTTCGTCGACCGGTTTGCGAGCTACTACACGCCGGTCGTCGTGGGTTTCGCGGTCCTCGTCACAGTCGGTCCGCCGCTGGCGGTCGGCGCGTCGTGGCCGACCCACATCGTGTACGGACTCACCCTGCTCGTGCTCGCGTGTCCGTGTGCCTTTGTCATCTCGACGCCGGTTTCGGCCGTCTCGGGGATCACGAGCGCGGCGAAAAACGGCGTCCTGATCAAGGGCGGAAATCACCTCGAAGCGATGGGTGCCGTCGAGGCGGTCGCGGTGGACAAGACCGGGACGCTCACCACGGGAGAACTCACCGTCACCGATGTAATCGGGCTGAACGACAACAGCGAGGAGGATGTCCTCCGGTGTGCTCGGGGACTCGAGTCGCGGTCGGAACACCCCCTCGGCGAGGCGATCGTCGATCGCGCGAATGAGACTGCCGTCGCGGAACGCGATGTCGACGAGTTCGAGAGCATCACGGGCAAGGGCGTCCGGGCCACCCTCGGGAACACGACTCACTACGCCGGCAAGCCAGGGCTGTTCGAGGAGCTGGGCTTTGATCTGGGGCACGTCCACGCGACGACCGACGGCGGCGTCGTCACGACGAAGAGCCGCCGGATCTGCGAGCGCAACGACTGTCTCGACCTGCTGGCGGAGACGGTTCCAAAACTCCAGTCACAGGGCAAGACCGTCGTGCTGGTCGGGACCGACGAAGAGATCGAGGGCGTCATCGCCGTGGCTGACGCGGTTCGCCCCGAGGCGACGCGGACGGTCCAGCGGCTCCACGACCTGGGTATCGAGCGTGTCGTTATGCTCACCGGGGACAACGAGCGGACTGCCCGGGCGATCGGCAACGAGGTCGGCGTCGACGAGTACCGTGCCGAGCTGCTCCCCGAGGAGAAGATCGCCGCAATCGAGGAGCTCGACGAGCAGTACAACGGCATCGCGATGGTCGGCGACGGGGTCAACGACGCGCCCGCACTCGCAGCTGCGACTGTTGGGATCGCGATGGGCGCCGCCGGGACCGACACCGCCCTGGAGACCGCAGACATCGCCCTGCTGAGCGACGACCTCTCGAAACTCCCCTATCTCTTCGAGCTGGCCCGCGAGGCCAACGGCGTCATCCGACAGAACATCTGGGCCAGTCTCGCGACCAAGGCCGCGCTGGCGGTCGCCGTGCCCTTCGGGTACGTCCCCATCTGGCTGGCCGTCCTCGCCGGCGACGCCGGCATGACCACCGCCGTCACCGGAAACGCCATGCGTCTCTCCCGGCTGCGCCCGGACGGCGGTGCCGCGGAGTGAGTCGCCGCCGGCCGTTACTCTTACTCGACCGCCGGCGACGAGCTCGAGCCGGAGTGTCTGACGACCGGGCCCGAGCACGAGTTCCTCGGGAACGACCAGCTCCAGTTTCGGGATCTTCCGGACCCGTTCGGTCCCGCCCTCGACCTGCCACCGGACAGTCGCGGGTGTCCCGCCGGTAATCCTGACAGTGTCGACGGCTGCGGTCCCCCAACTCCCGGTTGGCAGCGTCAGCGTGAGCCGCCGCACCGCGCCCGGCGTTCCCAGCGGCGGCGGGTCGTTCCGAGCGGCGAGGGTCTCGGCTGCGGTCTCGAGTTCCTCGAGTGACGCGGTCACCCGACTCTCAGCGTGGTCGACCCGGGCCGTCTCGATCGCCGGCAGCGCGACCGCCAAGACGGCGGCCGCCAGCGCGACCGACAGCACGACCCGAATCGTCACAGTAGGTTCTTGATCCGTTCGATCGGATCGGCTCGCTCTCCCCTCCGCTCGACCGACGCTTCCGCGTCGACGGAATCGGGCGGCCGTGCGGACTCGCGGCCGACGGCCGATCTGCCGAGTTCGGTGCGGTCGCGGCCCTCCTCGCGAAACTCGGCGACCCCGTGGCCGGCGCTCGGCGCCGTTGGGGACTCCTCGTCGTCTCTCTGCCGACCACAGGTCGGACACGCCGAACCGTCCGGCGAGCCGGTCCGACCACCGCCGTTGGCTCGCGGGTGCTCGCTGCCATCGAGTTGGTCCCGGCTCTCAGTCTCCGTCTTGAGTCCGGAGGGTCCACTCTGACGGCCGCGCCGGTCTCGACTCTCGAGTGACTCGACGGCGGCCAGGGCGGCCTCTGCCTGTCGCTCGACCTCTCGGTTGACCGCCTCGACGTTGCCGACGTACCCGCGAAGCGCCCGGGTCGCCGCGTCGAGCTCGTCAACCCGATCGGTCAGCGTCTCCACCTCTGCCTCGAGCGTCTCGAGCCGATCGGCCAGCTCCGCGTCGCCGGCCAGCGCTGAGAGGTCGTGATTTCCATCTGTGACCGCCCGTTCAAGCGCCGAGACCCGCTCGGCGAGCCCCTCGTCCATGCCCGACGGTGCCGCCACGATCGTACTTGAACCTGCGGACCCGACCGGGCGAGACGCAGTGCTTATTTGTCGTGTCGGCGAACAAACCGTCGATGGAAGTTATCGGCACCGTCGGACTGCCGGGCAGCGGCAAAAGCGAGGCGGCTTCGGTCGCGCGCGAACTCGACGTGCCAGTCGTGACGATGGGTGATGTTATCCGCGCGGAGTGTCGCGACCGCGGGCTCGATCCAACGAGCGAGCACGGACGTGTCGCACAGGCGTTACGCGAGGAGCGCGGCCAGGGTGCCGTCGCCGAGCGGTCGCTCCCGCTGATCGAGGACGCTCTCGAGGGGTCCGATCGGATCCTCGTCGACGGGATCCGCTCCGGCATCGAGGTAGATATTTTCGAGGAGGCCTTCGGCGACGCGTTCACGCTCGTGAGCGTCGAGGCACCTTTCGAGCTCCGCCGCGAGCGCCTCGACGGCCGGGACCGCGATCGGGGCCGGGAGTCGCTCAGCGAGCGCGACGAGCGCGAGCTCGCCTTCGGGATGGACGAAGCGATCGATCGTGCCGACCGCACGATCGAGAACGCCGGCTCGCTCTCGGCCTTCCACGACCGGGTCCGGGCGCTTCTGGCCGACCGGACAGAAGCTCAACAGGCCCGCACCGACCCGACGGGGGAATGATCTACAGCGTTGACGTCGAGGTGACCGCGCCAGTTCTGGACACCGAGCTGTCCGATCGCGTCCGCGAAGCGATTCGGACGATCTTCCCCAGCGCCGATCCCGTCGAGGAAGACGGCGAGCTCCGGGCGACCGTTCACGACCTCAAGCGGTTCTCGGAGCTGCTCCGCCAGCAGGAGACCCTCGACACCGCCCGCGAGCACCTGCACGGGGCCGTCCGGGCCGACGAGTTTTCCTTCCGGCTGAAAAAGCAGGCGGCACTCGAGGGCGTCGTCACCTTCGAGGTCGACGACGCCGCCGAGCTCGGCGCGATCGCCGTTCGGGTTCGAGTTCACGACCCCGACCCCGAGAGGTTCATCGAGTACGTCACCGCTCCGGCCGACGGCGACGACCGGTCCTGATCTGGCGATTATTCCCGGACGGCCTCGGTTTCGAGCCGAGATTTCAGGTTCTGTAGCGTCGTCGCGAGCTCTCGTCTGTTGTACCGCTTCGCGAGCGGCTCGGCGACCGCCGATAGCACCCGTCCCGGGAGCTCGTACTCGGCGGCGTAGGTGACCTCGGTGCCGCCGTCGACGGCCGCGACGGTGATGTCGATCGTCCCGGTGAGCCCCCCAGACATCTCGAAGACCATCCGCTCGCCGTCCTCGTGGATCGTCTCGGTGAGCTCGCCCTCCCGGCTGATGCCGGCCATCCGGTAGGTGTAGCTGGCGCGCTTGCCGCCGTTCTCGAGTTTCTCGATCATCTCCGACTCGGCCAGGCTCGGGCTGATCTCGGCGTGGTTTTCCGGCCGATCGAGGTACGCGTACACCACCTCGACCGGTTCGTCGACCAGAATCGTCTCGCTGACGCGGACCATACCACTCGTACCCCCGAGACGGGAATAGCGCTTGCGTTCGCTCGCGCTCCGGACACGGACCGACCGATCGAGGACTCTGGGGCCCGTCGAAAGAGTATTTGAGGTGGCTCCCCGGGCTGGCGTATGGATGTCGCCGAGGCAAGCGACCGGACCGGAGCCGTCGTCGAGGAGCTGCTCGGCGCGATCATCGTCGACCGAGCGTTCCTCGAGACGGTGCTGACTGGCGTGCTCGCTCGTGGACACGTCCTACTGGAGGATGTCCCTGGTACCGGCAAGACCCTCACCGCGCGGAGTCTCGCGACCGCGCTCGGGCTCGAGTTCTCCCGCGTGCAGTTCACGCCCGATCTCCTGCCGGCTGATGTCACCGGGACGAACATCTACAACGAACGCGACGGCACCTTCGAGTTCAGTCCGGGGCCGATCTTCGCGAACGTGGTGTTGGCAGACGAGATCAATCGTGCGCCGCCCAAAACTCAGGCAGCCCTGCTCGAGGCGATGGAGGAACAACAGGTGACCGTCGACGGGGAGACCCACGAGCTGCCCCGCCCGTTTTTCGTAATCGCGACCCAGAATCCCGTCGAACAGGAGGGCACCTTCGCGCTGCCGGAGGCCCAGATCGACCGGTTCGCGCTGAAAAGCCAGATCGGCTACCCCGACATGGACGGCGAGGTCGAGCTGCTCCGCCGTCGCGTGGGCCGATCGACCCAGAGCCCGGGTGTCGAGCGCGTGCTCGACCCCGAGGGCGTCGAGCAGCTCCGGCAGGTCCCGGAGTCGGTGCGGGTCGATCCCGATCTGCTCGAGTACATCGCGACCGTTGCTCGGGCGACCCGCGACCAGCCGGAGGTTGATGTCGGCGTCTCGCCGCGGGGAACCCAGCGGGTGCTCGAAGCCGCCCGGGCGTACGCGACGATCCAGAACCGATCGTTCGTGACTCCCGACGACATCGCGGCGATCCTCCAGCCCGCGATGGCCCACCGGCTGGTGCTCACGCCCGAGGCGACCGTCGACAACACGAACAAGGCCGACATCGTCGAGCGGGTCCGCAACAGCGTCCCGGTCCCGACGATCGAACGCCCGAGCTGACACCGATCAGTCCCCGGCCCGAAGCACGGCCAGGAAGAGCAACGCGGCCAGCAACAACGCACCAAGCGCCGTTACGGGGTACTCCCCGCCGATCGCCGAGTAAATCGCCGTCGCGACGGCGATCGTCGCGGCGACGACCGCGGTGCTCGCGAGTCCCCGAACTACCTCGGCCCGCATCGCGACCCCGCCGGCCCCGACCTGCTCACCGAGCCCGAGGGCGTGATGGGAGATATCCCAGGCGACGACCGCGGCGCCGAGTGCGATCGCAACCTGTGCCGGCGGCGCCCCAAACACCGCCGCGAGGCCGATCCCGGCAGCTTGGAGCCCGCTGCCAAGGGTCACGTACCGACGACGGGCGACCGCCAGCCCGCCGGCCAACGCCACGGCGCCGACAACGGTCAGCGTCAGCCCGACAGTAACCGCCGGGAACAACGCCCCGACGGCCGCGAGGGCGGCAAAGACCGCGATCGCGACACTCGCTCGGGGTGGACGGTGTGTCGGCTCGACGGCTGTCGGTCCCGTGATCGCGTCCGATTCTGCCGCGTTCTCGTCGCTCATCGGGCCCACCGTTCGCTCGCCCGGGCGATCGCCGTATCCAGGTTCGTCCCCGGCGACCAGTCGACGACCCGCACCCCGGCCCGTCGCAGCCGGTCGATCCGCTGGCGCCGTTCGATCTGCGCGACCGTGTGGCCGGGGGTATCGGTGGTCGTCGGGTCGGGGCTGACGACGGTCGCGCGGTTGCCGTATGCGTCGAGCATCCGGATCGTTCGCTCGATGCTATCGTCACACAGCGGCGAGCAGACGACGAGCTGATCGGTCTCCGAGAGCCGCCGCCTGAGATCGCGCACGCCGAGAATCGACCGCATCGTCTCCGGCGCGCTGTCGGTCGAGAAGGCCGGATTGTTCGCGAGCAGCTCCTGCCCGCGGGCCCTGTGGGTCGGTCCGCTCCCCGGTGCCAGCCACGTGACCTTCTCGTCGAGCGCCGCCAGCCCGACGGCGTCGCCGGCATCGAGGAAGGTGGGAAAGAGCCGGTCGACGGCACCGAGTCCGACCGCGGCGGCGCTCAGGGTGCCCTCTCCGGGACTCACGAACGCCTCCTCGCGGACATCCGCGACGATCACGACCGACGCCGATCGCTCGGTCCGAAACTCGAGGGTCGCGAGCTCGTCGGTTTTGGCGAGCCGGTTCCAGTCGATGCGGTTCATCGGATCCCCCGGGCGGTACTCGCGAGTCTGGTAGAACTCGATCCCGCTGCCCCCTCTGTCGGTTGGCAGACGCCCGACGTGTCCGGTCGCGAGCGCGCGGACCGGCGCCGCCTCGAGCGGGCGAAAGTCCGGCTGGACAATCAACTCGTCGGGCACCGCGAGCTCGTACTCCCGCTCTGTCGTGCCGAACAGGTCCCGCGCGATGAGCACCGGCGCGCCGAACTCGTGGCGGCCGCGGCTCGCCGCGACGGTATAGCTCGTTCTCATCGTCTCCTCGCGCCGGAGCAGTCCGGCCCGCCGCGCCGATCCCCCGACGACGGGAACCGTCTCCGGGGGTCGGTCGATGAGTCTGATATCCGGGAGCGTCCCGCCGACGTTTCTGACCGTGACGACAATCTCGACTTTGTCACCGGACGAGAGTTCGCTGTCGAAGCTCCGGTCGACGACGATTTCAGGCGTCGGCGTCGGGGCGACACGGATCGCCCCGAGGACGCCGGCACAGACCGCGCTCGCGAGCAACAGCGCCGGGGTCGTGGTGTACACGGCGGCCCCGGCAGCGACTAAGGCTACCCCAGCGATCCCGTACCAGCGTCGCGTCTCGCGTTCCGCTACCAGCCGCGATCGAGTCCGCGCCTCCGCCGGCGCATCGTCCGTCTCGGGGCTCGCCTCCGAGTCTTCGGCCGACGAGTCGGAGTCGCGTGCTCCCGTCGGATCCCCGCTCGTCGCGTCTTCGCCCATCGGGCCTGCCGAGGTGGCCGCCTCCCGGCTCACGAGTCGGCCTCCCGATCGGTCTCGATCGCCCCGATTGCCTCGATCGCGTGTCTGGCCCAGGTCCGCTCCTGGCCGACCGGCGAGACGACCGACCGGATGCGGCTGCCGATTGTGGCCCACTCCGGGAGTTCTCCGAGGAAGTACGCCGCCGCGTGCGGATCGTCGGTCCAGGTCCCCGTCTCGAGTTTCTCCCTGGCTTTCTCCTCGGTGCAGCTGTACTCCGCGGCGACGGCCGCGACCGCGACCGCGTCGAGACGTCGCCGCAGCCGCTCGCGCCGCCCCGTGGCACGCACGGGTCCGGTTTCCCTCGACCGCGCCCAGCGGCCTTCGAGCAGTCCGTCGACGTCGTCCCCCGGCACGGGAAGGGCCGGTCGTGGTTCGGGTGCCGGCGGGTCGGCGATCTCGATCTCGACGTTGCGACGCCCGTAGACGATCGCGGCGCCGAGCAGCGCGAGCGCCGCGCCGCCAGCGGTGACGACCGTCGTGTTGCCCGGCACGGCGGCCGCGACCGAGGTGGACACGAGCATGAGCACGCCGAGCCCGAAGGCGACGACCCCGAGCACCGCGACCGCCGTCCGAGTCGTTCGGCGGTCCACTATCGATCCTCCCAGTCGTCGATCCCGGCGTCGATCTCGTCGCCGGCATATGCCGCCTCGATCCGGCGCAACGCCTCGACCGCCCGTTGCTCCTGGTCCGCCGACGGCTCGCTTCCTCCGTACCTGACCTCCTCGAACAGCGCGGTCACCTTCGTAACCTCGTCGCGTGGCATGCCGGCCTCGACGGCCGCGGTGGCGAACTCGGCTGGCGTGCTCGACTCCGGGTCCTCGACCGGCAACGGGGCCGTCATCTCCGCCCAGGCCCTGTAGACGGCGTTTCCGAGCCCCTCGGCGGACTCGAGTTCGTCGGCCGCTCGCCCCGCGGCCCGCCCGATCGCGGCCCGGTCGGACTCGGGCTCGGAGGTGGCCTCCTCCGCGGTCGGTGACTCCTCGTCGTCTCTCCCGGAGACATAAAAGACCCCGAGCACGCCGATCAAAGCGCCGGCGAGCAGGGCAACGGTGAGCACCGCCGGGATCGTCTCGGGTCCGTCCGCGTCGTCCCCGCCGGTCCCGCCCTCGTCGCCCTCGGTCTCCTCGCCCTCGCCCGCGCCGAGACCGCCTCCGCCGTCGAAAGAAAGGTCCGGCGGGTTACAGCCGATCGTCAGGAGTAACGCGCCGATGACGGTGACGTAGACCGCGATCATGACCACGGTGATCCCGAGCAGCTTCGTGCGGAGTCGCGCCACGATGCTCCCGACGAGGAGGTACGCGGCCCCGAGCCCGAGCAGGACGGCCGGATCGTTCGCGGGCGAGACACACAGCGATATCTGCTGTTGAGGGAAGTTGATCGGGAGTGATTGCGTGGCCTGGCTGCTCTCGTTGTTCTCGAACAGTCCGCCGCTCTGTCCCGAGTCGCCCGAGTCACCCCCCGACCCCGACGAGAGCCCGCTGGAGCCGCCGACCTCTACGGTCGAGCCGAGGATCCCGGCCGCGAGGGCGATCGCGACGACCGCGAGGATGGCGAACGCGGCCCACCGAACGGTCGAACGCACATCCCAGTTAACGGCGAAGGCGGTGTATATCTTCCGCCCTCTTTCGGGGCTACTCCTCGCCGGACTCGTAGCTCTCGCCGACGCCAGCAGGGATTCGCGTCTTGCCGACAAAGACCAACACGACCACGACCGTCGCGTAGGGGATCACGCGGATGAGCTCGGTCGGAACCGAATAGCCCAGGTTCTGCAGGCGAAACTGGATCGCGTCGAGCCCGGCGAACATAATCGAGCCGCCGAGCGCGCCGATCGGATTGTAGTTCGCGAACAGGTAAGTTGCGATTGCAATAAAGCCCCGCCCGCCGATGTCGGTCTCGCCGCTCCCGGCAAACGTACCGAGCTGTCCGAGCGCGAACCCGGCCCCGCCGAGCCCGGCGAACACGCCCGACAATACGACGGCGGCGTACCGGACCCGGCGGACATCGACCCCGGCGGTGTCGAGCGCTTCGGGGTTCTCGCCGCTTGCCTGGACCCACCGCCCGAACCGGGTCTGTGTGAGCAGGTACCACCCGACCGCTGTCGACAGGAGCATCAGCCAGACCGCCGGGTTGGTATCAAAGAGGAGGTACCCCACCACCGGCAGCTCCGACAGCACCGGCACCGTCACGCTCGAGAAGGTCGCCGCCGCCGGGAGCGTGTCGGTGTTGGGACCGCTGAACAGCACGCGCGAGAGAAACGGGGCGAGCCCGAGCGCGACCAGCCAGACCGCCAGCCCGGCGATGATCTGATCGGCCTTGAAATCGATACAGACTGCCGCGAAGACCAGCGCGAACAGCGTGCTCACGAGCGTCCCGGCGACCAGTCCCCACCAGTGGTTCGGGACGCCGGCGGTCGTCCCCGTGGCTCCGAGCGCGAAGGTCGCAACGATCGCGAAAAACGCCGAGACGATCAACAGCCCCTCGAGCCCGATGTTGATCACGCCGCTCTTTTCTGCGAAGATCCCTCCAATCGCCGCGAGTCCGATCGGGACCGCGATCCGGAGTGTCGCCTGGTGGGTGCTCTGGCTCGCGAGTATGCCCCAGATGTCTCCGACCCAGGCATCTGGGTACAGCGCCGCGCCGGTATAAAAGACCGCCACGGCGGCGAGAACCGTACCGACCGCGCCGAGCTGTCGGCGGCTGAACCGCTCCGGATCCAGCCCCACCGACGAGCTCAGGCTCATCGGTCACCTCCGCGGTCGCGCTCCGACTCATCTGTCCGTTCGTGTCCCGCACCGTCCTCGTCGTCGCCGGCCGATGCGGTCCCGTGTTCTGTTGGTCTCATCTCTTTGGTATCGGGCTCGGTCGAGGAGCCGCCATCCGTTGCGACCGCGGTCCGGTCGGTGCCCAGTCCCGTGTGCCGGCCGAGCATCCGGAAAAACTCGGGCATCGCGACGAACAACACGACGAGGCCGCTGATGATCCCGACGAGATCCGGCGGCACCGATGTCGCGCTCTGGACGGCCCCGCCGCCACTGTCGAGGACGCCGAACAGAAACGCCGCCGCCCCGACTCCCAGCGGGTTGTTGCCGGCGAGCACCGACACGGCGATGCCGTCAAAGCCCAGCGCGGGCACCTGCTCGAGCCACCGGCCGTGGACCATCAACACCCAGAACGAGCCGGCGATCCCGCCCAGCGCCCCCGAGAGGGTCATGCTGGCGACGACCATCCGCTTTTCCTCGACGCCGCCGTAGGCGGCTGCGGCGGGCTGGATGCCGCTGACCCGCAGGCTGTACCCGAAGACGGTCTGGGCCAACAGCCATGCGATCCCGACCGCCAGCGCGAGCGCGAACAGCAACGCGAGCACTGAGAAGTCAAACCGGCTGTCGAACCCGACAAACGGTAACGTCGGGATCTGAGCGTACTCGGGCAGCGGCGTGGTCTGGGCGGTGATGCTATCCGGGTCCTGGAACCGCCAGGCCAGCAGCGTGGCTGCAATCCCGGTCGCGACGAAGTTCAGCATGATCGTCGTGATGACCTCGTTGGCGTCGGCGTACGCCTTCAGGAGCCCGGGGATCGACCCGTAGAGCCCGCCGAAGACCGCGCCGACGACAACCCCGAACGGGATCAGCAGGACCGCACCCACAACGCCCGACA
>CAYREK010000024.1:22351-23504 GCA_964423305.1 uncultured Halobacteriales archaeon | reverse complement strand
TTCATCAACGACCCCGAGACGATCCTGGCGATCATCTCACAGGGGCAACTCGAGCGCTCGCTCGAAGATCTCAGGGAGATGGAGTCGGTCCAGATCGACATCGACCCCGAGAAAGAGGCACTGGTCCCGCGGCCGGATCCCACCGACGAGGGGCTCCGCGAGGCCGAACAGATCCTCGAGCGCGCCGAGCCGATGCTCGAACAGTACCGCGGAGTCAATACGGGCGGGCTTATCTCCGCGCTCGAGGGGGCCTCCGACGGTGACGGCACCGACGGTGACCGCACGCCGCCCGGAGCCGAGCGACTCGACGGCGCGGACGAGTTCGGCGAGTTCATCACGAAAGCCAGCGCGGAGGCCGAGGAATGAGCCTCGACACCCGCGGCGAGCCGCGCCAGCCCGGCGACCGCACCGATGTCCTCGCCGACCGGTTTTATTGGCTGTACACGCGGGTGTTCGACGACGACGGAGACTTCGTCCAGACGATCGACCGGAAACTCTCCGAGTCACGGATGGCCGACAACGTCGAGCTGTTTCTCTCGCGGGCGATCGGCGTCGGCATGCTCGTCGGGCTGTTGTTGTGGCTCGTCGGGACCGGACTCGGCTATCTGTTCCTCCAGCTGGTCGGAGACGGCCCGGTCGTCGGGGTTCGGGTTCCCGACGGCCTCTCGCCGGTCGTGGATCTCCTCACCGCGCCGACGGTCCTGTTTGTCTCCGGACTGTTGTTCGGAAGCATCGGCTTCGCGATCGGATTCGGCGCGCTCGTCTCGGTGCCGTACTTCCGGGCCGACGCTCGCGAGCGCGAGATCAATCGCCTGATGGCCGACGCGACCTCGTTTATGTACGCGCTGTCGATCGGCGGGATGAACCAGATCGAGATCATGAAGTCGATGGCCCAGGCCGAGGACACTTACGGGGCGGTCTCGGAGGAGTTTCAGTCGATCGTCCTCGAGACGGAGTACTTCGACACCGACTACCGGACGGCGATCCGCAACCAAGCACTTGAAACCCCGAGCGACGAGCTCTCGCAGTTTCTCACGGACATGCTCTCGATCGTGAACTCGGGGGGTGACATGACGAACTTCCTCGAGGACCAGAAAGACAAGCACATGCGCACCGCGAAACAGCAACAGGAACTGACCCTGGAGACCCTGGA
>CAYREK010000024.1:5524-22341 GCA_964423305.1 uncultured Halobacteriales archaeon | reverse complement strand
TGTTTGGCGAGATGTACATGACCCTCTCTCTGTTCCCGCTGTTGTTGATCATCATCCTCGTGATCATGTCGATGATGAGCGGCTCGCAGGATCAGCTACTCATGATGACCGTCTACGGGCTGATCCCGTTGATCGGCGTGGGCTTTCTCATCCTGGTCTCGACGGTCACACAGGACAACATCGGCGACGGCTACCTCCGCCCCGACGACGAGAGTGATCCGGAGGCCGCCGAGGAGGGTATCGGCGTGTTCAACCCGGGGCTGATCGAGCGCTACACCGGCGACCGGTCGGTGTTTACCCGCATCAGGCGCCGGGAGGGAACCCACGAGCTGATCGGGATCCTCCGGGCGCCCCATCACTTCTTCCGGGATCACCCGAAGATGGTGTTGGTGGTCACCGCGCCGCTGACGCTGCTTGCCCTGCTGACCGCGCTCGTGACCGACAACGCGCCCCTGTCGATGGGCGAGATGCAGGACAACCTGCTCGTCGGCACGTTCGTGTGGGTGTACATGCCGCTGTATCTCAACCTCCTGCCGCTCGCGATCTTCCACGAGTGGAACGTCCGGTCCCGGCACGCGATCGTCGGGAAGCTCTCTGAGAACCTGCGGAAACTCGCGAGCGCCAACGACACCGGCATGACGATTCTCGAGTCGTTCAAGATCGTCTCGGACACCTCCTCTGGTAAGCTCGCAGACGAGTTCGAGACGATCCACTCGAAGGTCAACTATGGCACCAGCCTCAGCGAGGCGCTCCGAGAGTTCAACAATAAATACCACATCCCCCGGTTGGCCCGGACGGTGAAGCTGATCAGCCGGGCCCAGGAGACCTCGAGTCAGATCCAGGACGTGCTCACGACCGCCGCCACGGCCTCGGAGAATCAAGACGACATCGACCGCGACCGGAAGACCCGCACCCGGATGCAGATGGTCATTATCATCATGACCTACCTGACGCTGCTTGCCGTGATGGCCCTGCTCCAGGTGCAGTTTCTGGACACGATCGCGGGGCTCTCTGAAGGTGGGGGTGGCGGCGACCAGGCCGGGGACTTCGGCGCGAACCTCGACGCCGAGTTCCTCTCGATGCTGTTTTTCCACGCGGTGACCCTACAGGCGCTGGTCTCGTCGTTTATCGCCGGGTACATCAGAAACGTCGACATCATCTCCGGGGTGAAATACGCCGTTGGCCTGGCGACGGTGGCGCTTGTGACCTGGATCGTGGTCGAACAGCTCTACGAGGGCAGCCCCGAGAGCGCGGCCGCGACGGCCGGACTGGTCGGCGCCGCCGGGCGAGCCTCGCTCGGTCGCGTTCGCCGGCGCGTGGCGGCGGTCTTGCGGGCGGTTGCTTCCGGCACCGGCTGGCCCGGTGATCGCACGACAGGACGATGACCGGCTCGAGAGGGCAGACGCTCCAGGATTATCTGTTCGGGGCGATCCTGGTCTTGCTGACCGTGCTTGGCATGTTCGCGTTCGCGCCGACGGTGTTCACCCCCTTCGAGGAGCCCGTCGAATCCGAGAACCAGCAGCTTGCCGACCGACTCGCGACCGAGCTCGTCGAGGAGACCCGGGCGCTTGCAGACAGTCAGACGATATCGTTCGACCGGCTCAACGCGAGTCTGAGCGGTGAGCTCTCGGATAGGATCAACGCGGCCGGGATCCGTCCGACAAAGCGGGTGAACGTCACCGTCCGGGATCCGGCGACCGGCCGTATCGTCAGCGCCTCCGACACCGACGGCGGCGGGTCGGTGTTCCGTGACGACCCGGCGGCGACGAGCGTCCGAACGATCCAGGGCCTGCCCGGCGACCCGTGCCGGGACGGCTGTCAGCTCGTCGTCCGGGTGTGGTAGTAATGCCGGGAGACACTCCCCGCGGACAAGCCTACACGATCGAGGGGGTCATCGGCGCGATCGTCGTTGTCAGCGCGGTCGTGTTGGGACTGCAGGCCGTCGACATCGCCCCCTGGACCGACGACACCGCTGATCAAGAGGTCGAGTCCCTCCGAACCCAGGCTGCGGACCTGCTCGCGGCCGCCGAGGACAGAGACGCCCTCCAGACGGCGGCGCTGTGTATCGACGGCGACGGGACGGCGACCCCCCATCCCGCAGTGGCCGCCGGCTCGGCCGACAGCGACGAGACCCGCGACCGGCTCGGAATCTTGCTCAACCGGGCTCTCGACGAGAACGGCTTCCGGTACACCGTCTCGGTCGAACGGTACAACGAGAGCACCGGTGCGATTAGTACCACATCGCTCACGCCCGATCGGGAGCCGACAAGCGCCTCGGTGAGCGTCTCCCGGACGGTCGTCCTGTTGGATGACGATCTCGTCTACGAGTTCGACAGCGACGCCGGAGCCTGCCGACCGGCGATCGTCAACGGCGAGACCGAAACGATCGGCGAGCGGTATAACGACAGCCCGGACGACATCTACCTCGAGAACGCCGACGAGGGCAGCGAGATCTACGCGATCGTTCGAATCCGGGTGATCGCGTGGTGACATCCGGCGAACGCGGCCAGCTCCTGCTGGTCGGGGCGATTCTCATCGCGACGGTCGTGCTCTCCTCGGTCGTGTTGCTCAACTCGGTGCACGACTCCCCGACGGTCCAGACCCAACAGGACACCCGCAGCGTCGAAGGCATCGACCGGACGGTCGGGGAGGTGACGACCGGCCTCGACCGGCTGTTCGTCGCGAACACCTCGAACACGACGACCGCCGGCCCGTACGCGAACGCGTCGGATCTCACACAGCTGGTCGCGACCTACGAGCGGACGCGGCTGAACCTCTCGACGACCGACCGGGCGACGGCACTCAACGTGACCGTGAACGCGACCGACAGCGCCATCGGTACTGTCGCGATCGCCGAGACCCCCACCAAGATCGACGATACGGGGTACAACCTGACCGGCGCGACGGAGCTCCCGCGGCTGTCGGTGAACGCCTCCGAGTTCAACGGCGACGGACTGAACGTCACCGTGGCGAACGCGACAGCCGATCGGACAATCACACTCACCGAGACCGGGGCGAGTGGAGCCGTAAACTGCTCCAATGGCGGTGCCGACAGCTCGTTCGTCAGAGCTGACTTTATCGACGGTGTCGGGACCGTACAGACGAACGACACCACCTGCACCCGCGAGTCCTTCGGGACAGGGCTGACCGGCTCGCTGAACGTGACGATCGAGAGTACCGACACCGACAACGTAACCGCCACCTTCGCAATCACCGGAACCGGCAGCGCCGTCTCGGCGGATGCCCCCACGACCGTCTCGAACGTGGTGGTGAACCCGACGATCGAGCTGCGATACGTGACCCCCGAAGTGACCTACGAGCGGACGTTCCGGCTGTACGACCGGGAGGTATCGCCGTGAGCGACGCCGACCGGGCCGTCTCGATCGCGCTCACGCATGCCTTTACCGTCGCGATCACGGCGGTGTTGCTCACGGGCCTGCTGATCGGAGCCGGCCAGCTGCTCGACACTCAGGAAGACCGGGTCACCCAACAGCAGTTCTCCGAGATCGGCAACGACCTGGTCTCCCAGCTCGACCGCTTCGATCGGCTGGCGGCCGCACCCGGAAACGCCTCGGCGACGGTCACGCTCGAGTACCCGCGAGAGGTGGCGGGATACTCCTATCAGCTGTCGATCGTCGAGACCGACGGTCGGTTCGCCCAGCCCTACGCGCTCGAACTGGCCCACCTGCAGAAGGACACGACTGTCGTGTATCCGATCGCGAACGACACTGACATCGACGCCGACTCGCGGGCGCTCGGCGGGCCGGTCGAGGTGTGTCTCGAGCGTGACGGAAACACGAGCGTCATCGCGTTCGGGGAGGGGTGCTCGTGAGTGCCGCCGACAGGGGGGTCTCCGATCTGGTCGCGTTCGTGCTGACCTTCTCGATTATCATCACCGGCATCGGGATCGTCTCGGTGGGCGCGTACGGCAGTCTCGGGGAGTACGCCGACCGAGAGCAGGTCGACGGCGCCGAACGCGGGCTCGTCGCTGGCGCGACGGTACTCGATGACATCCACCGCGAGGACGATCTCAGACGGTCGTTTACCATCGGCCTGAGCGGCGGGTTCGTCTACCTGAACGAGTCGACGGTCACGGTTAACGTGGGTGGATCCACAATGAGCGCACACAACGCCTTAGAACACCGGTTCGATCCGCAGGGGGCCGGGCCGGTCTCGATCGCCTACGAGGCCGGCGGAATCTTCCGGTCGAACGCCGTCGGCGCCCGGTACGAGCCCTCGATCGGCTGTTCTGCGGAGACCAACACTACCGTCGTCTCGCTGGTGAACCTGACGACGACCGACTCAATCGCCGTCTCCGAGGGGTACAGCCGGCAGACGGTGCTGAACCCGAACGCGCTCAGTCTCCCGCAAGACGCACCTGTTGGCGTAACCGAGCAGACGTTGTCCTTCGACGCCCGGCTGGTCGGTGTCAACACGACCACCGTCGACACCAGCACGAACGTCACGATCGACGTCGGAGACAGCGCCAGCCCGACTCGGTGGGGCGAGTACCTCGACGAGACGGGCTGGAACGGGAGCGGGAGCACATGGGAGTGTTCGGCTGAGACAGTCGTCGTGCGCGTGACGACGATCGAACTGTCAGTCTGAGTCGAGTTCGAGTCCCCGGATCGCGACTCCTTCTCCCTCGGTGACTCGACCGATCACACGGCCACCGGTCTCCTCGGCCAGGGCTGGGGCGTCCCCGGACTCGACCGCGGCGACGAATCCCGTTCCCATGTTGAACGTCCGGTGCATCTCCCGGTCGGCGACGTCGCCGGTCGATCGTACCAGCTCGAAGATCGGCTGTGCCGGGAACGGATCGGCCACGTCGTAGCGGTGAGCGCCCATCCGTGTTAGGTTCCGCCAGCCGCCGCCGGTGACGTGAGCGGCGGCCCGGACCTCGTGGTCCCGCAGCGGCGCCACCAGGTCGGTGTACAGCCGCGTCGGTTCGAGCAGCGCCTCGCCGACCGTCCGATCGGGATCGGGCGGGAACGGATCCCCGTACTCGAACTCCCGGGTGACCGCCTCTCGGGCGAGGGTCAGCCCGTTCGAGTGGATTCCACTCGAGGCCCAGCCGACGAGTCGATCGCCCGGTTGTGCGGTCCCCGAGAGGAGCCCCTCTGTAGGGGCGAGCCCGACACACGCCCCCGCCAGGTCGAGCCCGAAGACGATCTCTGGGAGCACCGCCGTCTCGCCGCCAGTCAGGGCGACGCCGGCCTCGCGTGCGCCCCGGCGCAGCCCCTCACCGATCGCCGTCGCGGTGGCCTCGTCGGGCGCCTCCACCGCCAAATAATCGACGAGCGCGACCGGATCTTGCCCCTCGGCGACCAGGTCGTTCGCGTTCATCGCCAGACAGTCGATTCCGACCGTCGAGTAATCATCGACAGCTCGGGCCACGAGTAGCTTCGTCCCGACGCCGTCGGTCGTGAGCCCCAGGTACCGATCGTCGAGTTCGATCAGCCCGGCGAACTCGCCGTCGAACTCGCCGGTTGCCCCCACCAGCGCGGCCACCGCGGCGTCGCTGGCCGCCAGGTCGACCCCGGCCTCGGCGTAGGTGAGTCCCTCCGGATCGGTCTCGACGTCGTCGTCCATGCCCGGACCCCGACCGGCCGGATAAAAAGCCCGTCGCCCCGCTCCGCCGTTCAGGCGTCAAGCCGGCGGCCGACCGCCCGCGCGGCCCGTCGGCCGCTCGCCATCGCGCCCTGGATCGCTGACCACTCGGTGTACTCGCCGGCCAGGTACACCGGCCCCGCGAGAGCGTCCACGTCGGGCAGCCCCGCGATCCGACCCGGGGGTTGAGCGAACTGTGCGAACGGGATCCGGTCGGTTCGGAGCAACTCGAGGTCGGCGAACGACCGCTCCGGGTACCACGCCGACAGCGTCGCCTGCACCTCGCGGGCGAGCGCACGGTCGCTCTCCTCGGGACGTCCGAGGAAGGTCGCGCTGACGAGGTGTGTGCCCGCCGGCGCATACTCCGGGGCAGCCTCGGAGACGGGTGCGATCTGGTTGGGCCGGGCGTCGGCGGCGTTGAGCAGGATTCGACCCCCTGTCTCGAGTGAGTCCGGGAGCGCGAACTGCTGGGTCACACAGCCCCGTCCCTCGGTCGGAATCGCCTCGCAGTCGGTCAGCTCTACCGCGGTCGCAGGATCGGTCGCAACCACGACTGCGTCCGCCCGGATCGACCCGTCCTCGGTCGCGACCCGGACGCCGGTTCCGGTCCGCTCGATTGACTCGACGGTGCGTCCGGTCTCGACGGTCGCGCCGGTCCGTCGGGCCCGCCCGCCGAGCTGTCGCGGGATCGCCGCCATTCCCTCGGCCGGGACCGCCGCCGCGGCACTCGCGAGCATCTTGAAGGTGTACTCGAAGACGTAGGCCGAACTTGACAGCGACCGATCGAGGGTCACGCCGCCATAAAACGGGGCGAAAAACTCCTCGCGAAACCGCTCTGAGAACCCCCAGTCAGTCAGCTTCTCCTCGATAGTCGCGTCGTCGTCGAGCTCGGCGAGCGAGTGCCGGGCGAGCGCGAGCCGCAGCCACAACACTCGGAGCTTATCGCCGACCGTCGCGGTCGGGTTCAGCGCCGTCTCGAGGGCCGCTCGTGGATCCCGGAGCGGGTCTGCGAGCACCGACCGGTCGCCGGGACGGGCGACGATCGCCCCCGGGCTGAACCGCCGCAAGCACAACGCCTCGAGATCGAGTTCCGCCCGGACCGCCGGGTAGGAGGGAAAGACCACCTGGAAGCCACGATCGAGCGTGAACCCGTTTTCGACGTTCGTCCGGACGCGGCCGCCGACGCGGGGCTGGCGCTCGAGCAGCCGGACGTCGAGTCCACGCTCGGCGAGGTGTCGTGTTGCGACCAGTCCGGCGAGTCCGGCGCCGACGACGACGACTGTCATACCCTCGGGTACGACCCGATGCCCAAAACGCCTGCGAGGTGCCGGGAGACATATACTCCGGCGGACCAACCGCCGGTATGGAGACGACAGCGGCCTTCGAGGGGCTCCGGTGTCTCGACTGCGCGCGCGAGCACGGCCCGGCGGCGCGGGCGTGTTCGGACTGTGGCGGGCCGCTCGAGCCGGCCTACGACGAGACGGTCCTCGACGGGGAGCGCCCGCCGACTCCGATTCCCCCCGCTCGGCTCCCAGATCTCGGCGCCCGCGAAACGCCGCTCGTGGCGCTTGAGGAGTACGACGCGTCGGTCGTTCTAAAATCTGAGGGCCAGACCGGGACCGGAAGCGTCGCCGATCGCGAGATGCGGGTTGCGGTCGGGCTCGCGCGGGCGCTCGAGGCCGAGACGGTGGCGCTTCCCTCGACCGGCAACGGCGCCCAATCGGCGGCGGCGTACGCTTCCCGTGCGGGGCTCGGGGCACGGGCGTTCGTTCCCTCTCGAAGCACGTTCACCAACAAGGCGATGGTGAACGCCCACGGCGGCGAGATGTCCGTCGTCGGCGGGCGCTACCCAGATGCCTACCAGGCGTTCGGGTAGGCCACCGATGCGGAGAGCTGGCACTCGCTCGCGCCGTTCGAGACACCGTACAGACACGGCGGCGCCCGGGCGATCGCCTACGAACTCCAGGCGGCGCTCGGAGCGGTTCCCGACCGGGTCGTGGCCCCGACCGGCCACGGAACGACCCTCGTCGGCCTCCACCGTGGGTTCCGTGAGCTCGTCGTCGCGGGCGCGACAGAGCGGGTCCCGCGGCTGTACGCGGCCCAGGCGGCCGGGTGTGCGCCGCTCGTCGACGACGCACCCATCGAGCACCCCGACACCGTCTGCGGGCCGCTCGAAGTGCCCGACCCGGCCGGCGGCCGGTACGCGCTCGCGGCGACCGAGGAGACCGACGGTGGTGCGGTCGCGGTCTCGGACGAACGGCTGCTCGCGGCCGCGACGGGGCTGACCGAACGCGGCGTTCCGGTCAGCGCGACCGGCGGCGCCGCGCTCGCGGCACTCGAGGAACTCTCGATCGCGCCCGCCGAGACCGTCGTCGTAATCGATCCCGTGAGCGTCGACCGGGAGGCCGATCTGCTCCGGAGTCACCTGATGAGCAAGGGAATCTGACTGCTCGCAAAAAACGCTCGGCCTCTCTCCCGACTCGGCGTCTCGTCAGCACTTAGAGCGTATAATCGGTGTCTGCCCGCTCGGTCCCGAGGAAGGCGGCGAGCAGGTCGATCGTCGCGGCGACGTCTTCAACGTGGGCGCTCTCGGTTACCGTATGCAGGTATCGTGTGGGAATCGAGAGCGCGCCAACCGGCGCCGCGCCGCCGGCCACCTGTAGCCCCGCGGTGTCGGTCCCGCCGGCCGGCAGCACCTCCGTCTGGTAGGGGATCTCCTCGGTATCTGCCACCTCGCGGAGCCGTCGGGAGACCTTCGGATTGGTGATCACACTCGAGTCTTTGAGCTTGATCGCGGTTCCCTCACCGAGTTCGGTCACCTGCTCGCCGGGCTCGAACCCGGGCAGGTCGTTGGCAACGGTCACGTCGAGTGCGATCCCCAGATCCGGATCCAGGTCGACGCCGATCGCCCGGGCGCCGCGGATGCCGACTTCCTCCTGGACGGTCGCCGCAAAGTGGACGTTCACGGCCGGATCCTTGAGCCGGCGGGCCGCCTCGAGGGTCGCGAACAGACAGACCCGGTCGTCGAGGGCCTTACCGGTGACGTACTCCCCGACCCGTTCGGTGGTCTGTTCGAGGGTCACCAGATCACCCACCGAGACGAGCTCGTTTGCGGTCTCGCCGTCGAGGCCGAGATCGATGTACACGTCCTCGACCTCCGGCGTTGCATCGCGGTCCTCCTCGTCGAGGGTGTGGGGCGGCACCGAGCCGATCAGGCCCGTCACGTCGCCGTCGTCGGTGTGGACGGTCACCCGCTGGGCCTTGAGTACGCGGGCGTCCCAGCCGCCCAGGGCGTCGACCTGCACGAACCCCTCGTCGGTGACGTGTCGCACCATGAACCCGACCTCGTCCATGTGGGCGGCGACGACGACATCGGTGTCGCTCGTCCCCTCGATCGTGCCGACGACGTTTCCCATCCCGTCTGCCCGCAGCCGGTCGACGTGGGGCTCGAGTTCCCGCCGGACGATCTCCCTGATCCGGTCCTCGTAGCCCGGCACGCCGCTGGTCTCTGTGAGTTCTTCGAGTAAGTCTGCGTCGAACGGAGCGTCCATACCCGTTTTACCGAAGGCCCGCATAAGAAGGTGTCCGAACCAACGCGGCGCTGGATCCCGTCCAGCGTCTCCGACGACTACTCCTCGTAGGCCAGACTCATCACCCACTGGGTGAACGCCTCGCCCTGTGGGTCGACCTCCTCGTCGCCGATAAACGGCGTGAACATGTCCCCGGCCATCAGCAACGAAAAGTCGAGATCCCGGGCGACCGGCGAGAGGTAGTAGGTGTTGTGGCCCTCGTAGACGGTCTCCTCGCGCTGGATGAGCTCTTTTTCCGTGAGCGATTCGACGATCCGGCTGCCCTTCCGCGAGGAGAGGTCGAGTTCCTTCCAGAAGTCGCTCTGGTGGATCCCGCCGGTCTCTCGAACCAGCTCAAGCCCGCGTTGCTCGTCGGCCGAGAGCTCCGCCTCGGCTCCGCCAGTATCCTCTGAGGCGCTCATACTTCGAGTAGGGGTCCCGGCGTGGTTAAAGCTGATCGTTGGTCGCGACCGGCTCGAAGGTGGTCCGGCAGGGCGGCCCCGGTGCGTGGCGACACTCGAGGCCTGTCTCGTTGACGGCGATCGAGGTCGCAGAACGGGTGCCGAACCCGTCGCCGTGGACGCAGGCGCCGTACTCGTGATCGGCCAGCGTCTCTTCGGCCCGGTCTCGCCACTCGCCGCCGGTCTCGCCGGGCTCGGGGCGGAGCGCCTGCCCAATCAGGTCGCCGCTCGTGGCCCGCTCGCGACCCGGCTCGGCCCGATCGGACGGAATCTCGTAGCGCTCGTCGGCACCGACGTTGACGATCACGTGGACGCCGGGCTCGAGGAGCCGGACGGCCGTTCGCGTGCCGTGTTCGATCAGCACCGCGACGGTCGCGTCGGCGACGACGAGGTTGAAACCCGCGTAGGATCTGGCCTCGAGTTCGCTCTCGATCGCCCGGGCGGCCGCCTCGGCACTCACCTGACCCAGCGCGTCCCGGACTAACAGTCCCCGCGAGCGCTCACCGTCAGGGCCGCCGTCGGTCCAGCGGTTGGTGATCGCCGCGAACACACCGTCCTCGTTGGCCCCGATCCAGGTCCCGCCCGCTCGCGTGTCGAGCGGTGCGACGGTTCGGTTGTCCCACTCGCGGACGGCCGGCGGCTCGCTGGGCCGATCGAACGACTCGTCACGGGCCCCGACGGCGATCACCGGCCGATCGGCGAACACCCGCCAGGCAACTGCCAGCGTGCACACAGACCGATGACGACAGCCCGGAAGAAAAGCCGCCCGGTCGCGAGTCCCTGGTCAGTCGGTCCGGGCGAGACCCTCTCGTTCGACGTAGACGTCCATGTCCTCGGCGAGTTCTTTCAGTTCGTCGTTGATCTCTTCGAGTTGCTCATCGACGTTCGATCGAGCCTGCTGGCCAAGCTGATCGAGCAGCAACTCGTTGTACTGCATCCGGAGGGCAAACGAGTCGTTGACTCGGCTCTGAATGTAGTTGATCGTCTGGCGGTGGTCGCCGACATCGCGGTCGGTGAATCCGCTCAACTGGTAGAAAAAGCCCGTCGAGGGGTTGTACTGCTGGTCTTCGACGACCAGCCGGTCGTGGTACTCCTTGACCTGTGCGACGACCGCGCGCCGGAGCGTCCAAGATAGGTCCTCGAACGGCGTCACCCGATCCTGCAGAGACGGGCTGATCCGGTCGACGAAGGCGTTGACGAACGTGTCCCCGGCGTAGGTAACGGTCATGTTCGCGAAGATATCGGTCCGGGTCTCGCTCTCGTCTGCGATCTCCCGTTCGCTTACCTCGCCGGTCAGTAACACACGGACCGTGTCTCGTCGCGCGACGGGAAACTCGCCGGTCTCGGTCTGGAAGTACAGCACGATCCCACCGACGACCCCGAGCACGCCCACGGCGGCGAGGGGGATCTCATCCGCGAGCCCACCTACGACCGCCAGCAACAGCCCGATCACGATCGCCATCGCGCCGTAGGGACCGTACGGTCGGTACTCGATGCCGCCGGTGCCCAGCAGCGCCCAATCAGACTCGGCGCTCATCCGGCCCTCGACGCGTCCGGTCTTCTCTCCGACGGACTCGCTGAGGATGTTTAGATCTCCCCGCTGTGTGCCCTGCGTCTCGTATTTGAAGTCGTTTTCCGTCTGGAATTCTTCGAGCCGGCGTTTCAGCCGCCGGTAGAACTCCCGTGGATTGATCCCTCTGTACTCCCCCTCGACGAACCGACTCGCCTTCCGCAAATCTTGGCGCGTGTACTCCGGCACCTGCTTGTCACTCATTCACAGCACCTGCCGGTGCATCACCAGAGTGGATAAAAACGTTGTGTCTTCGGTATTCACTACCGGAGCGTGTTTCACGACGAGCGGTTCCCGTCGGGGTCGACCGCGTGGGCCACTTTCTGCCAGCCTCCCGTCTGGCTCGGGAGACTCACGGCTCTCCCGATAGCCGTACCGGCGTGACTCGTGGATTGGCACAGAGTTTTATACGAGACCGGTGATGCGTAGACGATGGCAGCACAACCACAGCAGTCGAGTCGGGCGCCGAGTTCGGGCGGCATGGATTCGATCCCCATCGTACAGGGAGCAATCTTCGGGGCGCTCTCCTTTGTCGGGGGGTATCTGGTGACGCTCGTCCTCGTCGCCGTCGTCGAGGCCGAAGAGGTCGCCGAAGAGCTGATCGAAGTCAGCGGCTGGATCTTCTACAACGCCCAGTTCGTCGATATCGAACAGAGCGCGGCCGGACAGACACAATCGGCGAACTACGTCACCGGGAACGCGGTTAGCCTCGACGTGCCCGCCCTGGTCTATCACCTGATCCCGATTGTATTGTTGGTCCTGGCTGGAATCGTCGTCGCGCGCCGGGCCGGTGCCGTCGAGATCGGCGAGGGCGCGATGGCCGGCGCCACGCTCGTGGCCGGGGTCGTCGTGCTGGCCCTAGTCGGGACCTTCGTGTTTACCATCTCGGAGTCGGCGTTCGGGGCGACCGTCGAGACCGGGCCGCCGCTGGTCCAGAGTCTCGTGCTCGTCGGGGTCGGCTACCCCGTCGTGTTGGGTGCGGTCGGCGGTGCTATCGGGTCGCAGTTGTAGCGGCAGAAACAAAAAATCCGATCGACCGTTCTTTGTATTTCTGGCTCGGGGAGTGGACTAACCAATCTTCCACCGTGGCTGAGCGCGTATAGTGTGATTTGACTGTGAGATTCTGTCGGGACTTCCTGACACTTAGATAGTGCGCTTGTCACAGGCTACTCAGCCCCGCAAGAGAGAGGAACGCGATCAGGTCCTCGTCTGTGACTTTTGAAACACTATGGGTCGTTCTCTGTTCTCGCCCGTAGTAGCCGGTTGGCCTCGGCAAGTGCGGTAATGCAGTGATCCTCTCGATACGGGGGATAGTCACGTGGCTTGATCTGAGATAATGATCTAACCGAGTGAGTCTTGCTAAACACGCACGTTTCCGGTGGCGGAATGCCGACTAGAATCGTCTATCGGCCGATCATGGATACAAGTGTTCCAGTAATTGAGAGAAAAAATGTCAAATAGTCGATTAGAATTAAAGATTAATGCGGCCGTTTACTTCGCAATTAGTTGATGCTGTAGTCTTGCGGGGCTTCGAACGTGCGAAGGATTGAGCTGGTGTCTCCTGAGTCGTATATGATTTGCAGCTTATCTCCTTCAGTGATGTTACCGCCTACGTCACTATCATTGATTCTGAGTGTATCGCCAGCGGACACTTCGTCGTCATTACCAGCCCATTCATCCAGCAGACCTCCCGTGTCAGTGAGATTGAAATCTCCGCCTAAGTCAAGCTCGCCGACATTAATCCGATCGCCGGACTGATGAGTAATAGCGACGATTTCGCCACCACCAGAAACATCAGACGTGGAGTTGAAGTCTGCTTGGAAGTTTGCGTTCGGTGTCGTATCGCTGACCTGTTCGCCCAGACCCAGCACGAAGGTCGCAATAACTGCGGCCAGAATGACCGTGATTGCGACCATCAGGATAACCCCGATCACGGGGCTGACGGCTGAGTCGTCGTCGAATAGTTGTGGTTTCTGTATCATGGTTTCATCACACGTCTACCGACCGTTCGGGTATACGTGTACTATCTTACAATAGAGTTGTTTAGAATAAAAGAATGTCGTTTCGGCTATGTGGCTGTGGCTTCTCAACAGCCCGTATTCAGTTTGACTTTCGTATGTGATACTCACGGAGTAGGATTTATATGTAGGCTGGGTAACAGTGTCGTTGTACCATGTTCGATATACCTACTCTCGGTGAAGACGGCGACCGCGGGGTGAGCCCAGTTATTGGGGTCATTCTCATGGTCGCGATCACCGTGATCCTCGCTGCTGTAATCGCATCGTTTGTCCTCGGCCTCGGGGACCAGACCAACGAGACCGCACCGAACATCAATTTTAATGGCGAATTTACTAATGAAAGTGGCGAGGATGACCAATTTATTCTCTCTGTAGATACTACTGATGGGGATGCTGTTGTTGGAGACTTTGAGATCAGTAATGATACTGAATCTGCCGGATTAGCTGATCTAGCTGAAAACGGTATTAGCGAAGATGATTCAATAGGCGCTGGAGATCAGTTCGAAATCAATGCAAGTACGCTTGGTGAACCCAACGGTGGAGTTGAGCTTGATCTTGTCTTCCGTGGCGATAATGAACAAGTGTACGATACGTTTGAAGTGCCTGATAACTTCAATAATGGCTAATAGATAATCGAGAAAATATTCAGTATCTTATTCATATTTGTTTATCTAATTCTCCAATCGATTAAAACTAAGTAAGTGGGCTCGGAGGGATTTGAACCCCCGATTGGCTGATATCTCCGGTGTGCCTCGGAACTCCAGAGGGTCATCAGCGCGGGCGGTGATCAGCCGGCCGCTCAGTATATCAGCTGGAGTCTCGTCCCGGGCACGGGCCTCTGGAGTCAGCCGCCTTCCCGGACTAGGCCACGAGCCCACATTCCAATCTTGACGATTTCACCTAAAGCAATTTCGGTTGCTCCCGACCACCTGGACCCACGAGTCAGTCCCGATCAGTGTCTCGCCAGTCACACTCCTGGCACTTCCAGCCGGTGACGAACTCGAGTGCAGAGGGCATGTACCCGACCTCAAGGACGTTCTCGCCACACTCGGGACAGGCCCGTTCTGCGTCTGCGATTGGCTCGGCGTCGATCACGTCCTCGCCCTCGATCAGCGCGGCGAGCCGTTCGGGCGTCACCATTCGACCCTGGACGACGCGGTTCTCTGCCATACGCGTGGAAGGCCCCGGACGCCCCTAAACGCACCGGGCTAAAACCAGGGCGGGCGGTCCTCGGCCAGCGACGGGTCACCCTCGCCGTTCGTCGAGCGCTTCTCGGGCGGCGTCGTCCGATCAGAGGCTCCCTGGTCCCCGTGCTGGGCGGCCTCGGGCCCGCCCTTGGGAACGTCGGGCCCGGCGCCGGTCCGGTCCGGGCCGCCGTCGGAGATCGGTGTCGAGGTGTTCGGGGTCGGCTCGGAGTCGACGGCCGAGCCGTCGGGATCGAAGGCGAGCAGCGCCGTGACAGCGATCACCGCGAGCGCGACCGGCGCCTCGCCGGGCACCAGCCCGAACACCGAAAGTGCGAGCACGCCAAGCGCGACCGCACTGCCAAAGCGAAACCGGTCGATGTCGACGTTGGTCCGCAGCCACGGGCTCGCCAGGGCGACCGCGAGCGCGAAGGCCACGCCGACCCCGGCGGCCGCGACTGCCCGGACGATCAGCGCCGGATCGGTCTGGACGGTCAGGCTGGCCGTCGACGGCGAGAGACTCGCGATCAGTCCCAGGACGACGATCGCAGCCGAACTCGGGAGAAGTTCGCCGACACGGGCGCTCGCGGTCGCGGCGGCCACCGAGAGGATCACGAGCGCCGCGAACCGCTCGAAGACGCCCATCGTGAGCAGGCTCTCGATAGTCGGGGCCAGCGCCGCCTGGACGGCCGCCCCAACGATCACGAGGCTTCCGACCCCGAGGACGATTTTCGCCTGTTCGCGGGGAGTTTCGTCCATCTCCGCGAGGATGACCGCGATCGTCGCGCTCCCGCCGAAGATCAGCAATCCGACCTCGAGGATCCCCGTGATCGTCCCCAGCGAGCCGGCGAGCACGACCGCAGCGAACACGCCGTCGATCAGTGGGAGACACATTACCACCGCAAGCAGTCGGGCGGAACTCCCGACGCGTCGCTCGATGGCGAGCGCGATCGGGTGTCTAGAGCTGCTCATGCCCGGCTACGGCCGGCCATACCCCGTGGCCGACGGGCGGTGAGACGACGACCGATACCGTCTGGGGGCTGGCGGCCACCAGGCCGATCGGATGCCGTCAAACTCCGCTTTAATGCGTCCCAGTACCGCAAGATTGTGTTCGCCTGTAAACATGCCGCTGACGGTCGCGAGCGTCTCGCGGGCACTACCTCCGCTGGTGGGACGCGCGGAGTCCATACTGATAAATTGTGGTTGGGCGATAAAGGGTTTGCGTGAGAGACGGGCACACACCTCGGTGACTCGCGACGGGATCGTCTCCGATCGGTCGGCTCGAACGCAGACGCCGCGAGGGCCGTCGTGGCGGTCTCGCAACGCTTTTGATGATCACTCCCGGACCGATTATATGGCGTCAACCCCCGAGCCGTTCTCCGAAAAACTCCGTGTTCCGGAGGCGCTGACTTTTGACGACGTACTGCTCCGACCCAAAGCAAGCACCGTCGAGCCCGACGAGGCAGACACGTCCACCCGCGTCTCGACGAACGTCACGCTCACCGTGCCCGTGCTCTCGGCTGCGATGGACACCGTCACCGAGAGCGAACTCGCAACCGAGATGGCCCGCCAGGGTGGGCTGGGCGTGCTGCATCGCAACATGGGCGTCGAGCGGATGGCCGCGGAGATCGAGCAGGTCAAACGCGCAGACGAGCTGATCATCCGCGAGGTGGTCACGGCAGATCCCGACCAGACCGTCCGCGAGGTCGACCGGATGATGGACGAGGCCGGCGTCTCCGGCGCGCCCGTCGTCGACGACGACGATCACGTGCTGGGCATCATCTCCGGCACCGACATTCGGCCGTACCTCGAGGTCGGCGACCGCGACGCGGTCAGTGAGGCCATGACCGACGAGGTCATCACCGTCCGCGAAGACGTCACGCCCCGGGAAGCGCTCGAACTGATGTACGAACACAAGATCGAGCGGGTACCCATCGTCGACGAGACCGACCGCCTGCAGGGGCTAATCACGATGGCCGGCATCCTCCAACGCCGGGAGTACGACCAGGCCGCCAGAGATCCACAGGGACACCTCCGGGTCGGGGCGGCAGTCGGCCCGTTCGAGGCCGACCGCGCCCGGGCGGCCGACGAGGCCGGCGCGGACATCCTGTTTATCGACACCGCCCACGCCCACAACCGGACGGTCATCGACGGCGCCCGAGAGATCACGGACGCGGTTGAGGCCGATGTCGTCGTCGGCAACGTCGGCACCCGCGAGGCCGCTGCCGAGCTGGTCGAGTTCGCCGACGGTATCAAAGTCGGCATCGGACCCGGGTCGATCTGCACCACGCGTGTCGTCACCGGCGCCGGCATGCCACAGATCACGGCCGTTGCCCAAGTCGCGGATGTCGCCAGCCAGCACGACGTACCCGTGATCGCCGACGGCGGGATCCGCTACTCCGGGG
>CAYREK010000024.1:0-5514 GCA_964423305.1 uncultured Halobacteriales archaeon | reverse complement strand
GACGCCGTTATGCTGGGCTCGTATTTTGCCGGCACCGACGAGGCGCCCGGCCGCGTGATCACGATGCAGGGCAAAAAGTACAAGCAGTACCGTGGGATGGGTTCGGTCGGCGCGATGCAGTCCGGCGACGACGAGAACCGGTATCTCAAAGACGAGACCGACGAGGATCTCGTTCCCGAAGGCGTCGAGGCCGCGACGCCGTACAAGGGCACTCTCGAGTCCGAGCTGACCCAACTGGTCGGCGGGATGCGCTCGGGCATGGGCTACGCCGGGGCCGAGTCGATTCCCGAGTTCAAAGACCGCGCCGAGTTCGTCCGGGTCTCGGCGGCCGGACAGAAGGAGAGTCACCCTCACGACGTTGTCATTACCGACGAGGCGCCCAACTACCGCCCCAACGAGTAGACTTTCCGACCGCTCAAACCGCTACGCGCTCGCCGAGTTCCGGGGCTCGCGCCTCGTAGCCGTCCGCGCGCAGCCGTTCTGCAAAGCCCGGACAGTCGTCGCCGTGGTTGACCAACACCTCGGCGTCCTCGTAGGCGGCCAAGAACGACCGCAGCCCCGACCGGTCGGCGTGCGCCGAGAAGTCGTACCGCTCGACCTGTGCGCTGACCGGGAGCATCCGGCCGTCGAGCTCGGCGCTGCCGGTCTCGACGAGTTCCCTGCCGGGCGTGCCCTCGACCTGGTAGCCGGTGAGTGCGATCTTGTTGATCGGACGCTGGTAGATCTCTCCGACGTAAGTCACGGCCGGGCCGCCGGTTAGCATGCCCGCCGTGGTGAGAATCACCGTGTTCTGATCGGCGATGCGGCGGCGCTGGCCGTCGGCCCCGGAGACGATCCGGGCATTCGATTTCGCCCGGGCGAGTGCGTCGGCGTCCCGGAGAAAGTCGGGATGCCGGCGGAGCTGGCGGGTTACCTGCACGCCCAGCCCGTCGACATAACAGTCGATGTCGTTGGCCTCACAAACCATCATCAGCTCCTGGGTGCGCCCGATCGCAAAGACCGGCACCACGACCGTCCCGCCCTCCCAGACGGTCGTGCGTACGCTCTCGGCGAACTGCTCTTCGAGTTGGCGCCGGTCCGAGTGTTCGACGGTCGCGTACGTGCTCTCGGTCAGGACGACATCCGCTTCTGGCCGCGCCCGCGACCCCGCGACCAGCCGCTGGTCGTCGGTGTGAAAGTCTCCGGTGTACAGCAGCTGCGTCTCCCCGTCGTCGACCAGCACGTGCGCGCTGCCGGGGATGTGTCCGGCGTTGAAAAGCGTCACCTTGTGGCCCGCGACACGAAACGAGTCCCCGTACCCGTGAGTTTCCGAGACCTGCGTGACCCGCCGGACGTGGGTGTCGGTGAACGGACACTGGGGTGTCCCGCCGTGGAGTTTCAGCGTGTCCTCGGCTAAGGTCATCGCGAGCTCCCGCGTCGAGGGCGTCCAGTGGATCGGCGGCCGGGCGTCGCCGGTCAGTAAGGACGGTACCGCGCCAGCGTGATCCAGGTGGCCGTGGCTCACGACTACCCCCTCCGGATCGACGCGCCCGATCGGGTACTGCGGTGGCGTCGCCGGGTCGAGCCCGTAATCCAACAGGAGCTCGTCGTTTACCAACACCGCGCTCCGCCCGACCTCCCGGGCGCCGCCGAGAAACTCGATATCCATGTCCTGTTCAAGAGCCCTGAGCGTTTGTGTGTCGCGGTCTCACCGTCGCGTCAGGGGGCCGTCCGCACCCGGAACTGTAGGTACCCGCCGTGAGAGAGCTCAAGTGCACCCATCCACCAGTTCCACCGCTCGATTACGTCCGACTCGTCGGGCGCGTCGGCCAGGTTCCGCCGGATCGTCTCGGCGGTCGGCTCGATCTCCAGATCCGCCTCCAGGCGCCCCGAGGCGAGCAGGTCACCCGCCTGCCGGGTGACGACCGCCCTGGCCTCGTCGCTACCCGCGAACTCCTCGAGTGCCCCCTGGAGTCGCTGTCTGTCCACGGTCGAGCCTCACTCCGGTGTGACTTGAACCCACCGACGAGAGCCGTCGCGGGACCTGCGTGTCTGATAAGAGCGTCGAGCGCCCTATCAGACATCGCGCTCTCCCCACCGGTCCTCGGACTTGCTCTCTGATCTCTGCGACGAGTCGGACCTGCAGACGCGCTCACCCCGGCCGATGCGCCGCCGTTAGTACCGTCGGATTTAAGAATTAGACCTATCTAATCCAGCGTGTGCACCCGAGTTCAGTCGGTCGTCGTAAAGAGGGAGCGTGATCGTCCGTGGAGGGGTTTCTCGCCGTCGTCGCGACTGCCTTCGGCGCGCAGCTGGCGGTACTGCCCGGGGAGAAGGTCCAGCTGATCATCGCCGCGCTGTCGACGCGGTTCCGGCCGCTGATGGTCGTCGGCGCGGCAGGGCTAGCGTTTGCGGGCTGGACGGTCCTCGAGATCTGGTTCGGACAGGCGCTACAGAACGCCCTCCCGCCGGCGTATCTCGCCGTCGTCTCGGGCGGACTCTTCGTGCTCTTTGGACTGTTGTTGCTGTACTCGATGCCCGACACTCCGACACCGGAGACGCCCGAGACCGACGGTGGACTATCGGCCTACGCCGAGGGGATCGACCTGCCGCTCGGTCGGGTCGTCGGGTCGACGGGCCTGGGAACGTTCGTCTCGATTTTCGTCCTGATGGCCACCGGCGAGTTCGGCGACAAGACCCAGCTTGTGACGATCAGCCTGGCCGTCGAGTACGGCGCTCACCCCGGGATCTGGGTCGGGGAGATGCTCGCGATCGTCCCTGTGAGTTTCGCGAACGCCTACGTCTTCCACCGGTTCGCACACCGGGTGAACCTGCGGCTGGCACACCTCGTCAGTGCGGGACTGTTCTTTTTCTTCGGCGCCGATACGTTTCTCGCCTTGTTCACCGGCGTCTCGGTCTGGGAGACGATCGTCGACGCCCTCGCCTCGCTGATCGTCTGAGCGTCGGCTCGCTCGGTCTGCTGGTGGCGCGTCTCTGTGACCTCGTCCGCTCGTCGGCGATGAGCATCGACTCTGGCATATGTACGACACGGAGCTGTCCCGAGTGCCGACGATTCAAGAGCCGGCGCCGGCTCGTGTCCGCACGGACAATGTTGGTAAGTCACTATTTTGAGTGGGAGGAGTACATCACGGGCGGGCACGCACAGTCGGTGAAAAACCAGCGGACGATCCTCGAGCGCCACGAGATCCCGTACACGACCCGTCCGACGCTCGACGCCGACCTGTTACACCTCAACAACATGGGGCCCCGGTCGGTCTATTACGCGGCTCGGGCCCAGCGCGCGGACGTTCCGGTGGTGATCCACGGCCACCAGACCGCCGCCGATCTCCGCGGGAGCTTTCGCTTTTTCGACGGGCTGGCCCGGGTCGCCCGGCCCTACCTCGAGCGGGCCTACTCGCTCGGCGATCGGATTGTCTGTCCGTCCGCGCACAACCGCGACGTGCTCGAAGGCTACACCGATGTCCCGAAGACCGTCATCAGCAACGGCTTCGACCCCGAGAAACTCGAGGGCGTCGAGGATCCAACACTCCGGGAGACCTACCACGAGCGGTACGACCTCGACCCGCCAGTGGTGTTCATGGTAGGCCACGTCATCGAGCGCAAGGGCCTGCGGGCGTTCGTCGAGACCGCCCGGGTGATGCCAGACCTGGATTTCGTCTGGTTTGGCTACCTCAATCCCGGTGGTGGCCGGATCGACCGCCTGCTGCGCCGCTCGGAGACGACCGACCTCGTCGCCGGGGCGCCGGACAACTGCACGTTCACCGGGTACGTCGAAGACATCCGCGGGGGTTTCGCGGCCGGGGACATCTTCTTCTGGCCCTCGAAAAACGAAAACGAGGGCATGGCGCTGCTCGAGGCGATGGCAACGGGCGCGCCGCCGGTCATCCGGGACATCCCGACCTACGCGTGGCTCGAGGACGGCACGGAGTCTCTCAAGGCGACCGAGGCGTTCGTCGAGCCGATCCGGCGGCTCGCAGACAGCCCCGACGAGCGCGAGCGGATCGGCGCGAACGCTGCCACTGCCGCCGAGGCGTTCACACTCGACGCGATCGCCGAGGACCTGCTCGGCGTCTACAGAGACCTGCTCGCCGGGTGACTACTGGGCGCCGACCGAAATCTACGCGGCCGGGCGTCTCGAAATCCGGAGCCTCGCCCGTGTGACCCGGGCGGACCCGCGGTGACTCCGGCGTCGACCGTCGTGTCCATCAACTGGTCTTCGGCGTCCCTCGCACCCGTCGACGGCCCGCAGACTGATATTATTTAAATACAGCCCGCCTATCGGTCGCGTATGCAGACTCACATCGTGCCGGTCGGATTCGACTACGACCGGCTGATCGCGCCGCTGGTACGCGATCAGTTCGACGTCGACTCGGTCGTGTTGCTCGAGGGCGCCGTGGGCAGCGAGGCCAACGTCGAGTACTCTCGCCAGCTCACGGAGAAACTCGCCCGTGACTTCCGGAGTCTGCTCGGAGCCGAGACCGACCGGCTCCGGATCGAAGATGTCTACGACTACGACGCGGCCTTCGAGCAGGCTTTCGGGCTGATCAACGCCGAGCTTGACACGGGCAACGAAGTCTGGGTCAACGTCTCGGCGATGCCCCGGACGGTGTCGTTTGCCTTCGCGACCGCGGCCCACTCGCTGATGGTCGAACGCGAGGCCGACCGTGACCGGATCCACACCTACTACACGGTCCCCGAGAAGTACTTAGAGACCGAACTCGCCGAACAGCTCCGGGCGGCTCGAGATGACCTCGCGGCCGCGCTCGCCGGCGAGGCGACCGACGATCAACTCCAAGAGCGCCTCGTTGCGACCGACCGGCTGCTCGAGGAGTTCGACGAACGCGGCACCACGGTCGGCGCGAAGGAGTTCGACGGCACACACGTGCTGGAGCTGCCGGTCGCGTCCTTTTCGAACGTGAAACCGTTCGAGGAGCTGATCCTGTACACGCTGGGCGATCACGGCGAACTCGACTCTGTTAGCGAGCTGGCAACGACGATCGCCGAGGAGCTGGGCCAGGAGTGTACCGACGCCTTCCGCTCGAAGGTGATCTACGCGGTCGATCAGCTCGGGCCCGGCGGTAAGGGCTACGTCGAGCGCGACCAGCAGGGTAACTCGTACCGGACCCGCCTCTCGCGGATCGGCCGGCTGTGGGTCCGGGCCCACGGCGACGAGACTGACGAGCCAAGCGCTCTCGAAATCGAGGACGGCTGAGGGGAGTAAGCCCCCTTCTGTTTTCGGGGCATTCAGCTTCGCGTCCGGACCTGACTCCGGGCTACCAAGCGGTCCGGACTTGCACCGGTGAGGATTCGCCGTTCCATCCGTTCTCCGCCGTCTTTCCTCGGCGGGGTCTCTCCCTTGCTTCGCCGGGTGGCTCGCTCGGGATTCGCACGCCTCATCGGTCGGACGGAGTGGTCGCGTTTCTGTTCCAGAGCCGACGGTCTCCCGCCCCGGGCTTGCGCCCGGTCACCTGCCCGGACGGTGGGGGGACTTTCCTCGTTGGACACGGGAGCCGG
>CAYREK010000023.1:23214-23590 GCA_964423305.1 uncultured Halobacteriales archaeon | reverse complement strand
AAAGCCGTCGCCAACCAGACCGACGCCACCTTCATCAAGATGGCCGGCTCCGAGCTGGTCCACAAGTTCATCGGCGAGGGCGCGAAGCTCGTCCGGGACCTGTTCGAGCTGGCCAGCCAGCACCAGCCGGCGGTGATTTTCATCGACGAGATCGACGCGATCGCGGCCCGGCGGACCGAGTCGAAAACCTCCGGTGACGCGGAGGTCCAGCGGACGATGATGCAGCTGCTCTCGGAGATGGACGGGTTCGACGACCGGGGGGAGGTGCGGATCATCGCCGCGACCAACCGCTTTGACATGCTCGATCAGGCAATCCTCCGGCCCGGCCGGTTCGACCGGCTCATCGAGGTGCCAGAGCCCAACGAGCGCGGCCGCG
>CAYREK010000023.1:8003-23204 GCA_964423305.1 uncultured Halobacteriales archaeon | reverse complement strand
TCAAGATCCACACGCGGTCGATGACCGTCGCCGACGGCGTCGACTACGGCGCCCTGGCGGCGATGGCAGAGGACGCCTCCGGCGCGGACATCAAGGCGATCTGCACCGAGGCCGGTATGTTCGCGATTCGCGACGATCGCACCGACGTTCGGATGGACGACTTCGAGCGGGCCTACGAGAAGATCCAGGCCGAAGAGGAAACCCCGCCGGATCGGACCTTCGCCTGAGCGCCGAGCCGAGCGGCTGAGACTTCCCAGGCGAGCCCGCTTTGCGCTGCTACCGTTCACACATCGAGTCACGCATCGATCCCGACACACGACTGAAATATGTTTCAGTAACTCCGAGTACAGAAATGTCGTTCAGATTACTCTTATGTACGAACGGCTCTTGGGGTAGTGTATGAGAGAAGAGAAAGACGCTCGCGGTCTCACTTTGCAACCGCCCCGGTCGCCGGGCGGCGTGGTCGCCTACGCGGTCGCGTTCGCGGCGTTCGTCGCGCTGCTCGCCGCGCCGGTCGTCGTCGCAGCCGCCGCGGCCGGTATGATCAGCGCCTTGGTGCTCGACCGGCTCCGACGAAACGGCGGCGACGGGTCCGAGACGGTCGCGAGAGGGTCGCGTCTCGGACGGCGGTAACCGACGACCAGCTGGGTCCGGCGACAGCGGGGCTCACAGACTACCCGGAACGGCGTCCGGCACGGACCGTGGCGTTAAGAGCCCGAGGCGCACACGCGGAATATGGACCTTCCCGGAGGGTTCGATCACCCCGTGTGGATATCGGGGCTCGCCGTCGCGATCGGGTACGGGCTGATCCTGCTGGTACTGTTTCTGGCCCTGTTCGTAGTTCCGTACCTGGCGTTCAGCTGGCTGTAGCGGTGGGGAACGCTCTTAACCCTCGTCGTCGTACTGCTGGTATGGATACCGGGGCATCGTGGAGGAGACGCCCGTGAGTCAGGCGGCACTTTCCTCGGATCACCAGCTCGCCCGGCTCCTACAGATCGGGGTCGTCCTCGAAGAACTCGCGGAGGCACGAGCGCGGCGCAATGCCGCGAATCCGGACCTCGACGGCGAGTTTCGGGCTGTGTTACGCGACGCCGCCGAAGAGTCCGCAACACACCGGGAGCGCTTGGACGGGCTGATCGAGGGGTTAAACGCCGAGACGGTTCCGTTCGAACAGATCGAGCACCTCGTCGGAGAACAGTACGAGCCGGCCAACGAGTTCGACGGCGTCCTGTACGATCAGCTGTGCAGCGAGGCGACCGCGTACAAGTTCTACGACGACCTCATCGCCGCGCTTGCCGGGACCGACGCGCGGTTTACAATCGACCGCCACCACGTGGTCGAGACGCTGCGATCGATCCGCGCGGAAGAACAGGCCGGCGTCAAACAGATCACCGACCTGATGGAGACGACCGAATGATCCACGACGACGGAGTCAGTCGATGAACACCGCCAAGCGATACTTACGCGCGATTTATCTCGTCCAGCAGACCGAAGACGACCGTGCCTCCACCGGAGCGATCGCCGACGCGCTCGACGTGAGTCCAGCAAGCGCGAACGAAATGATCGGCAAGCTCGAGACGGATGGGCTCTGTACCCACGAGAAGTACCGCGGCGTCGATCTCACCGACGAGGGGATCGTTCGTGCCCGCGAGGCACTCGAAGAGTACTGCATCCTCGAACGGTTTCTCGCGGAGGTGCTGGCCGTCGAGTCGTTCCGCGAGGAAGCCGACCAGCTCGAGCCGGTAATAAACGAGATCGTCGCCGAGCGGCTCGACACGATCATCGACCGGCGCCCGGTCTGTCCGGACTGTTTCGACCCCGAGACGGGAGCCTGTGAGTCACTCGAGGTCGATCTCGAAGCCATGGGCGACCCCGGGATCGAGTCCGACGCAGACGCGGACTGAAGACCGGGGCGAGACCGAGCGCTTTAGGCCCGTCAGCGTCGACAAAAAGTTGTGAGCGTCGTTCACGACAGCGAGACCGGCGAGATGGCACTCGCCTTCTCCCTTACCGCCGTCGAGCGCCTCGCCGATCCGGCCGCGGCCTTCGAGGACGCGCGGACCTGGAGCCGCCACGTCGGAATCGTCGGTGACGATGTCGCGGCCATCGAGGCGTTCGTCGACCGCCACGGCCTCCAACAGGACTTCGAGCAGGGCGATCGTGACCGGTGGCTGGCGCTTGCCGAACTCGCCGAGGCCTCGTCTGCCCCCCGGAAGGTCCACGTCGGCGCCGGGCCGGAACGCCGACCCTTCGCCGAACAGGCCGGCTGGGAGTACCTGACCATCGACGACGTGGCCGACAAGGCCGGCTGGGAGCTGACTCCTCCCGACGAGTCTGCCGATTCGACGGATCGTCGGGACACGAGCATGCCCGCAGACGAGGAGGGGCCGCTCGAACGGCTGCGCAGACTGTTCGGCGGCTAGAATATACAAAGGGCAGCAGGCCCAGCGAGACTACAACAGGTCGTGCTCGTTGAGCCGGGCGACCGCCTCGCGGAGTCGGTCGGCGCCGGCGGCATACGAGAGCCGGGCGTAGCCGTCGGTTCCGAAGGCACTCCCCGGCACGGTCGCGACGTGGGCTCGGTCGATCGCGGCCTCACACCACTGTTGGTCGTCGTCGTCGACGGGCAACATGAGATAGAAGGCCCCCTCGGGGGCCGGCACCTCGAGACCCCGGTCGGCGAGTTCCTCGATCAGCAGGTCCCGACGGTCCTCGAAGGCCGCGACCATCTCGGCGACGGCCGCGTCGGTGTTTTGCAGCGCCTCGACGCCGGCGTGCTGAACGAAGTTCGTGGCACACGACACCGAGTGGCCGTGGACAGTGCTCGCCTGCTCTACGATCGGCTCGGGAGCGACCAGATATCCCAGCCGCCAGCCGGTCATGGCGTAGGCCTTCGAGAAGCCGTTGATCGTCACGGTCCGGTCGCCCATCCCCGACAGGGCCGCCAGGCTCGTCTGCTCTCGGCCGTAGGTGATCTGATCGTAGATCTCGTCGGCGATCACGGTGATGCCGTGCTCGCGGGCTAAGTCTCGGACGCCCTCGAGGGCAGCGTCCGAGTAGACCGCACCGTGGGGATTGCCGGGCGTGTTGACCACGAGCAGCTCGGTCTCGTCGGATACTGCGGCCGCCAGGTCGTCGAGTGCCGGTTCGAGCGCGAATCCGTAGGGGGCAGTGTCGACCCGCCGCAGAGACGCGCCGGCGAGTTTCGCCATCGCCTCGTAGGAGACCCACGCCGGGTCCAACAGTACGACCTCCTCACCGGGATCGATAAGCGCCTGGATCACCTCGAACAGCGCCTGCTTGGCGCCGGGGGTGACCAAGACGTTCTCCGGACCGCAGTCGATCCCGTCGGCGCGGTGGCGCTCCGCGATCGCCGCCCGCAGCTCCGGGATTCCCCGCGATTGGGTGTAGCCGGTCTCCCCGGCGGCCAGGGACTGTTCGGCGGCTCGTTTGATGTTCTCGGGGGTGTCGAAGTCGGGCTCGCCGACGCTCAGGTCGACGACATCGACCCCCTCGGCCTCGAGGGCGGTGGCGCGGTTGCCGATCGCGATCGTGGCGCTCGGAGCGACGCGTTCGACGCGCTGTGCTGGCGTGTACGGCTGGGGTGACTGGTCCTGGCTCATGTGTGGTCCTCGGCGGTGTCTTCGAGTTCGGCGGCGAGATCGAGGGCGCTCTCGACGGCGTTGGCGCCGTACTCGATCCGCGCAGCGGCCTCGTCTGCGCTCATTCCCGGCCCGGTGATGCCAAGCGTCACCGGCGTATCCCGATCGAGCGCGACATCCCGGAGCCCGTCGGCGGCAGCCTGGCCGATCACCTGGTCGTGGTCCGTGTCGCCGGTGACGATCGCGCCGACGACGGCGACGGCGTCGATCGACGCCTGCCGGGCCAGCCGGTCGGCGGCCAGCGGCGTGTCATACGAGCCGGGCACGACCAGCGTCGCCGCGATCTCGGCGCCGCGCTCGCGGGCGGCCTCGCGGGCGCTGTCTTCCATCTCGGAGACGACCCCGCCCTGCTTGTCGAAGCGGGCGACGACGAGTCCGAGCCGTGCAGATGCCATACTCTACATCGGGTGGGCCGCGGTCAAAGGCTTACCGCTCACGGCCGGGCACGAGCAGTTAAGTATGGCCCCGGACCAACTCGATCCGTGACGGATCCGATTCCGACGGGGTGTGCGCCACTCGACGAGCTACTGGGCGGGGGTTTCGAGCGGGGGGCGGCGACCCAGGTGTACGGTCCGCCGGCGGCGGGCAAGACGAACGTGGTGCTGTCGGCCGCCGTCGAGGTGGCCGCCCGCGGTGACTCGGCGCTGTACATCGACACCGAGGGGTTGCCGATCGAGCGCGTGGAACAGCTGGCCGCCCCCTACGAGGCCGACGCGGAGACGCTTGCCTCGCGACTGATCGTCACCGAGGCGCTTTCCTTCGACCAGCAACGCGAGGCCGTGCGGGACGCCGAGTCCTTCGCGGAGAACGTCTCCCTGATCGTCCTCGACAGCGCGACCGGCTTCTACCGGCTCGAACGCGACGACGACGACGACGGCGAGACGCTGCGGGCGGTCGCGCGCCAGATCACCCACCTGCTCGGGCTGGCGCGCAAACACGACCTTGCAGTCGCGTTTACGAACCAGGTCTACACCGACCCCGACGCCGACGCCACGCGGGCCCTGGGCGGGCAGACGCTCGATCACTGGTCGGCGGTGATCCTCCGGCTGGATCGGTTCCGCGGCGGGAATCGTCGCGCGACCCTGGAAAAACACCACTCGCAGGCGGCCGGCAGGCGGGCCGAGTTTGCGATCGCCGACGCCGGGCTCTCGGGAACAGAGACGCCCTGACACTCCGCGCCACGCGCTACGGGGAGACCGGCTCGTCCCGAGTCTGTCTCAAAAATTCTGCCGGCTACAGCCGTCGGGTCGCCTCGAGGGCGATCGTGATCGCTCGCTCGACGTTGTTTCGGGCCTTCTTCGGGAGCTCCTCGTCGTCGGTCTCGCCTTTTTGTGTGCCCTCGACGAGGTTGCCGTCGACCGTACAGATCGCCCCCGCGGCCATCCCGCGGCGCCGGGCGATCGAGAACAGCGCGGCTGCCTCCATCTCGACGGCGAGCAGCCCGGCGGCCTCCCAGTCATCGACGATCGGTTCGGTCTCGTTGTAAAACGCGTCGTCGGTCGCGATCGGGCCGACGTGAACCGGCTCGTCGCGCTGCTCGGAGACGCCGGCGAGCGCCGACAACACGTCGTAATCGGCCACGGCCGGCAGCGTCTCGGACTCGTAGCGCTTGCTCGTGCCCTCGTCTTTGGCGGCGCCGGTGGCGACGATCATGTCGCCGATCTCGATGTCAGACTGCAAGGCGCCGCAGGTCCCGACGCGGATGAGCCGCTCGACGCCGACCGCGTGGAGCTCCTCGGCAGCGATCGTCGCCGACGGGGCGCCGATCCCAGTCGAGCAGATCGTCAGCTCGCGGCCCTCGTAGGTCGCGTTGACGACCGCGTACTCCCGGTTCTCGGCGACGGTCTCGGCGGTGTCACACTGTGCCGCGATCCGCTCGACCCGTCCCGGATCGCCGGGGACGAGCGCGACATCTGTTAGATCGCCCTCTTCGACGAGCAGGTGGGGCTGCTTTCCCATACGCTGCCCTCGCGCCGGGCAATATAAACTCTCTCGAAGCCGATCGGTCGGGTCACCGGCGTAGATCCGCGACGCTTACCCGGGCAGGTTGAGCACGAATAAAAAGAAGTTGTGTACGGCCGGCCCGAGGCCGACGGCGGCGACGACGGCGAAAAAGAGGTTGCCCCGGGCCGGGGCCTCACTGAGGTACTCGGAAAAGCCGACGACGATGGCGACGGCCAACAGGAGCTTGACGAGGACAAACAGCCACGCCACGCCCAGCAGATCGGCGGTCGGCAGTCCGGCCGCGACATCCATAATCGCCTGGGGCAGTGCCGACCGCTCGCCGACATCGAGCAGTTCGACCCCGACCGCGGTCGTGATCCCGTCGAACAGGTGAGCAAAGAGGACGAGCCCACCCACGTACTTCGCCCGGACGAGCACGTCCGTCCGCCAGATTCCAACCAACAGGTACACGACCGCCGTCAGCGCGATCGACACCACGAGCCCGAGCGTGGGCGCGACCGGGTCCAGGCCGGGGAGGGCTGGACTCCGGGCCTGGAAGAGGAGAAAGCCGATCAGCGTCACCGCGACTCCGATCCCGACGGCGCCGACGTACCGCGCGACCGTCGCGGCCCGCCCCGTCGTTGGAGCGATGAGCGTCGCTCCGAGCCAGACCGGCGCCAGCAGACAGAAGGTCCCGAGATAGACCGCGGGCGCTGAAAAGAGCGGCTCGACAGCTGACGGGACGACCTCCTCAACGAGCGCGCCGTCGAGCTGCCAGAACACGTGCAACACGGCGCCGGCGACCATCCAGGGAATCAACGCGAGGACCACGCCCTGTGTCAGCGGGGGCCGCACGCCGTACAACACGGCCAGCAGCGTCCCGCCGACCACGAGCAGTCCGGCCGTGTGAATCACCGGCGGGACGACGAACTCGGCAAACGGTGCCGGCATGCGAGACACGTGACAGCCACAGCGCAAAATTCTTCTGATACGCTCGCCCCCGGAGGTTTTACCCCAGGCGCCGCTACCCCCGGCATGGATGATCTGCCCAGCCGAATCGAACACACGGTACTCGGGCCGACGACGACCTGGGAGGCGGTCACGACCGTCTTGGACGAGGCCGAAGAGTACGGCATGCGAGCGTGTATCCCGCCCTGTTACCTCGACCGGGCGACGGCGCACACACCGGACGTTCCCGTGACGACGGTAATCGGATTCCCCCACGGCCACCACGCGACCGAAGCCAAGTGCACCGAGGCAGAGCGCGCCTACGCCGACGGCGCGGCCGAACTGGACATGGTCGCGAACCTGGGATGGCTCCGGTCTGGGGATCGAGAGGCAGTCCGGACCGACATCGCCGAGGTCGTCGCTACGGCGCCGGTCCCGGTGAAGGTGATCGTCGAGGCGCCGCTGCTCGAGGAGTCGGAGCTGCGAGCGGTCTGCGAGGCGGCGCAGGCGGCCGGCGCCGACTTCCTCAAGACCGCCACCGGCTTCTCCGAGGGCGGAGCGACCGTCGCCGATGTCTCTGTGATGAGCGAGTACCTGCCGGTGAAGGCGAGCGGCGGCGTCGGCTCGTGGGCGTTCGCCGAGGAGCTGTTCGCGGCCGGGACCGAGCGGATCGGCGCCTCGAGCGGCGCGACGATCGTCCGGGAGTATCAACAGAGCAACGACTGACTCGACCGGAGAGCCCGTGAAAACGCGGGCTTTTAGTCCGCTCGCGCCGACCGAAGAGCATGGCTCGCTATCACATCGAGACCTACGGGTGTACGGCAAACCGGGGTGAGAGCCGACAGATCGAGCGGGCCCTCCGCGAGGGGGGCCACCGCCCGGTCGAGTCCCCGGAGACCGCCGACGTCGCGATCCTCAACACCTGTACGGTCATCGAGAAAACCGAGCACAACATGCTCAGGCGAGCCAGGGAACTCGACGAGCAGACCCCCGCGGACCTGGTGGTGACCGGCTGCATGGCCCTCGCACAGGGCGAGCAGTTCGGTGAGGCCGGGATCGACGCGGAGGTGCTCCACTGGGACGATGTCCCCGAGTACGTCCGCAACGGCGAGTGTCCCACCCAGACCGCGGGAAAGCCCGTCCTCGACGGGGTGGTGGGCATCCTCCCGATCGCCCGGGGGTGTACGAGCAACTGCTCGTACTGCATCACGAAACACGCGACCGGTCGGATCGACTCGCCGCCGATCGAGGAGAACGTCCAACACGCTCGCGAGCTGGTCCGGGCCGGCGCGAAGGAGATCCGGGTCACCGGCCAGGACACCGGCGTGTACGGCTGGGACCGCAACCAAGGCGAGAGCCTGCTTCCGGAGCTGCTCGAGGAGATCTGTGCGATCCCCGGCGAGTTCCGGGTGCGGGTCGGGATGGCAAACCCCTACGGCGTCCACGGCGTCCGGGAGCAACTCGCCGAGGTGTTCGCAAGCGAAGAGAAGCTGTACAACTTCTTACACGCGCCGGTCCAGTCGGGTAGCAACCCCGTGTTGCGGGACATGCGCCGTCAGCACACCGTCGAGGAGTTCCGCGAGATGGTCGCGACCTTCGATCGACACCTCGAGGAGTGGACGCTGGCGACGGACTTCGTGGTCGGATTCCCGACCGAGGACTCACACGACCACGAGCGGTCGATCGCCCTGCTCGAAGAGACCACCCCCGAGAAGGTAAACGTCACCCGCTTCTCGAAGCGACCCGGGACCGACGCCGCTGAGATGAAGGGACTGGGCGGGCAGGTCAAGAAGGACCGCTCCTCGGAGCTTGTCGAGCGGAAAATGGAGATCGTCGGAGCGGCCCACGAGCAGATGGTCGGCCAGCAGCGGTCGGTGCTGATCGTCGAGGACGGCACCGAGGAGTCGATGGTCGGGTACGACCGGGCCTACCGCCAGGTCGCGATTCCCGGAGCAGAGCGGGCGGGCGTCGAGCTCGGCGATGTCGTCACCTGCGAGGTCACCGGCCACAACACCGTCTACGCGCTGGGCGAGCTCTCCTGACTGTCCTTCCACTCGCCGATCCCCGCCGGATCGAGGTGGATGTGCACGCCCCCGACATCATCGAGAGCTAAGACCGACTCGGCGAGTTCTTCTTCGAGGTCGTGGGCCTGTGCGAGCGAGAGGTCGCCGTCGGTCTCGACGTGGGCCTCGACCTCGAGTTTGGTGCCCTCATAAAATACCGTGAGGTCGTGCACGCCCCGGACCTGCGGGCTCCCGAGCAGCGTCTCCCGTACCGCATCGCGGCGCTCCTCGGGAGCGGCCGCCCCGGAGAGATACGAAACGTTCTCGCGGGCGATGGTCACGCCCTGCGAGACGACCAGCAGACTCACGGCCGCCCCGGCCGCTCCGTCGAGTACCGGGGCGCCGAGCGCGATTCCGACGATTCCGGCGAGCACCGCCACGGACGTGTACAGATCGTTCAGACAGTCGAGCGCGAGCGCTCGCAACGCCGCCGAGTCGAGTCCGGCGTTTGCCCGCTTCGTGTAGACGTACACGGCGAGCATATCGACCATCGCGAAGGCCGTCGCCGCGAGCATGAGCGGGCGAAACGTCACCGTTGTCCCATCGAGAATCGTCCGGACGGACTCGATCAACAGGTCTGCTCCGAGCACGACGATCACGCCGCCAACGAACAGCGCCGTGAGTGGCTCGAATCGCGCGTGGCCGTGTGGATGGTCGGCGTCCGGACCCTCGAAGCGACCCTCGCCCCAGATCAACACCACCAGACTCGCGACCAGATCGGCCACCGAGTGGGCCGCGTCGGCGATCAGGGCGGCACTCCCCGTGACCAAGCCGACGCCACCCTCGACGACGATTTTCGCCGCGTTGCCGACCGCGTTGACGCCGGCGGCTCGCCCGAACCGGGTGCGATCGGCTCCGTTCATCCACTTTTTGTAGGCGAGAGTCGCATTTTAGCGTTGGCATTAGACCCGTCGAATCACTCGGTTCGAGCCGTCTGCGACCCGATCCGTGAAGCTCATCGAGCACCGAAAAAAGTGAATCTTCCAATATTGGGCAATATATCCAAAACTATATCCGTCGACGGACGATATCAGAAAGAGATGACACAAGACGTTCGATCCGAGACGCCCGCCGAGCCGATCGTCCTTGGTTCCTCCGAGGAGTTCGAGTCGATCGTCTCGGAGTACGGAGTCGTGATCGTCGATTTCTACGCCGACTGGTGTGGCCCCTGCCGAATGATGGAGCCGGCCGTCGAGGCGATCGCAGCAGACACCGACGCGGCGGTGCTAAAAGTCGATATCGACCGTCACAAGCAACTCGCCGGGACACACAATATTCGCGGGGTCCCGACGACGAAGGTGTACGCGGGCGGCGAGGAAGCCGACCAGATGGTTGGACTCCAGACCGAAGAGCAGCTCAGAGCCGCTATCGACCGCCACCGCCCCGCCTGAGACCGATGTCCGAGACCTCCCAGCCGGCCGAGACACGGCCCGTCGGTGTCGGAGTGATCCGGCAGTGACGCCGCTCGACCTGCGCGAGGAGGTTCCGGCACTTGCGGACACGACCTATCTCAACTACGGGGCCCACGGACCGAGCCTCGGGCGAGTAACCAAAGCCATAACCGAGGAACTCGAAACCGTCGAGCGTGAGGGGATCGAAACCGGCCCGTACAAGGCGGCTTTCGAGAGTTACGAACGGTCTCGCGAGCGGATCGCGGGGCTGTTGGGTGCCGACCCCGACGCCGTTGCACTTACCGCAAGCACAAGCGACGGACTTGCCCGGATCGCCTGCGCGCTGCCGCTGGGCGAGGGAGATACGGTCGTCCGGACCGATCTCGAACATCCCGCGGGCGTGCTTCCGTGGCAGCGTTTCGAGCGCGAGGGCCTCTCTGTCGAGGTACTCGAAACCGAGCAGGGGCAGATCGACCGCGACGCGTTCACGGCGGCGGTTGCGGACGCCGAGGTGGTCTGTTTCAGCGCGCTCACCTGGACCCACGGCACCCGACTGCCGGTCGCGGAGTTGGTCGAGATTGCCCACGACGCTGGCGCGTTCACGATCGTCGACGCGGTCCAGCTGCCCGGACAGGCGCCCGTTGATGTCACCGAGTGGGGCGCGGATGTCGTCGCCGGGGCGGGACACAAGTGGCTGCTCGGACCGTGGGGCGCGGGGTTCGTCTACGTCGATCCCGATCGCGTCGAGGAGCTGGTTCCCAGCGCGGTTGGCTACCGCGGGGCCTCGACCGAGGACGGTAAGCTGGCCTTCGAGCCCGACGCGCGGCGGCTGGAGATCGGCTCGACCTCCCCCGGCCCCCACGCGGGACTCGCCGCGGCGATCGAGGCCATCGAGAGCGTCGGGCTCGACGCGATCGAGGCCCGAATCGAGACGCTTACCGACCGCCTGAAGACACAACTCCCCGACGATCGGCTACTCAGTCCCCGGGAGTTTCACTCGGGACTTGTCACCATCGACGCCGCCGATCCCGAAGCGACCGTCGAGCGTCTATCGCAAGAGGGAATCGTCGTCCGGTCACTTCCCCATCCCGACGCGGTTCGCGTGTCCGTCCACGCCGTAACGACCGAGGCCGAGGTCGATCGCGTCGCCGAGGCACTCTCGAACTGACGGGCGCGATCCCTGCCCCGGAACGAAGGATTTAATCTCTGCACCCTCCGATCGCCGTCTGCGCTCGGTTGGTGTAGTCCGGCCAATCATGTCGGCCTTTCGACGATCTCGGAGAACCCGGATCGGGAGCGAGCCGACGACAGGGGTTCAAATCCCCTACCGAGCACTCTGTTGCCAGACTGCCGAGATCCGTCTCTCCTCCGTGTTTGATTCGCTCGGCTGGAGCCAATCCGGTCAGCGACGGTCCGTGTCACCAGCTTTCTCAAAAATATATAGACGATGAATATGTAGGGGAGTTAACAACGGGGGGGACCTCGGAGACGAGTGTGTGTGAGCGCGACTGGACCCCAGGCGAGAAGCAACAACGACTCAACGAGATATTCCGCACAGTGACCGGCGAGACCGACCTTACCGACCCACAGGACCGGTCAGCCCAAAAGAAAGTAATCGATATCACGGGGTCGAACTCACCACTGGAGGAGAAACGTCCCGACACCGACCCCAAGGCGAACGGACTCGACGACGCCATCGGCGATCCCGAGCCAGAGTGAGCCGTCGGACAGACCGTGGCGCGAGAGCACACCGGAACGGCCAAATGGTCGCTCGGCCACCGACCAGTATGCAATCGCCCCCGGACACCGAGCGTGACCCGGTTACCGAGACGCTGCACGGCGAGCCGATCACGGATCCGTACCGCTGGCTCGAGGGCGACGGCGATCGGGTCGCGGGCTGGGAGCACCGACAGAACGAGCACACCGACGCCGTCGTCGAGACCGAGACCCGCGAGGCGCTCGGGCCGACCGTTCGCGAGCTCGGATACCGCGAGAGCTTCGCTGTACCGACGGTCCGGGGCGGCCGGTACTTCCAGCGCATCGAGGCGGCCACGGCCGAGCAACCCCGACTGACGGTCCGTGAGGACCCGGAGGGCGAGCCCCGGACGCTGGTCGAGTTAGACGAGGAGACCACCTCGCTGCAGTGGTTCGAGCCGACTTGGGACGGATCGTTGTTCGTGTACGGGCTGACCGAGGCGGGAACCGAGCAGTACGACCTCCGGGTGATATCCGTCGACTCCGGGGAGATCGTCGACCGGGTCGATAACGTCGGCCGGTGTAACGGCGCCGCCTGGGAGCCGGAGGGAGGGGGCTTTTATTACACCGCGACCGGGGCGGCGGGCGAGGGCGGCCAGCTCGAGAAGGAGCTCCGCTACCACGAGCTGGGCGGGCACGATCGACTCCTCACCGACGAGTTTGAGCCCGAGCGGTGGCCCGCCGTCCAGGTCGATCCCGAGTCGGGCACCGTCGTCGTTACGGTCGGAGAGCTCGGGACCGACGCCGACCTGTTCGCGCTCGTGGACGGCGAGCTCTCGCCGGTGGTCACCGACATCGACGCACCGCTCGCGGTGCTCGCACACGGCGGCCGAGTGTATCTCACCACGCCCTACGAGGCGCCGCGGGGTCGGGTGCTGGCCGCCGACGCCGCCGACCTCGCAACCGTCGACGGCATCGGAGGCTTCGAGACGATCGTCCCGGAAAGCGAGGCCGTCGTCCACGCGACGGCGCCGGCCGGCGAGGGAATCGCCCTCCACCGGACTCGCGACGCGAGTTCGGTCGTGTCGGTCCACGGCCCCGACGGAGACCTTCGACACGAGCTTTCCCTGCCCGATCTCTCCGGAATCTCGCGGGGCGGGTTCGCCGGGAGCCACGATTCGCCGGAGCTGTTTTTCGAGCTTGGGGCCTTCGACCGGCCGACCAGCGTCGTCCACGCGGACGCCGCCGCGGGTCCGGATGCCTGGCAGCGGGTGCAGTCTCCCGAGCTCCCAGCCGAACTCGATCCCCGCGAGGAGACGGGACTAGATCTGACCGTCGAGCGGCTCTGGGTCGACTCGACCGACGGCGCCCGCCTCCCTGTGACGGTCGCTCACCGCGCCGATCTCGATCCGGACGGCTCGGCGCCGACGGTGCTGTACGGCTACGGCGGGTTCAGGATCCCCCTCCTGCCGAGTCTCGATCCGTTCCGGCTGCCCTTCCTTGCTGACGGTGGGGTCTTCGCGGTGGCCTCGCTTAGGGGCGGCTCGGAGTTCGGCGAGCGCTGGCACGAGGCTGGCGCCCGCGAGCAGAAACACCACACTTTCGAGGACTTCGAGGCCGCCGCCGAGGCGTTGATCGAGGCCGGCTACACGAACTCGGACCGACTGGCCGGCTGGGGCGGCAGCAACGGCGGGTTGACCGTCGGCGCGGCGCTGACCCGCCGCCCGGAGCTGTTCGGCGCGATCGTCGCGAGCGTTCCGCTGGCCGACATGCTCCGATTCCACCGCTTCCTGCTCGGCGGGGCCTGGACCGGCGAGTACGGCTCGCCGGAAGACGAGCAAGCCTTCGGGTGGCTGCGCTCGTACTCGCCGTACCACAACGTCTCCGAACGCTCTTATCCGGCAACTTTGCTCGCGACCGCGGCCGGGGATACACGGGTCCATCCGGCCCACGCCCGCAAGATGGCCGCCCGCCTCCAGCACGCGACGACCGGCGACGCCCCGATCTGTTATCGGAGCGTGACAGACACCGGCCACGGCGTCGGCACGCCCACCTCGGTACAGATCGATCAGGCGCTCGATAAGTGGACGTTCGTCTACGAGACGCTCGGAGTCGACTCGGAGTGACCGACGCCAACGGTCGGTCGAGTCCGAACCCCGGGCAACTGCGGCGAGTACCACAAACTCTCCCACCGGCTGCGCAGGCGGTACGGAAGTTCAAAGGGAAAGCCTCGCGGTTCAGCGCGAGGAAAATATCATTCCGAAGGGGTCCGGAAACAGACGGTCGTGCCGTCCGGTCCGGTCTCGTAGCTGATCTCGACGGCCGAGTTCTCCGCGACCAGCTTCATTACCCACAGCCCGAGCCCGCTCCCGTGTTTGATTGGCGTCTCCTGACCGTCTCCGAAGACGATGAGCTCCTGGTCTGGAATCCCCGGGCCGTTGTCTCGAATCTCGATGTTGAGACCGTCGCCGACGGGCTCGACTCCCACCGATACCGTCATCGCCGGGGGATCGTTGTGCTGGGCGGCGTTCTCGACGGCGTTGTACAGGGCTGTCCGGAGCTGTGGGATCGCCGTCGCGCTCGCCCCCGAGGGACAGTCAAGACTGACCTCGACCTCATCGTACATATCGTCGACCGCCGTCGTGATCTCGACCAGCGTCGCGTGCAGGTCGATTCTCGCGGGCTGTTGGTCGCGCTCGACCAGTCGCTTGACCAGCTGGGCGTTTTCTGCGAGCGAGTCCAGCTCCGCCGCCGCTGAAAGGATCGCGTTCGCCTGGTCGGCAACCTCGGACTCGTCGTGGGTTGCCAACAGTGACGCGTACCCTTCGACAACGGTGAGCTTGTTCCGGAGGTTGTGCCTGAGCGCCCGCGACTGGAGCTGTCTCATCAGGCGGAGCTCCCGCTCGCGATCGTACTCCTCGGTGATATCCCGGAACCCCCAGAGCCGGCCGTACCGCCTGTCTTCCTGACCCACCGGGGCGAAGTAATACTGCAGGCACCGCCCGTCGGTCAGTTGCCAGCGTCCCTGTCGGGTCTCGTCGGTGCCCGACACGGCGGCGACGGTACCCACGGTATCCTGCTCGGGAGCGGTGAGGGCGATGACGCGTGCGAGAGCGTCGATACCGCTCTCGAGTGTCTCAGGGGAGCAGTCACACAGGCGCACGAACTCGTCGTCGTAGTGCAGGAGATGTCCCGAATCGTCCGTGACGAGAATACCGCCGTGTGTCGCATCTGACGTTGCGGCCAGTACCGACGCCTTGTGCCAGAGCTGCTCTTTACGATGCTTTCGGACGGTGACATCTTGAACGGCCCCTCGGACCGACCGGCCGCCGTCGACCGCCTCGGCCACGGCTTGGAGCCACCGGATCCGATCGTCATCGACGACCCTGAACTCAGTATCGACCGTGCCGGCTTCGATCGCCGCGAGCCGGGTCGCACCGTCGCCGTCCTCGGCGGCGCGTTCGAGAAACGCACAACAGTCGCTGTCACTGGCAGTCC
>CAYREK010000023.1:0-7993 GCA_964423305.1 uncultured Halobacteriales archaeon | reverse complement strand
CGACCGTGCCGGCTTCGATCGCCGCGAGCCGGTCGAGACGCTCTCGATCGTCCGGATAGATCACGTCTCGAAGATCGTCGAGCGTCTCCGGGGTCTGCTCTCGGCCGAGCAGCGCCGCGAGTCCGCTCGTCCAGGTAAACCGGCCGGACTCCGGGTCGAACTCAAATCCCGAAACTGCGGCGAGCTGGTGTGTTTGGCTCAGCGATGAGCGAGCGCGTTCGAGTTTGCGCTCGCGGGCGCGCCGGTCGGTGATATCCCGCGTGAGCACGACGACCCCGACAACCTGGCCGTCGTCTTCGATCGGCGTGAGCTTGTGCTCTCCGTACCGTTTTCCGACCGGAAAGTCGTGTTCGAGTTCGACGGGATCGGCCACCTCGCCGGCCAGGGCCGTCTCGAGAGCGGTCCGAAACCGTCTGCGCCCCTCCTCGGTAAACACGGTTTCGTCGATCAGCTTTGCCACCGGCGTTCCACACAGCTCCTCCGGGCAGACATCGAGATACGAACACGCGCTCTCGTTGGCGTAGACGATCTCTCCTCCGGAGTCGAGAACGAGCAGTTCGTCCTCTAAGGTATCGAGGACCGCCTCGGGGATAATCTGTGAACCCAACGACAGCTGTTCCCGGCCCATCTGTCAGTACCGCCTTCGGTGGGCGACGGTCGCCCGAAGAGACGCCGGCCGTCCCGTGGGGTCTGCCCGTCCCGCTGGAGCCACGGCCAGCGGGTCAGAGACTCCTCTGAGGCCGTCGCCTGGGACTGCGGGCCGCCACCACAACCTCGTTGACCGTCGTCTCATCAACGGTGCTTTCGCTCGGCTGTTGAAATAAATTGCGGCCAGAATTATCACGAATGATTCTGCTACGGCGAGAAACACCTCGAGTACACTCGACACGTAGGTATCGGCGGGACCGAAAGCGGGCGTCGGGTTCAGTCGGTCGCTCGGAGCCTGACAGCAGCCGCGAGCGCGGCGACCGCTCCCGCGACCGTCACGAGGCCGAATCCGGGACCGCTGCCGTCGTCGTCCGCGGCGTCGTCAGTCTTACCGGAGTCGTCCGCGTCGGCGTCGTCGGTCCCGCCGGGCTCGTCGCCGTCGTCGGTGGCGCCCGACCCGTCATCACTGGGAGTGTCCGAGTCACCGTCGGGATCGACGCCCTCGACGGATGTCTCGCCTCGGAGCAGGTTGGCCTCGGCACGGATGGTCTGCTGGCCGGTCTCGGTGATTTCGACGAGCAGTTGTCCGTTCGCGCCCGTCTCGCCGGCCGGCTCGCCGTCGAGGAGAATCGTCGCACCAGCGACGGGCTCGTCGTAGGCGTTGGTCGCGGTTACGCGGACCTGCTCGCCGATGACGACTCGCTGCTGGTCGCTGACGAGCTCGAGTTCGGGCTCGCGCTGCGTGGTGATCTTGAAGGCCCTGTCTGTCTCGCCGACCACGAGCTGCTGTGTGACATCGATATAGCCGTCCCTGTTTACGCTCACGTGCTGGACGGTGTTCACGTCGAGATCGACCGAGCGCTGGCCCTCACTGCCGGTCTCTAACACCGTCCGTTCGGTCTCGATCGTGGCCCCTTCGATCGGCTCGGGCGGGTCGAAGTGATCGTCGAGGACGGTGAAGGAGACGGTCACGCGGCCCGACTCGATCGCGATCGAGCGCTCGACCTGCCCTCGGTCGAGCTCGAGGGTTACGGTCTCGTCAAAGTAGCCCGGACGCTCGGTTGTCACCGCGTACTGTCCCCGCTCGAGCCGCTCTGTCTCGGTGACCCCGGCCTCGTCGGTGGTCACCTCCGCGACGACCGGCGCGTCAGCCTCCCGGACGGTCAGTTTCGTGTCCGGGACGGGTTGTTCGCCCTCGAGGACGGTCAGCTCCGCGACGCCCGACAGCGCGACCGGTACCTCGACGGCCCGCGAGGTGGCGTCTGTCACGGTGAACGGCCGGTTGCGGGTGTACTCCGGGTGATCGACTCGAATCTCGACGTCGGCGCCGGCGGGAACGTCGACGAGAGCGCGGCCGTTCGCCCGCGTCTCCTCGACGGTCTGATTGTCCGCCCAGACGACGGTCAGTTCGGCGTTCGAGACCGGCTCACCGTCCCTGTCGAGGACGGTGATATCGATGGTCACCGGATCGTCGATGCCGGCCGCCGCGCCCGCAAAGAGCCCGACGCCGAGAATGACAGCCACCGTCACCGCCAGCCCGAGTTGGAGCGCAACTCGCCTCCCTCCGCCGATCTTGTCCCGGTCCATACGAGAAAACTCGACGACTACCGTTAAATGTCTGTTGTCGTCTACGGGACGCGGTCGGCGACCCGGTCGAGTTCGCCGGGCTCTGTCGAGAGGAGCGGTCCGGGCGTGGTTCGGGCGAGCGCGGCCGTAGCGACCGCGGCCGTGAGCGCGGCCGCGGTGTCCTCGCCCTCGACGAGCCGCTGGAGAAAGGCACCGACGAAGGCGCCGTCGGCGCCGGTCGGATCGACGGTGTCAGCGGGAACTGGCTCGCGCTCGTGGACCACGCTCGTTCCCGGACCGTCCTGGAGCGCGACCGCGCCGTGATCGGAGTCGACGAGGACGATCCCATCGAGATCGTGTGCGGCGACGACCGTGTTCGCAAGTTCTCGACCGCTCGCGTCGGTGTCGAGTACCGCACGCGCGCCCGACTCGCTTGCGAACAGTAGCTCGGTCTGGTCGACGACGGCCCCGAGGGTCTCCCGGTAGGCACTCGGGGATGCGATCCCGGGCGTGTAATCGAGTCCAACGGCAGTGACCGCGTCGGCACTCGCGCGTAACAGCGCCTGCGTGGTCTCGGTGAGCTGGTCCGAGAGCACGGCGGTGCTCAGGGCCGTGAACACCACCGGCGGCTCCCGGACGAGCCGGATCGGAAACTCGCCGGGACTCGCGGTCGCTGCGGCCACGTTCTCGTGGTCGTGTATCGTCCCTCGCTCGCGCGGGGCGACCGCCGGCTCGGAGAACCTGATTCCCTGGCGCCCGCGATCCGCCCACGCGATCTCGGTCTCGACGCCGGCACCGCGCAGCTCGCCGACGATCCGGCGACCGAGCGGCGTCTCTGGAAGCTTCGAGAGCCAGACGGCCTCCGCCCCCAGTTGTGCGGCGGCCACCGCCGCGGTGCTCTCGGTGCCGCTGGCGTGGACCGCCATCTCCTCGGCCCGAACGAGGCGGCCTCGCTCGGAAGGTGACAGCCGAAGGGCCGTTTCGCCGAAGGTCGTAATGTCGGTCATGATCGACAGTTCGAGGCCGATCACATTAGTCTCGGGGGCCGATCGGCCGGCACACGTCGGCCGTCGTGGGCGCTGGCAGCACTCGCTCGTCGGTGCCGCGGGGCTCGCGAGTCTCGCCTACCGACCGATCTTGGCCCCTTCGGGCGCGCCCGCGGCCTCGGTCTCGATCGCGACGCGCTCGGGGTCGACGCCCAGGCGGGCGAACTGGGTTCGGAGGTGGCGTTTGGCCGCCGCGAGCGCAGGCTTCCTGCGTTCGAACCCCCGCGGGAGCGGCGACTCGAAGGCGATCCGGAGCTCGCGGTCGTCGATCCGCTGGCGCTGGCCGCCGGTCTCGACTTCATAGAACTCGTCACAGATCCAGGTGTACGCGGCGCCGTCGTCCGGCGATCCGTTGAATGTCGGCGGCTCCTCGTCGGGCTCGTAGATCGTGCCGGTCAGAGCCGTGCCGCCGGCGCTGCCGCGGACAAGTATCATACACTCTGGTACGGTCCCGGCAAGCATAAGCTCACCCCAAACGGGTTAATGTGACCGCCTCGTTGGTGTCGGCATGTCCGATCTCGAGGACTTCACCGAGTTTGGCGGTGGGTCCAACGACGAGGACGACGAGTCCGCGACATCCGGCGGCGAGCCCGACGGCGGCCGGCTGGAGTCGTTCGACGCGACACCGACCGGCCGAGATACCGGCATCGGCGTGCTGTCGGCCGCCTCGGGGCTGCGGGTGAGCGAGGACAGCGAGGACACCCGACTCCGGGCCTACGTCACCGTCGACGGCCGGAGCCAGGTCCGGCTCGGCAGCTACCTGATCGCACCATATCCCGACGGCGAGCGGCTGTTCTGCCGGATCACCGGTCTCGAGTACAGCCAAGAGTACCGCGCCGACGACGCGACCGAGATCCACGCCCGGCGGGCGATGCGCTCTGAGGGGATCGACGAGCAGGATTTCAAGCTGCTCGCGACGCTCAAACCGGTTGCGGTGTTGTACGAGGACGGCAGCAAGCTCAGACGGCGCATGACCGACCGCGTCCCGAAACCCGAGACCGTCGTCAGCCGGGCCGAACAGAAAGCAGAGATCAAGACGGGACTGAAGATCCCCGCGGATGGGGTGTTTCTGGGTCGGCTCGCGGTCGGCGGCGAGACGGTCCGGACCGCGGCGGAGCCGCCGACGATCGACTACCGGCTCAACGACGACTACGACGGCGGCGATCCGCTCGTGTTCCGCCACACGCTGATCGCCGGCGGGACCGGCTCCGGGAAGACCCACCTCGCGAAAAATATTCTCCGACAGTACCTCGCCCCCGAGCGGTCCTACCGCGTCGAGACCGGCGGCGACCGGTCGCTCCGGCCGGCAGTCGTCCAGTTCGACCCCCAAGACGAGTACGCACAGATGCACGACGACGGGGAGTACGGCTCCGACCGCGCCCGCGAGTTCGACCGCGAGGGGGTTGCCCACGGCGGTCACGAGGACACGCTGGCGTTCGTCCCGAAGGTGGGCTCGGCCAGGTACGCGGCCAGTCACCACGACGCCGAGCAGGTGCCCTTTACGATTCCTTTCGAGATGGTTCACTCGAACCCGTGGCTGATCGCCGGCAGCGGGCTCAACGACAACCAGTACAACGCCTTGGTAAACGTCCTCCTACGGCGGTTCCGGCGCGAGTCGGGCAGCGGCTACGACGCTTTCCGGTCTTTCCTGGACGATCCGGCGCTGCGGGAGGAACTCCACGAGTCCGGTGCCGTCCACGAAGCCACCTTCGACGCGGTCAAGCGCCGCGTCCGCGGGTTCGGGTCGGTCTTCGACCAGGACGCTCCGCCGATCACCGACCGGATCGCGCAGTTCGTCCGTCCCGGCGGGCTCTCGGTCGTGCCGACCTACCACATCGGCCGGCGCCGCCACGCCGAGACGGTTGTGCTCGCGTTAGCCTCGCTTCTGGTCGATCAGAAACTCTCGAACGATCCCGACTACGAGCGGATCAAGGAGACGCCGCTGATCGTGGGGATGGACGAGGCACACAACTTCCTCACCGACGCCGACAGCGTCCAGGCGAGACGGGTCATCGGGAAGTTCACCGAGGCCGCAAAACAGGGGCGCAAGGAGCGCCTCGGGCTCTTTTTGATCACCCAGGACCCCCAGGATATCGCCGATCCGGTCTCGAAACAGATCAACACGACCGTCGTGCTCAACCTGGGCGACGAGGACGCCATCTCGGCGGTCAACGTCCCGGCGAATCTCGAGTCGAAGATCCCCTACATGGAGAAAGGCCAGATGGTCGTCCACTCGCCGGATAACTCCGAACCCGTCGAGTTGATCGGCCTCGAACGCTGCCTCACTCGGCACGGCCGGAGCTGACGACCCGAGAAGCCGACTGTCACACTCTCCCGGCGAGTTTCCCCGCCCAAACACTCAAGCGCCGGGCCGGGCAACCAACGGTATGAGCACCGACGGCAAACGGGTACTGGTGCCGGTCGATGACTCCGACTACGCCCAACGCGCGGCGGATCTAGCGGCGGAGCTGTTTCCCGACGGGACGCTCGTGTTGCTCCACGTCGTCAACCCGGCCGAGACCGGGTTCGCCGCGGAGGCGACGATCCCGACCTTCCCCGAGGGGTGGTACGAGGACGCCGTCGAGCACGCCGAACGAATCTTCGAGAGTATCGAGGCGACCGTCGACACCGACATTGAGACCAACGTGGAGGTGGGCCAGCCGACCAGTACGATCGTCGAGTACGCAGAGGAAAGCGAGGTCGATCACATCGTCATGGGCAGCCACGGCCGCAAGGGCGTCTCGCGGGTACTGCTCGGGAGTGTCGCCGAGTCGGTGATGCGCCGCGCTCCGGTTCCGGTTACTATCGTTCGGTGAGCCCGTCAAAGAAGACGGCCGTTCCGGGGAGCTCGTCGCCGGCTGTCGGGAACGTCTCGAACCAGCCGACCTCGTGGGCGCCGTCTACTGGGACCGGTAGCTCCTCCGGGCTCGTCCCAGCCTCGAGACGGCCGCTGCAGGTGAGAAACGTCCGCGAGGCGGTCCGGTTGCCCGTCTCCGACCGGACGGTGATCTCCCGAACGGTAACGACACGCCGGAGCTCGATCGGGCCGACGGCCGCCCGAACCTGCTCGCGAAGCGCCGTGACGTACTCCTCGTCCTCGCCGACGGTCGCGACCGGGAACTTCCAAGAACAGGTCTCCGTGAGCCGGCGCAACAAGAGTCTCCCGTCGCACTCGACGGCGACTGCGGCCATGTCCTCAGGGGCGGCAACCTGCTCGAGGACTGCTTCGGGGACCGTGTCGGTCTCGCGGCCGAAGTCGACGGCTCGGCCCGCGAGCGTTTCGGGATCTGTCAGCGGTACGAGTTTGGACACGGGAACGCCAGTCGGTGTGTCTGCGCTCATCGTTGGAGGGCCCCTGACGACGGCAGTGGATTGGCTGACCGAAGACGCGACAGAGCGAGTTTGTCATCGATTAAACTAAAGGATACAAGACCGTTATGATTCAGTCTCTCTGTATTTTCGTATCCAACTCGAGCGACACAGTGCTGTCCGCTTCGATTGCCGAACCGGGACATCGGTTGACACACGGTGTTCGAGTCTCGCGGTGGTCCGACTCCGACCCATCGTTTCAGAAGATACTCGCCTGCTGGTACACAGAGAGCCCCTCGTCGGTTATCTCGTATGGCTTTTGGGCCCGAGAGTGGTTCGTGTTCCGGATCTTCTGGATCTCGACGGCCAGTCGGGTCTCTTGGCCCTCGCCGCGGACGTACTGGAGGATGAACACGCCGTCTGTCAGGTACTCGATGATCCCGTTGCGCGAGGCGTAGGGCGTGGACTCGTTCGCCTCGCTGGTGACGAAGGTCGTGACGCCGATCTGCTTGAGCGACCGGGTAAAATCGAACACCTCGGTCCGGCGCTTTGCCTGGTCGTCGTACATCATCTCCAAAAGGGAGACCGAATCGAGCACCAACCGCTCGGCCCCGAACTCCTCGATCAGTGCGGGTAGCTCGGCCTGGATGTTGTCGAGGCTGTTTGCCATCTCGACCGGGTCGATATCGAGCACCGCGAGCTCGTCGTCGCGATCGTACTCGCTGAATCCCCAGCCCCACTCGTCGGCGGTTGCGAGGATTGACTGGCGACTCTGCTCCAGGGTAATGAACACGCCCTTCTCGCCGCGTTCGAGTCCGTGGGCGAGAAACTGGAGCCCGAAGGTCGTCTTTCCCGTCCCGGCCCCGCCGATAACCGTAAGCAGGTGACGCTCGGGAACACCGCCCTGGATCATCCCGTCGAGTCCCTCGATGCCGAGATCGATCCGCGGGAGATCCGAGTCGGGTTCCTCGTCGAACGCCTCGTCTCCGAGCCCGCCAAACCCCTCGTCGTCGAACAGGTCCGGGTCGCCGCCGGCGAACGGATCCGTCTCCCCGCCGCTCTCGGACTCGGCGCCGGCGCCTCGGAACGGGTCCGGGTCGTCGGAGGGCGTGTCCCCCGGACCGGAGCGCTCGGAGCGCTCGGCCTCGTCGGCGGTCTCGTCCGGATCGGTCGAGCCGGAAGCGTCGGTCCGCAGAGGGTCTGAGTCGTCCCCACCGCTCTCGTCGGCGTCGGAGTCGGACTCCTCAGCGTCCTCGGAGCCCTCCGAGAGCTCCCTGACCCCGCGCTCGAACCAGTCCTCGTCGTCCTCGCTCACGGACGACGCCTCCCGGCAGTGTGAGACCGCATACCGACGGGTACGCCGGGCAGGAAGTAAACGCTGGCGACCGAGCCGGGTAAACTACCCTACCCTACTTCGCTCGGGG
>CAYREK010000022.1:16344-24840 GCA_964423305.1 uncultured Halobacteriales archaeon | reverse complement strand
CGGCGTAAGGCTTCCGTCGCGGAGAGAAAGCGTTAACCGCCCGGCGGCGGTTCCCCCGGATACGGGCTCGTGGTCTAGTGGTTATGACGTGGCCCTTACAAGGCCGAGATCGGCGGTTCGAATCCGCCCGGACCCACTCGAAGTGCGTCCGGCTCCTAACTCGTTCGTTTTCGGGTTCTTGTGACGTCTATTGTACATATACGGGCATTAACGGGAAAATACTTCCTAAAATATACGCATCAAGTAACACAAGCGAAGGGTGAAGTACCCGCCACTCCAGTCTACATACAAACAGTATTCCCCTTATCATGACAACATCTGACACGCAGGACGGCGGAGACGACGACCGCGAGCACCTCCAGGATCTCAAAGACGGCTGTGGCTGTGCGGAGATCTGGGAACACCTCTCCGAGCGTCGCGCCGAAGCCACATCTGATACTTCGAGCGCCGGCGGCGAGTGACCCTGGCGGGTCGATCGTAAGGACTTAGCCCGCACCGCCAAATCACAAGACGTGGGCCGGTAGCTTAGTCTGGAAGAGCGTCCGGCTTTTAACCGGATGGTCGGGGGTTCAAATCCCTCTCGGCCCGTTCTCACTATCGCGCCTGCTGTCGCGTCTCTCTTCTGTGTACCGCCGAGCCCGTCGGTGCTGGACCGCGAACGACACGGGTTTAGGCGCGCCACTCCCAACACGGACAATGCGAGTGACCTTCCTGGGAACCAGCGGTGCCGTCCCGACGACAGAGCGCAATCCGAGCGCGCTGTTGCTCGCCCGGGAGGGCGATCGGCTGCTCTTTGACTGCGGTGAGGGCACACAGCGACAGATGATGCGGTTCGAGGTGGGCTTCGACGTGGAGCACGTGTTCGTCACCCACGTCCACGGCGATCACGTGCTCGGCCTGCCGGGGCTGGTCGAGACCTGGGATTTCAACGAGCGCGAGGCGCCGCTGGCGATCCACGCGCCGGCGGGCACCCGCTCGCGGATCGAGAACCTGCTGGGCGCGATCGGGCACCGTCCCTCGTACCCACTCCGGGTCACGCAGGTGTCCCCCGGGGAGATCGTGCTCGACCGCGAGGACTACGCGGTCCGGGCGGTCGAGACCGACCACGACGCGGCCGCGGTAGGCTACGCCCTGATCGAGGACAAGCGCAAGGGTCGGTTCGACCGGGAGACGGCCGAGCGGGAGCTCGGCATCCCGCCTGGACCGAAGTACTCGCGGCTCCACCGCGGCGAGCCGGTCGAACACGACGGCCGGACGATCTCCCCCGAGGAGGTCGTCGGCCCGCCCCGGCCGGGCCGGCGGGTCGTCTACACCGGCGACACCCGGCCGACCGAGCCCGTCCGCGAGGCAGCTGAGGGCGCCGATCTGCTGATCCACGACGCCACCTTCGCCGACGATCACGAGGACAGGGCCCGCCGGACGAGCCACTCGACGGCCCGCGAGGCCGCCCGGCTCGCCGCCGATGCCGGCGCCCGGCGATTGGCTCTGACCCACGTCTCCACGCGGTACACCGGCCGAACCGACCGCCTCGAACGCGAGGCACAAGCGGCCTTCGACGGCCGAGTCTTTCTTCCCGATGACGGCACCCGCGCGACCGTCCCGTTCCCCGACGGCGACGAGCCGTTCGAACTCGAGCGGTGAGCGGTCAGGCGAGTGTCTCCCGGAGCCGGTCGGCGAGTTCGGCGAGTGCCCGAGCGGCCGCCGAGTCCGGTGTGAGCTCCCGTACAGGCCGGCCAGCTCGTTGGGCCCGAGCCACGACCGCCGAGTCGGGGATCCGGGTCACGGGGCCGCCGAGTGCGGTCGCGACTCTCTTGGTCGGGACGGTCCGGTCGGCGCGGTTGAGCGCGATCCGGGCCAGCGGCGTCTCCACGGCTCGGGCGAGCTCGCGGGTCCGGATGGCGTCGGCGATCGCCGGCTCGGTCGTGTCGGTGACCAGCAGACAGGCTTCGCCGGCCAGCAGCGCCGTCCCGGCGTCGCTTCGCATCCCCGCAGGTGCGTCGATCACGACCCGGTCGTAGGCACCGGCGACCGACTCGACGGCCCCGACGAGGTCGGTCGGATCGGCCGCCCGGGCGCCGGCGAGGCTCCGCCCGCAGGGCAACAGCGCCACGGGTCCCGCCTCCCGGACGGCCTCGACAGCCGTCGCCCGCCCGGCGAGCACGTCGTGCAGGTCGGGCCCGGGTCCCGTGGGGAGGTCGGCCATCCCGAGGTCGGCGTCGACGACGACGGCCTCGAGTTCGGCCCCGAGGTTGTACGCGATCGTCGACTTGCCGACCCCGCCCTTTCCGGCCGCGACGGTGAGGATCATTCGACGACCCGCTCGATCGTCCGCAGGGGAACCTCGGTCTCCGCGAGCCGATCGTCGAGCCGTCGGGCCCGCCGCCGAATCGTCTCGATGGTGTCGGCGTCGCGGGCGAGCTGGGCGCGCAGCTCCCGGACCGCCTCGAGCCCGCCAACGGCCGTGGTTGCCTCTCGGGCCTCGTTGGCCGTCGTGGCAGCCGCCAGCCCCTCGGCGCGCTCGACTCTCGCTGTGACCGCATCGAGCCACGCCTCGGCCGGAGACGCTCCGTCGAACTCGGACGTGTCTCGGGCGTCGACGGTCCGGTCGTCGGGTTCGTCTCGGGATTCCGGCGTGACGGCCGCCGCAGGCGGTCCGGCCTCACCGAGCGCCCGCGCGACAGCCGTCGGAGTGACCTCCGCTGTTCCGATCTGGTCGGTTTCGTTGGTCCGGTCGATCTGATCGGGCTCACCGTCGGCCGGCACCGTCTCGACGATCTCCGCGGGCGGATCGGCCGCCGGTGCCGGCGTCGCGAATCCGGCGACGAACCGGTCGTCCGGGCCGGCGACCCCCGTGACCCCCGTGACGGTTTCCTCGTCCCACCCCGCGGCCGGCCAACCGTGTCGACGCGGCGGCCAGACCGGTCGACACGTGACCCGAACGCGCACGCGCTGGGGACGCTCGCTCTCGACGGCCAGCTCGACGAGTGCGACATCGTCGAGTTCCCGACAGCGGTAACGGAGTTCCGGCACGGGGTGTCTGGTCGCGTCACGGCACTTAAATTTCGATCACGGGAGCGTCTAACCAGCGACTCGCGGCGGCCGGGCTCCCGAACCGATTGCAGGCCAACACGATCGGCGCCTCGATTGCCGCTACCCGCGCGATCGCGAGCGCCGCGGTCAGCCCGTCGGCCGCGAACGGCTCGTCGGCGCCCAACTGCCCGACTGCGCGTTCGTACTCCTCGCGGAGGTCCTCGACCAGGTGTGCCCGGGCCTTGCGTCGCAGGTTCGCGGCCCGGTCCTCGAGTCGGAGCCGACGATTCCGCCGGTCGCGGCGTTCTCGGGCCCGATCCCGGGCGTCGGCGAGTTGCTGTCGGGCGGCGGCCGCGGTCGTCTCTGCCTCGGCCAGCTCCTGGATCGCCTCGTCGACTGCCCGGCGCGCCGGCTCGGGGTCGAGGTCGGCCTCTCTGCGCGTCTGGAGCCGTCCCCGGGCGGCGGCGACGCGTTCGCGGAGCCGCTCTACGTCCGCGTCCGCCGCGGCCAGTTCCTGCCGCCGGGCGGCGAGATCGATCCCGTCGACCGACAGATCTTCGAGCTTGGCCCTGATCGCCGCGAGTTCCTCGTCGACCGGCGTCGAGCGGCCCCGGCTCCGTCCGGCCCTCGCCAGTGCCGTCCGGATCCGAACCCTTGTCTCCAGTCGGACACAACCAACGTGCTCGTGAGCCGGACCGGGTTCGGGACACTCGAGCCGCACCCGACCGTCGGCGACCGGCTCCGAGCGCCGGACCGCCCGTGCGAGCACGCCCGGTTCGACGGCCCGATCGATGGCAATCGCGCGCCCCTCGCGGACCGTCTCGCCGACGCGACACCGGACGCTCACAGGTCGGTCGTCTTGAGCGTCCTCGGCGCCGGGTGGTCGGTCCCGGCCGCGAACTGGGCGTACGGGATCGCCGGCGTCTCGCGACGCTCGTAGGCCCGCGCGGCGGCCCGAACCGGTTCCGGGACCGCGGTGAACTCGTTGAACGGCCGGGTTCGCTCGATCTGTACGTCTCCCTCGTGTTTCTCGCGGAGCCGGAGTGCCTGAAAGGCGCTAAACTCCGTCTCCTCGAACAGTGCGGCCCGCCCCAGCCGCCGGACGACACTGTCCTCGTGGGCCCGACAGACGTTCCGGAGCGTGCTCCGGGCAGCTCGCGAGTACGTGACTACCAGTAGCACACGCGTCGTGAACGTGTGACTGAATAAAAATGTATCGCCGGTCGACACGATGTCGGGGCCGCCGGTCTCAGTCGCTCGGCCGGGATTGGACGGTTCCCTCGGCGGCCGACACCCGGGCTTCGACGAGCGAGGTCAGTGCCGCCAGCGACTGCTCGTCGTGGGCCTGCGGGTCGACGTGGAAGTGCACCCGGGCGCCGCTCTGTTGGATCTGGCTTGCGATCACGTGCAGAAACTCGTAGGCGGTCGCGAACTCGACGTATTGTAACATCGCGGTCACGGAGTCGAAACAGATCCGGATCGGCGGGTCGAGCGCGGCCAGGGACTCGTCGATCGCGATGCTGAGCCCGGTCAGGTCACTCGGCGTCGAGACGTGCTCGTGATGAACCCCCTCTGGAGCGGTTCGTGGGTCCTCGCCGACGGTGATCACCGCGAGTTTGGACATAGCGTCGGCTCGCCGAGCGTACGCGGCCGGATCGTCGGTGTAGCTCACGTAGAGCGCGCTCGCGTCGGGGCGATCGAACAGGAGCCGTCGGCAGGCGTCCGTACTCCCTCCGAGTGGCGGCTCCTCGAGCAGCACCGTCGCGACATCGTCGGGCACCTGTGCTCCGTCCATCTCTGTCGAACCGACCGGTCGTCGACTGTTAACAGTTGCGCTTAGCTGGCCGCTGGGTCGGTCCCCGCCGATCCGACGCCGTGATGTGACCCGGGGTCCAACTGAGCGTATGAAGCGATCGGTCTCGGAACACGCCGCGCGGTTCGACGAGAAGGCCCCCGAGTACGACGCCGACAAAAGCGAGGAGTACGCCGCCGCGGTGTCGCTGGTCACGGCCCACGCCAACCCATCGCCGGAGGAGACGGTCCTCGATCTGGGGACCGGCACCGGCGTCCTGGCGCTCGCGCTGGCCGACGAGGCCGGCCGGGTATTAGGACGAGACCCCAGCGAGGGAATGCTCGAACAGGCCCGCGCGAAGCCCGGGGCCGACTCCGTCGAGTTCGCGACCGGCCGGTTCCGGGCACCGGCGGTCGCGGAGCCGGTCGATGTGGTCGTCTCGAACTTCGCGATGCATCATCTCGACGACCCGGCGAAATCGGAGGCGATCCAGACGATCGCCGAACTCGGCCCCCGACGGTTCGTCCTCGGGGATCTCATGCTGTTCGGCGAGCCCGACCCGACCGAGCCGGTCTACGATCCGTCGGTCGACGACCCCGCGACGGTCGGGACGCTGGTCGAGGCTTTCACCGACGCCGGCTTCGCGGTAACCGGCGTCGAACGGATCCACGATCAGGTCGGCGTGCTCGTCGCGGACCGAGACCCGTGACGCTCCCGAAACACCTCCGGCCTCGATACCGGTATCTGGGGGTGGGAATCGAGAGCTGGCCCGACGCCGAGCTCTCTCGCGATCGGTTCCAGCGCCAGCTGTGGTACGCCGCCCAGAACCTCCTCGGGGACGCTGTGGCCGCCCGGCTCGCGCTGTCGGTGCGGTCTTTTCGCCTCCGGGATGGTGTCGGCGAGGCGATCGTCCGGGTCCGGCGCGGGGAGACCGAGCGGGCCCGGGCGGCGCTTGCCTGTCTCGAGACCGTCGACGGCGAGCCGGTCGGGCTTCGAGTCCGGGGAGTCAGCGGCACGCGACGAGCCTGTGAAGAAAGGTATATGCGTCGCAGTCCCCAACCTGTGACACAGAGACGAGTCGTGTTCGGCAACGCCGAGCAGTCCGGTGTCCTTGCGGACGGACGCGTCGACGTTCGGACTGACGACGGCTTCACCGGCGCGGCGACCCTCGAACTCGAGACCGACTAACCATGCAGGGACAAAACCAACAGCAGGCCTACGACCGGGGAATCACGATCTTCTCCCCGGACGGTCGCCTCTATCAAGTCGAGTACGCCCGCGAAGCGGTCAAGCGGGGCACCGCGAGCATCGGCGTTCGAACAAAAGACGGCGTGGTCATCGCGGTCGACAAGCGCATCCGGTCGCCGCTGATGGAACGAGACAGCGTCGAGAAGATCCACAAGGTCGACGACCACATCGGGATCGCAAGCGCCGGCCACGTCGCCGACGCGCGCCAGCTGATCGATTTCGCCCGCGAACGCACCCAGGTCAACCAGCTCCGGTACGGCGAGCCCGCTGGCGTCGAGACCCTAACCAAGGAAGTCACCGATTACATCCAGCAGTACACCCAAGTCGGCGGCGCCCGCCCGTTCGGCGTGGCCCTGATCATCGCCGGGATCGCCGACGGCGAACCGCGGCTCTACGAGACCGATCCCTCGGGCACGCCATACGAGTGGCAGGCCCTTGCGGTCGGCGCCGATCGGAACGCGATCCGAGAGTACCTCGAGGAGAACTACACCGAGGGGATGGACCTCGACGGCGGGATCGGACTCGCACTCGAGGCGCTTGCCTCCGTCACCGACGAAGGGCTCACGCCCGAGGGCATCGGCGTGGCGACCATCGATGTCGAGACCGAGATGTTCACCGAGCTGACCCACGACGAGAAGGCCGGTTACCTCGCCGAGAGCGACGTCCTCGACGAGGAGTAAGCCGGAAACGATTTTATACGAGCCGGTAGAACCGTTGGCATGATCTCGCTCGAGGAGGCGGTCACGGCCCGGCTCGAATCCCACGGCCAGCGGTTCGAGGTGCTCGTCGACCCGGACGCCGCGCTAGCGATCGCCCGCGGCGAGTTCGACGGCGAACTCGAAGACGTAATCGCCGCCGAGGATGTCTTCGAGGACGCCTCGCGGGGCGACCGACCACCCGAAACCGCACTCGAGGACGTTTTCGACACGACCGATCCACTCGCGATCATCCCCGAGGTAATCGAGCGCGGCGAGATCCAGATCACGGCCGACCAGCGCCGGGAGATGCAACAGCGAAAGCGCAAGCAGTTGATTACCCGGATCGCGCGCAACGCCGTCAACCCACAGATGGACGACGCGCCCCATCCCCCCGAGCGCATCGAGTCCGCTCTTGAGGAGACCGACTTCCGGGTCGATCCGATGGAACGGGTCGAGGAGCAGGTCGACGATGCGTTGGACGAACTCAAGCCCGTGATCCCGATTCGGTTCGACACCATCACCGTCGCGACCCAGCTCCCGCCCGAACACGCCGGCAGCGGCCAGGCCAAGATCCGCGAGTTCGCCGAGCTCGACAGCGAAGAGTGGCAGCCCGACGGCTCCTGGATCGGCGTCGTCGAGTTCCCTGCCGGCATGCAAAACGACTTCTACGATCTGGTCAACGAGGTCTCGGGCGGAGCGGCCGAGACCCGGATCGTCCGCGACGAGGACGACATTGAGACGCGGTGAGCCCGCGGGGACGGCCAGACCTTTGAAATAGGAGCCACCCGTAGTAGGGGCAAGTGACAGATACCGACACGCGGGCGGTCGTCGCCAAGCGCGTCGAGACCGGCGAGCCCGAGCTTGAGGAGATCTGCCAGCTGGCCCGCGCGGCCGGCTACGAGCCGGCTGCGACCGTGACACAGACCCGATCAGAGGATCCGGCCTATCACTTCGGCGAGGGCAAAGTCGAGGCGATCGCCGACCGGGCCCGGGCCGTCGACGCGGCGGTCGTGATCGTCGACAACGAGCTCGGCCCTTACCAGACGTTCAACTTCGGCAACAAGCTCCCGGTCGGCGTGCGGGTGATCGATCGCTTCCGGCTTATCCTCGAGATCTTCGGCCAGCGCGCACGAACCCGGAAGGCCCAGCTTCAGGTCGAGTTGGCCGAGCTGCGCTACGAGCTGCCCCGGGCGGAGGCGAAGGCGAGTCTCGCCAAACGCGACGAGCGGCCCGGATTCATGGGCCTGGGGGAGTACGACGAGAGCCGCGAGCGCGACATTAAGGCCCGCATCTCCCGGATCCGCGAGGAGCTCGATCAGATCGAAGAGACCGACCGGAAGCGCCGCGAGCAGCGCCGCGAGTCCGGGTTCGATTTAGTGGCGCTTGCTGGCTACACGAACGCGGGAAAATCGACGCTTCTGCGGCGACTGGCTGCGGATCTGGGCGTCGAGGAAAACGAGGACCTGCACCCCGACCTGGACCCGACCGCCGAGTCCCGCAACCGGCTGTTTACCACCCTCGGGACGACCACCCGGCGGGCGGACCTCGACCGCCGGGACGCACTCTTGACCGACACCGTCGGGTTCCTCGACGGCCTGCCGCACGAGTCGGTGCGCTCGTTCCGCGCGACGATCGGCGCGATCCGGGCCGCGGACTGCGCGCTGCTCGTCGTCGACGCGAGCGACGAGCCGGCGGCCCTCCGCCGGAAGCTCACGGCGTCGCTGTCGG
>CAYREK010000022.1:2919-16334 GCA_964423305.1 uncultured Halobacteriales archaeon | reverse complement strand
GGGCCGACATGGACCGACGTGACGTGTTGCTCACGGACACTGTCGGATTCATTTCCGATCTGCCACACTGGCTGGTCGAGTCGTTTAAATCTACGCTCGATGCGGTCTACCGGGCCGATCTGGTGTTGCTGGTCATCGATGTCAGCGAGCCAGTCGAGGAGATCCGCGAGAAACTCGTGACCAGCCACGATACCCTCTACGAGCGAAACGAGGCTCCGATCGTGACCGTCCTCAACAAGCGCGATCTCATCGAGCCGGCCGAGCTCGACCGCAAGCGCGAGGCTCTGTCCTCGCTCGCCCCTCGGCCCGTGGCGGTCAGCGCCGCGACCGGGGCCAACGTCGAGGCCCTACGCGAGCGGATCGACGCCGAGCTCCCACCCTACGAGCACGAGCGGCTGGTCGTTCCGATGACCGAGGACACGATGAGCCTGGTCTCGTGGCTGTACGACAACGCCCACGTCGAGAGCGTCGAGTACGGCGAGGAGGTCGTCGTCGAGTTCGAGGCCCGCCCGTCGATCGTCGAGCGGTCCCGCTCGAAGGCCGGCGCGCTCGTCGAGACCGGCGCCTGACTCCTTACTCCGACCCCGACTCGCGACGTGCGGCTGCCGGAATCCGTTCTATGAGGTCGGTCGCGATCAACCCGTCGCCGTGAGTCTCGGCGGCGAGTTTGCCGGCCCGTCCCGTGACGTACGCGGCCAGGCCGGCCACCTGCAGGGGCGCGAGTTGTGGAGCCAGTCCGCCAGCGACGCCCGCGAGCACGTCCCCGGTTCCACCGACGGTCATCCCCGGGTGTCCGGTCTGGTTCAGCCGGGTCCGGTCGCCGTCCGAGACGATGTCGGTCGGACCCTTCAGCAAGACCGTCGCCCCGAGCTCGGCCGCGAAGGCTTCGAGGGCTGCCGGGTCGATCTTCTCGCCGGTCGGCCCGCCCATCGCCGCGAGCTCGCCGCGGTGTGGGGTACAGAGCAGCGTGGCCGGGCTCGTCTCCGGGAGGGCGGTCAGGGCGTCGGCGTCGACGACGGCCGTTCCCTCGTACTCCGCGAGAAACGCCGCGACGGCCCGTTCGGTCGCCTCGTCGTCCCCGAGTCCGGGCCCGATTACGACGGTATCAACCCCCGCCTCGGCCGCCAGCGTCTCAAGCGAGTCGACGTGCTCGGGGACGAGTCGCTCGCCCGGCAGCGACCGGACGATCAGGTTCTCGGAGTAGCCCTGGAGCTCGGCGGCGGCTTCGGGCGTCGCCACCCACGCGAGGTCGGCCCCGGCCCGGAGCGCGGCCTGTGCGGTCAGGGCCGGCGCGCCGACGTAGGGACCGCCGCCGATCACGAGGACGGTGCCGTTCTCGCCTTTGTGGCTGTCCGGTGCCCGATCGAGGCGCCGCAGATCGCCCGGTCCGACGACCTCCGCGGCCGCCTCGGGCAGCCCGATGTCGGCGACGGTCACGGAGGCGGCCAGCTCCTCTAAGCCGGGCTTTGGCTCGTGGAAGGTCACGACGTGATCGGGGTTGACGGCACCCTCGGCCAGCTGCCCGGTCTCGGCGTCGAGCCCGGAGGGAACGTCGACGGAGAGTACCGTCGCGTCTTCTCCGTTGATCGCCCCGGCGGCGGTCCGGGCGGGCTCGCGCAGCGGTCCCCGGACGCCGGTCCCCAACATGGCATCAACGACCAGGTCCGGCTCGCCGAGCTCGACCGCGGTCGAGTCACGGACCGTCCGGGTCTCGACGCCGATCGTCTCGAGGATCGACCAGTTCCGGCGGGCGATGTCGCTCCCGATGGTCTCGGGGCGTCCAAGCAGCAGGACCGTCGGGTCGAGCGCCGCAAGATGTCGGGCGGCGACGAACGCATCCCCGCCGTTGTTCCCGCGCCCGGCGACGATCGTTACCGACGCGCCCTCCGCGGCCCGTTCGCGGACGGCGCGGGCGACGGCGACGCCGCTTGCTTCCATCAGCTGGAGCTGTGAGACCCCGAGCGCGGTCGCGTTCTCGTCGACGATCGCCATCTCAGAGCCCGTGATCATGTCCGACCCTACGATCGCGGAGAATAAGACACCGGTGGACGCCCGAGGTCAGGCGCCGGGCACGCCGTAGGCGTCGAACTGGTCGATCCCGACCAGCGAGAGCACGGCCAGCGCGATCAGCGCGGCGAGCCACGCGCCCAGTCCGATAATCGCCGCCCGCGTCCACCCGACCTCGTAGCGCTGGCGGACGACCCAGGCCCACACGATCAGTCCCGCCAGCGAGGCGAACCAGCCGCTGGCTCCGAGCTCGTCGAGTCCGACATCGACGATCGCCCACGCGAGCGCACCCAGAAAGGCGGTGACTAAGGCGTGGCCGTAGTCCTGGGAGGTAAGCGCAATTATCGATCCGACATGGACTGCGAACCCGCCGACGAGCAGCCCGACGAGAAAGACGAGCAGCGATGTCTCAAATCCGGTCGTCATGTCTACCTCTGACCCGCGGGAGTGTTAACCGTCTTGTGGCCGGTCAGCGCCGGATCCGAAACCCCGACTCTCCGCGGGGCTGTTCGTACTCGACCTCGACGCCCTCGACCGCGGCCGCCGGGCTTCCCTCGTGACAGAACTCGACCATCTCGGCGACCGCCCCTTCTGGTCCTTCGAAGACCGCCTCGACTCGGCCGTCCGAGCGGTTCTTGACCCAGCCGTCGACGCTGCGATCCCGGGCCTCGTCCCGGGTCGTTGCCCGGAAGTAGACCCCCTGGACGGTCCCCTCGACGAACACGTGTGCACGGACGCGATCGCTCATGTTTCACTGCCGATACGTCTCTCGCGATAAAAACCCGGCGTGTGAGTCCCTCGCGTGAGAGGCGGTGGCACCAGAACTCAGTTTCAGTAACGCCCGTTACAGAAAGTTATTTCAGATTACACTTATAGGGTGAGAGCCCTTATAGAGAAACACGATGAGCTACGGACCATACACGACGCTGACAGACGAACAGGTACAACCGGAGCGGACGCTGGGCGGGTTCCTCATGTTCCTGCTTGCGTTCCCGCTGTTTATCGCGCTGCTTGCGGCCCCGGCGATCGTCGTCGCGGCCGGACTCGGCGCGGTGACCGCCTACGTCATCGCTCGACGCCGGAACCGGTAGAGCGCGCTGACTATCTGACGGTCATCCGGGCGACCGGGTGACGGCCCGCTTTCGCGACGCCGTCCCTGCCGCGAATCCCCGGGGCTCCCTGGGTGACGAGCGTTCGAGTGACTCTGCTTTTGTTCCGATCAGACACTTGGATGAGTCTCCGGCTTCCCGGTGACAACCGGCGGCGGCCTGACACGAGCATTGGTTCTCTTTGAGCCGGGCTCGGGAACGGCGCGCTTCCTGCCAAGCTCCTGAATCGCTCAGTCTGTGAACCACAGTCCGAGGCTGATCCCGTGTTTGAGCGGCGTCTCGATGCCGGCCTCGAGGACGTTGCTCTTCACTTCTGGACGCCGGGAGCGTCGGTAGCGACTCGATCGAGAACCGGCCGGCGGGCGTCATCGACCCCGGCCGGCCAGCTACTCGTAGGATTCCCAGTCGTTGTGCCGGAGGAAGTGAAAGAGGTACGTCTGAGTGTAGCCCGCGTACTGCCCGCCGAGCTGGTCTCGGAGCGCCCGGGAGGTGGTGGCGTACCCGTCGCGCTCGCAGTCGGGGTAGACCTCCGCGATCACCGACCGCATCCAGGTGTCAAGCGGCACCGCCCCGAGGTAGCCAAGCGAGAACAACAACACGCAGTCGGCGACCTTCTCGCCGACCCCGACGTACCGCGTTAGCGCCTCGCGGGCCTGCTCGTAGGGCTCGTCTCGAACCGTCTCGGGGTGGTCGCCGTCTGCAACCATCTCAGCCGTGCGCTCAACGTACGGCGCCCGGTAGCCCAGCGAGAGCTCCCGGAGTTCCGACTCGGTGGCGGCCGCGAGCTGGTCGGGCGTCGGGTAGGCGTGGTAGGTCTGGCCGTCCAGCGAGACCGGCTCGCCGAAGGTCTCCCGCAGGGATCGTTGCATCGCGTGGATCCTGGCGACGCGCATCTGTGCCGAGCAAATAAACGACACGAGCGTCGGAAAGGGTGGGTCCCGGACGATCCGGAGCCCCCAGTAGCGGTCGTAGGCGGCCTCGATCAGCCGGTCGCCCGGGCTCGTCTCCCGGATCGCCCGCAGGTCGTCGCCGAGCCCGAGCCGGCGCCGCAGGACCGGCTCGGCGTCGATCGTCGACTCCCACTCCAGACGCCCCTCGCGCTGGCGGACCCGGATCGGCGCCGGCCCCGCCTCGCGGGTCGTCGTCACGTACCAGCTCTCCCCGCCGTGGAGCCGGTCGGCCTCGTAGTCCCGGCCGTCGGCGCGCCACCACAGGTAGGTCTGCCCGCTCTCGAGGGTCGCCTGCAGGTCGAAGGGTCCTACCGTCGACAGGTCGATCGTGCCCGTCTCCATCGTCTTCATCACGCCGAGCCCGATCTTTTGGCTTTCGTCTCCGCGATCGCCCGGAACAGGCCAACTTTCTTATAGGTTCGTGGAAAACCAACGAGTATGAACTGCAGAGTCGTCGTCGAAGCGGCCGTTCCGGTGTACGACGTCGAGACACAAGACGAGGCGGTACGGATCGCGATCTCGAAGACGGGGGCGATGTTGAACCCGGACCTGAACTACGTCGAGATCGAGATGGGGAGCCGGTCCTGTCCCCACTGCGGCGAGGCCCTCGAGCCGGCCTTCGTCGCTGCCGACGAGAGTCTCGTCGCGCTCGAACTCGAGATGACGGTGTTCAACGTCGAGCGAGAGGAACACGCCTCCCGGATCGCGCGCAAGGAGATCGGCCAGCGTCTCGAGAATATTCCCCTTGAGGTCCTCGAGATCGAGCAGCTCCCGGACGATATCGACGAGGAGGACTCGACGGAGTCACCCGAGAGCGACTCCGAGGACGAGCCGGTCACCGAGACGGTCGACCGGGGATCGAATCCGGAGCCCGACACAGACGACGACGAGGTTCTCCCCGAGTTCGAAGAGATCATCGACGAGTAACGTTCCGAGTCGCGAGCAGTACCCGCTCTCCCACAACAACATATTTCGGCTCTGTTGAACCGTTCCGCGGTCGATACAAACGGCGTGCATTTGAGCACAGAGGGTGAATATCGCAGTCCACACTAACCAAGTCGAATGGAGTGCGTTCCAAAATCGTCATGATCTTCGCTCTAATTAGATTTCGCGATGGCCTCTGAGATTCGCTTCGTGGCTCTCGGTGCTGTTCGCCGTGGGGATGATATTCTCGTGTTTGAGGGCCAATCACCCGAGACGGGTGAACCGTATTACCGATTACTGGGCGGCGGCGTCGCATTTGAGGGAACACAGCCGAGACGCGGTCACTCGTGAATTCACCGAAGAGCTCGGTGTCGAATTTGCCGAACCAACGCTCGTGGGAACGTTCGAACGAGTATTCACCTACGACGGGAAAACGGCGCATGAACTCTGGCGTGTGTACGAAGGGCATATCGTACAAGATTGGCCCTATGATCGTGAGTCGTTCACCTTCGTTGAGCCGGAGCTGGATACTAAACTTCTCGCCTGTTGGATGCCTGTCGAGCGCCTCCGCGACGACGAAACGACGTTCTACGCGCCGGCTGTGTTGGACGCACTGGATGAGTGAAGCGGTGCGGAGCCCGTTAGATCTGTGCCCTACATTCAACGGCCTCGACAAAACATCGGCCGCGCAGTATCTCACTGGGCCGCAGATGTTGAGTGACAGGTTCGGACGACGATCCCTCGCGGAGACACTCGCCGAACGGAGCGGCCGCTCAGAAGGTAGCTACCGGTTGGTGCAGAAGCAGTTTCAGTCCGCGGTGGCGGACACGCGCTCCGTTTCTTCGGACATCGTCGAGGTGATGCCGTGTGCGAGCGCGAACACCGCCTCTTTGTGGTCTGTCTTTGACTTGTGTATCGATGTCGGTCGAACCCCGAGTGAGTCGTACTGTTCGTGGTCGACGGCGTCGCCGGTCTGCTCTTCGTAGTGGTGCTGTACTTCCGCGAGAAGTCCATGAAGATGGATGAGCTCCTGTTTTTTCATGGTCAAATCCGTATAATAACTGGAGGGTTATAGTACTACTCTGAGGACCGTTAACACACTCCGAGTCGACGGCTCGCCGGCGCTCGCGGCTGAACACCGCGGTGGCGGGTCTCGATCGGAGCCTTTTGCCCGTCGCTCCCGGAGCTGCGGTATGGATCGGATCAACGGATTCGCCCGGCTCGCACAGATGGTACTGTGACCGGACTCAGGGGTCCCGGAGGGACGCGGAGTCCAGTTTGAGAGCGGGGCGGTACTGTTCGTCGAGTCTGTCGGGTCCGCGTCGGTGAGGAGAGCGTTCCACACGTCGAGCGGGGCCACAACACTCTCGTGAAGTTCGCCCGTCGAGCGGACGCGCGGATCCGCGCGGTGAGGTGCTTACTGTCGGACCCGAGTGGGAACTGCTCGGCGCGGGGGATCAAGCTCCTGTGGCCGTCGATGGCCGGGTTCGACCGTGGGGTCACAGGCGAGATCCGCGAGGGCAGCGGTCAGGCGTAGCGCTTTTGCCCGGCAAGGGTAAATCGGTAGTATGTTCGGAGGAGGCGGCGGCGGGCTCGACCCGCAGAAGATGCAGCAGATGATGCAGCAGATGGGTATCGACATCGACGAGCTCGACGCCGAGGAGGTCGTGATTACGACCGGCGACGGTCAGCTCGTGTTCACCGACCCCGAAGTCCAGCGCATGGACGCACAGGGCCAAGAGACCTACACCGTCGTCGGCAGTCCCGAGCACCGCGATAGCGAGGCCGCTCTGGAGGCGACCGACTCCGAATCCGATTCCGAGTCCGGGATCCCAGAAGAGGACGTCGAGTTAGTCTCGGGTCGGACCGGCGTCGGCAAGAGCGCGGCCCGGGAGGCACTCGAGGCCGTCGACGGGGATCTCGCTGCCGCCGTCGACCGGCTCGAGTAACGTGGGGCTCGTTTTCGTCTGTCAAACCGACAGCGACCGGGAGTATCTGCTCTCGCCAGGCGATCGGTTCGAGTCCGATCTGGGGGTCCTCAAGATACCGGAGAGCGTCGAACCCGGCGACACCGTCGAGACTCACCTTGGGACGGCCTTCCGGGCGCGGGCACTCCGGCTGCCGGATCTGTTTCACCACTTCGAGCGGACCGGAGCGCCGATGCTGCCCCGCGACATCGGGCTGGTGCTCGGTCACGCCGGGATCGCGGCCGGCGACCGGGTGGTCGACGCCGGCACCGGCACCGGCGTGCTCGCCGCCGCCATGGGTCGGGTCGGCGCGACGGTGGTGAGCTACGAGCGCGATCCCGAGTTCGCCGACGTCGCCCGGGAGAACATGCGCCTGGCGGGCGTAGAAGACCGCGTCGAGATCCGGACCGACGACGTGACCGACCGGATCGACGATCACGACCGACTCGACACCGTAACCCTCGACACCGGCGACGCCCCGGCAGTCGTCGAGCCGGCCGCCGAGCGACTCGTCGCCGGGGGATTTCTGGTCGCGTACTCGCCGTTCGTCGAGGCGACCCGCGCGGTCGTCGAGCGCGCCCGGGAGGCCGAACTGACCGTCGAGACCTACGAGACGATCCAGCGGACGATGACCGTCGAGGATCGCGGGACCCGGCCCTCGACGGCCGGGGTCGGGCACACGGGCTATCTAACTATCGCGCGCAACTAACCGACGGCTGCAAGCAGCTCGAAGTACTCCTCGCGGTACTCCGCCCGTCCGCGATCGAGCCGCTTCTCGCCCGCCGACAGGTCGAAACTCCTCGAGAGCGGCTCGGCCGGGTAGCCACCGGTCACGACGACCGGCCGGTCGTCGGTCCGGACGGCGATCCAACATTCGAGTGGGAGTCGTCGAGATCCGGCCCCGGGATCGACGGCGGCGAACGTCGCGAGGTGGACGGTCGCGTCGTTGACCGTCCGCCGGTCAGTCCGACGGCGCCGGACCTCGACGAGCCCGCGGTCCTTGAGTCGGGTCTCGAAGGTGGCGATCGCCTCCGAGCGGATCATCGGCGCGATCGCCGAGATGCCACCGGGCGGTAGCGACGGGCGAAACTCGAGTCCGGTCGCAGCGAAAAACCGTACCATCCGGTCGATCTCGCCGTCGGTCGCAGCGCACAACGCCTCGCGGGCCGCGGCGTCCTCGTAACGCCGGGTCGCCCCGGTCACCCGGACCTTCGAGAGTTCGAAGATCACCTCGACTGACTCCTCGGCGAGGGTGAGACCGGCCTCGGCGAGCCGACTTTCGGGGACCGTCGGCGGCGTCGGCATCCGTTAGTGGTCGTCCTCGCGCCAGCGGTGTTCACACTCCGTGCAAACGAAAAATCGGGTCTCGCTCTCGTCGGCCGGGCTTGTGTCTCTGCCTCGCTCATGTCGACGACCTCGGTCTCCTCCTGTCCGGTGGTCGTCACCATCTTCTCTTCGTCGCTCGCGTCTCTGGGTTTCTCGAACCCGCAGCTCGCACAGACCCACCGGTCGCCCTCGGTTTTCAGCATCGAGCCGCAGTCGTCGCAAAACTCCATGACCGCCGGTAGACGGTTCGGCGATTTCAACGTTCCGGGCGCCGGTCGCGTCCGCCGGCCGCGTCCCGTGGTCGCAGCGTCGGTTCTGTGAGGTCGTTCGAGGCCCCGGCCTACCGGTCGTCGTCGGTCGGGTCGGACTCCGGTTGGTCGCGCCCGCCGGTCCAGGCCTCGCAGGCGGTCATGTCCTTGAGCAGGCGGTCGTGGTGGTGACAGTACGGCGCCAACTCGTCGTCGGCCCGGACGTACTCGAAGTGGGCGCAGTTCCCACAGTAGCTGTCGGGGCCGACCGGCGCCGAGGCGGTCCGGGACTCCGTGCCGGCGCCGTCTGCGGTCGCCCGGGACTCCCGACCGCCCGCATCACTGGTCGAGGCCGTGCCCTCACCGGTCGGCGCCGAGCCGATCAGCCCGACCGAGCCGCCCCCGTCGCCGGGCGATCGGACGAGCTCGATCGTTCCTCGGTCGGTGACCGCGACCCGGGCCGTTTCGCCGGGCCTGCGCCGCCGACTGAGCGTTGCGACGCCGACGAACAGACACCAGACCGTGACGAGCACGCCGCCGGCGTAGACGCCGATCACCGCAAGCGCCGTCAGCGGTTCCGTTGAAAGCCACCGGTCCGGGTAGGTCGCGCGAAACAGCCCCACCCCGAGGGCGGCGAGACTCGCGCCGATCGCCGCTGCCGCCCGGGTCGGGTTGCTCGCCGGCAGGACGGCGAACACCCCAAGTAGCGCGACCGGCAGCCCGAGCCCGGCGAGCACGCCGGCGACCGATCGGGCGTCGCTGTGGCCGAGCCACTCCGCGGCCGGTCCGGCCGCGATCGCGAGCCCCACCACGACCATCGCGACGCCGACGGCTACCGCCGCCGCGCCGACCCGCCGCCGCCACCGCGGAACCGCCGCTCCGACGCCCCCGCCGTAGACGTCGGTCAGACTGGTCATACCGCCGTTTGGGAGCGACTCGGCAAAACTACCCGTCAGACGCCCGTCCGACGCCCGAAAGAGTCAGTACCGGGGCGTCCAACCGGCAGTATGGTCGAGCTCGGAGAGCACAGGCCCGTCGACGGCGCGCCACTCGCTCGGATCGCGGCCCGGTTCACCTGGGGCATCCCGGCCGCCGAGATTCGTCGGCGGGAGGGTGATACGAAGATTCGCACGCCCGAGGGCCCGCGGACGCTCGAGGACGTTCTTGCGGAGATCGACGAGCCGTACTTTTCGACTCGACAGGCCTTCGAGACCGCGGTCCGGGACGTAATCGGCGACGGACCGGTTCCGGTCGCTGCGGACGGAGAGTCGTCTCCGCGGGATTGATTCCCCTCGGGCCGTAGTCTCCGTATGGACGCTCCGATCGATCCGACCGCCGTCGATCCCGCAGATATCGGCGAGCAGCGCGTCGTCTTCGAGACCGCCCACGAGACCGCGATCGAACGCCTCCGATCGGTCTGTGCGGAAGTGGGGTTCGGCGTTCCCGTCGAGTTCTCTCCCTCGGAGCTGCTCAACGAGAAGGCAGACGCAGACCGGGATCCCTACTACGTGCTCGGGGCCTGCAATCCCGGGGTCGCGGACGCGGCCCTTACGGCCTCGGGGAACCGGATCGGCGCGCTCTTCCCGTGTAACTTCGTCGTTTGGGAGCGCGCCCCCGGCGAGCAGGTCATATACCACGTCTCGATCATGCGGGTTGCCCGGCTGGTCGGGCTCGCGCCCGACGACGAGGCGTGGGCCGAGATCGTCGCCGAAACCGGCGGGCTCGTCGACACGGCCTTCGATCGGCTCCGCGCGGATCCGGCCGCCCGGAGTTGATCGCCGGGCTCGAGCCCCGTCGACCGCCGTTCGTGTCGACGTACCCGCGTTCACCAAGCAGTTCAATTTCTGATAACGGACCAGTAAAGCTAAAATGTAGTACGGATAACCGTACCGGTATGGGGAGACCGAGCGGTGGAGAGCGGGGTGTGTCGGAGCTGTACGGCACCCTCTTAGTGATCGGTCTCACCGTCGTCGTCGGGATCTTTCTTATTGGGACCGGGACCTTCGTGGTCCAACAGCTCACCACGGACTCTGAGCAGGAAATCAGTAGGGAGGTAATGTATGAGATAAACGAGCAGATCGACAGCTTAGTTCAGGGATCGTCCGGTGTCTACGAGGCCTCTAACATCGCGCTCCCGCGTGAAGGAACCGATGCTCTGTCCGTTTCCGAGGAAGGAACACTTACCATAACCGTCTCGACACATACGGAGTACGCCGATCGGACGGCAAAACAAAGCGGGACGCAAAGCTACTCCCTGGGTTCGATCCGTCACGAGTCTGCCGATGGGACCGTAACCGTGTACCAGGCCGGAGGACTCTGGGAACAGAGTTCCAACGGTGAAGCGATACGACTCCGCTCGCAGCCGTATCTCGATTTTACCGGTAATCGGCTCGATTTCCAAGTCGTCGACGTGTCGGATCTGGATATTCTCCGGTCCGGCGAGACACTCGAGTTCGAGCGGAGTCCGTCGCCAGAAAGTAGCTCGCGGTTCGAGGAGCTCTTGGGAAACTTGACCGATGACATCTACAACACGAACGTAAATGCCCCGGTGAACGTGACAATCACGATCGAGAGTCAGTACGCGGAAGCCTGGCAGGCATACGCCGAGGAAGAGATGTCCGAGCCGCTTGATTCGAGCGACACGAGTTTAGATGCTGAAAACAACACGCTCACACTCGAGTTCGGGACGATCGGCGAGTTCGTGAGCCGCACTCAGTCGCCGACGTTCGGCGACGATCAAATCATTTACTCGGGCACCTCGGACTACGCGTATAAATACTACAACAGGACGGTCGGAACAGTCGACGGCAACCACAGCGCGTTCAACGTGACCGACCCGATTGACGACGCCGACCACCAGCTCGCGCTGTACAACGCGTCGGGTCGGTGGTTGCTGTATGACTCTGCAAGCGGCGAGTGGACAGATCCGACCGGCGCGCCGGTTGATCCCGACGCGACCGCAGCGATCGAACGGGTCGACAGCGGCAGCAACGATACGTACCAGATCAAGCCTCCGGCCGAGTTATCAGGTCCGGCGGCATCGACTCCCGTCTGTATCGTCGACGGGTCTCGCTCCGAAACGCTGCGATTGCTCAATGAGTCCGGCGCGGACTGTCTCGAAACGATGGTCGGGGTCCCCGAGGACGCGGTCGATCCCGTCGAGTTAGCTCCGCGATTCGACGTGACGATCATGAACCCGCGGAACGTCCCGGACCAGCTGAACATCACAAACAACGAGAGCTTCGAGTTGGACGTCGAGATCGAAAACGTCGGCGAGGCATCCGGATCGACGCCGCTCGGCGTGTACGCGATCAACGAGACTAATAACATGACCGGTGACCTGAGCGAGGCATATCTCCTCGGTGGCGAGACGAACGTCACGCTCGACCCCGGCAATGCGACAGACACTAGCGTGACAGTTCCGGCACAGACGGGGATGGGCGGGCAGAACTGGACCTTTTTCGCCACGAGCGGCGAGGGTGGGGCCGGACTCGACTTCGCCGGGGAGTTCGCCGAGGTCCCCGACCCGGCGGTGACGTTCAACGTCACGGAGATCGACCCGCTCTCGAACGATCTGACCGTTGGTGAGACAGCCGACGTCGATGTCACGATCAACGAGACCGAAGACAGCATCGGCGGATCGTTGAACCTCGATGTCCTGTTGCTGACCGATGGGACGGTAGGCGCGGTCGAAGCGTTCGAGATCGGCGGCGGCGAGACCGAGACTATCACCGTCCCCTGGACCCCGGTGCAGAACGGCTCGGTGACGCTGAATGCGTCGCTGGTCGCCGGTAGTGCAGACTACACCATCGCGAACGTCAACGAGACGACCGTCTCGGTCGATCGGGCCTACGCCGACTTCGAGGTCGAGGTCGATGTTAATGATACGAGCAGCCCCGTCACTGAGGGCGATCGGTTGAACGTCACTGCCGAGATCACGAACACCGGCACCGTCTCCGACACCCAGGACGTGCGACTCGAAGCGTTCGGCGGCGGTGCGGTCGACCTGATCGAAGACGTCGATCTTGATCCCGGGGAGAGCAAGGATGTCACGCTCATGTGGAACACGGTCGTCGGAGACGCCGGCACCGGCGAGATCGAGGTGCTGAGCAGCGACGACAACGACACCGCGTCTGTGAACATCACTGAGCTGCCGCCGGAGACTCGTGATCCGGTCGACGTGATGTTCGCGATCGACGAGACGGGGTCGATGGGAGGGTATGATGTAGAAAGTGTGCTAACGGACAACCCGAGCGATTACGTTGGGGATACTGTGCCTGGTGGTGATACTGTTTGGGCAACGCAGGAGTACTTTTGCCTTTTTGACTGTTTCGACTATTACATATCGGGAGACACAATAAATAATATCGATCCAGATGCTGATCGGCTCGTCTCACTAGAGCCAGATCCGGATGAAAATCCGAACGATCCATACGGAGACCGAATTAGTGCGGCCCGAAACGGTGGCATCGCCGGATTGGAGGAAACGATCGGTGACGAGAGTGGCGAGGGTGACCGCGCTGGCGTTCTGGAGTTCGATACAGACCAGAATGTCTACACGAGCGAATCCGATGGGGTAAGCTCTAGCCTAACGGATAATTTCGACGCATTAAATGAGACACTTCGGATCAACCCCGGCGGAAGAACCGATATTACCGGCGCGGTTAAGAAAGCTGAAGAAGTACTCAATAGTAACGAGCCTGACCACGAGGCTAAGAAGGTGATTGTATTGTTGACTGACGGTATCGATAATGAGGGCGACGACCCATCCACATTAATCGATGGCGATAAGCAATTAAGCGAAAATATCACCCTTTATACGATTGGGTTCGATGACGCTCAGAAATCCGTGCTGAAGAATATTTCGCAGAACGCAGGTACGGA
>CAYREK010000022.1:0-2909 GCA_964423305.1 uncultured Halobacteriales archaeon | reverse complement strand
CCACCGAGCCCGAGACTCCGACCTTCGAGGTCGGGAACATAACCACGAACGCGCCGGTCGTCTCCACCGAGACGCTCGAAGTGACGGCAAACGTGACAAACACCGGTGCGGCAGACGACGAGGGAGTGGTCTCGCTGACAAACTTCGACGGGGCGGGTGTAGACAGCACCACCGTCAACCTAACACAAAACGAGTCCACGACGGTCACGTTCGAGTGGGACCCAGCGGACGGAATCGTGCCCGAGGGAGACGATCAACGCACCGACAACGTGACTGTCCTCACGATCGACGACGAGGCAAACGAGTCGGTGACCGTCGAGGCGCCGCCCGAAGTGAGTATTTCCGATCTCGGGGTTTCGGACCCGGTTGCCACGGGATCGTCGGTCGACGTCGACGCGACACTCAACGTCAGCAGTTCGACAGAAGCAACGGTCGTGCTCTCGGTCGTCGATACTGCCGGTCGGGAAACGCAGGTCGATCTGGCAGAGGACATCGATCTCAGTCCCGGCGAGACGACGGTCGATCTCAGTTGGGATGTCGGAGAGCAGCCGGGCAACTACACGGTTGTCGTCGAAACGAGAGACGACGAGGCAAACGAGTCCGTGAACGTTAGGGATACGAATCTAACCGTTTCGATCAACGACGTCTCCCCCGACAGCGTGACCGCCGGCGATCCGATGAACTTCACCGTGACCGTCGAGAACAGGGGGACCGACGATCGAGACGTGCTCCTCTGGCTCGAAGACGAGACCGGAACCGAGGTCGATCTTGAGACGGACCTCACAGTCGATTCCAACGATACGGAAACGGTCACGCTCACCTGGAACACGGCCTTCGGCGACGGCAGCGACGATCCACAGACGGTGACGGCCGTCGTCGCGAGACCGGGCGTGACCGAGCGGCTCGGGGCCAACGAGACGCAGGAGGTGACTGTCGAACCGATAACCTCCGCGCTGGACGGAGCGACTCTCTTCGAGCCGGACCTCCCGCTCGGTATCGACCTGACGGCGATCGAGACGACCGCCACGACCGAGGACTGAGTCGACCGAGACGCCGATCCGTCCACGAGGTTCGCGAGCGGAGTCACGGACCCGCATCATTTATTCGACCGGACGAGCGAACGAACGGCATGGACGCCGCCGACCGGCAGGCGCTGGTCACGCGCTACACAGAGGAAGTCGTCACCGAGGGCGAACTCGAGACGCTGCTCGCCTCGGACGGAGACGAGCAGCCGTCGGTGTACATCGGCTACGCCCCGACCGGCGAGATGCACATCGGCCACTTCACGACGATCCGCAAGCTCGCGGACTTCCTCCGGGCCGGGCTCGACGTGACGGTGCTGATCGCGGACTTGCACGCCCACTTAGACGACGAGAAAAGCCCCTACGAGCTGCTCGACGCCCGCTCGCGGTACTACCGCGTGGCGACCGAGGCGATGGTCGGGGCCGCCGGCGCCGACCCCGGGGCCATCGAGTTCGTCCGCGGGACCGAGTTCCAGCTCAGCGAGGAGTACGCGCTCGGGCTGTACCGGACGGCCGCCGAGACGACCCTGGCCCGGTCGCGCCGGGCGGCAAGCGAGGTCGTCCGCGAGAGCGACAGTCCGACCGTCGGCGGGCTCTTCTACCCGCTGATGCAGTCACTCGACGTGCGGGCGCTCGAGGCCGACATCGCGTACGGCGGGATCGACCAGCGGGGCATCTACATGCTCGCCCGGGAGCTGCTGCCCGAGCACGGCTGGCACGCCCCGACCTGCGTGTTCGCGCCGCTTCTGTCGGGACTGTCCGGGGGGAAGATGAGTGCCTCCGAGGCCGACTCGAAGGTCAACCTCACCGACGACCGCGCCGCGATCGAGGAGAAGATCGGCGGCGCGTACTGTCCGGCCGGCGAGCGCGCGGACAACGGCGTCCTCGAGTACCTCGAGTACCTCGTGTTCCCGGTGCTCGCAGAGCGCGGCGACCAGTTTGTCGTCGAACGGCCAGAGGAGTACGGCGGCGACCTGGTCTACGAGGCCTACGAGCCCCTCGAGGAGGCGTTCCTCGACGGACGGCTCCACCCGGCGGATCTCAAGCCCGCCGCCGCCGGAGCCATCGACGCGGTGATCGCGCCGGTCCGGGAGCAGCTGGCCGACCGGCCGGAGCTGCTCGCCGAGGCCTACCCCGAGACCTACGGTGACGACTGAGCCCGAGTCGCCCGAGGACGGGATCGACCGCCGCCGCGCGCGAACCCGGGTGGTCTATGATCGGATCGCCGAGCACTTTTCCGCGACGCGAGTCTCTCCCTGGCCCGAGGTCGAGGACTTTCTCGAAGGCCGCACGGGAGCAGTCGGGCTCGATGTCGGCTGCGGGAACGGTCGACACGCCGCCGTGCTCGCCGACCGGGTCTCCCGGGTGCTGGCCGTCGACCTGAGCCGCCGACTGCTCGGGGTGACCGGGGAGGCGGTCCCCGAGGCGGAGCTGGTCCAGGGCGACGCCGCCGCGCTCGGCGTTGCGACCGACGCGGTCGACCTCGCCGTGTACGTCGCCACGCTGCATCACCTCCCCGACCGTCGGCGTCGACTCGCCAGCCTGGCCGAGCTGAATCGCGTGCTTGCCCCCGGAGGGACGGCCCTGATTAGCGCCTGGAGCAGCACCCACGAGCGGTTCGAAGACACGGACGGCGAGGGATTCGACACCACCGTCCCCTGGACGCTCCCGGACGGCGAGACGGTGCCGCGGTTCTACCACGTGTACGATCCCGACGAGTTCGAGCGCGATCTCGCCGCGAGCCCGCTCGTCGTCCTCGAGACGACGGTCTCGAGTGGCAACTGCTACGGGACGGTCCGGGGCGGGGACTGAGAGGACCGCGAAACGAAACTTTCCTAACCCGCTCGCCGGTTTAACAACGTGCGCGCCGGTGGTCTAGTGGTAGGA
>CAYREK010000021.1:23154-25394 GCA_964423305.1 uncultured Halobacteriales archaeon | reverse complement strand
CCGACCTCGGCGTCGTCGGTCACTTCTTTGAGTTCGTCTTCGCGTGCGCGCTCGGTCAGTCGACCGGATATGTCGGCGTCGGTAAGCAGCTCCTCGAAGGCGGTCCGGAACCGCCGGCTCGCCTGCCTCGATCGGTGTTCCGCCTCGGCGGCGAGCTCTGCGTGCTCAGCGTCTTGCTCTTCACCCGCCTCGCCTTCCCGAACCAGGTGAACATCGAGTCGTGCCCGGATCGCCTCGGTTCGGGAGAGTCCGACCCTCGCCGCGATCTCCTCGTCGGTCGCGCCCTCGTGGTACAGCCGGACGATCCGGACGTATGTCTCCGTCGGGCGGTCGGTCGCGAACTCGTACCGCCCGCGCATCTCCCCGACAATCGCGACGAGCCGCTCCTCGGGGTCCGGGGCGTCCCCGTCCGAGAGCTCCTGCTCGTCGGTTACCTCCTCCGTGCCGGTCACCGACCGAAACAGGTCTCTGAGCTCGTCGGTCCGCTCGGTCATACAGAATGTGCGTGCCCTGGGAGTAAAATCTCTCCGCCGGTCGGCGAACGGCCGGCGAAACGCTCAATTATCTCCGCCCGTATGCGCCGACGATGCGTAGACACGGGCGATCGATCGGTCGGCCCGCCTTGGGGACGGAAATCGCGCTCGGAGCGAACCGATGAGCGCCGAGGTCACCCGCGAGACGTTCTGGCAGATCGGCCCGGTCCAGGAGGTGGTCTTCTGGTTTCTCTCGGTGCTCGCGATCGTCGTGTTCCTCTACGGCGTCTACGACCGGATTCGCGGGTACACGCAGGGCCGGGCGGACCCGACTCCGCGGCTTGACGATCTCCGCGAGCGGATCCGGACCGCCAGCCGGATGGTCGCCTCGAACGAGAAGCAGGTCAACCGCGATCTCCTTGGCGGCGTGATGCATGCGTTCATCGTCTGGGGCTTTCTCACGCTGTTGATCGCGACGACGATCCTAGCGATCGATATGGACATCTACCGGCCGCTGACCGGCGAGTCCTTCTACACTGGGACCTTCTTCCGGTCGTACTCGTTTGTGGTGGACCTGATGGGGCTGCTCTTTGTCGTCGGCATCGGGATCGCGATCTACCGGCGGTACGTGATCCGCAAAGAGCGGCTCTGGAACAAACACACCGGCTACGAGGACGACCTGTTCGTCTGGTCGCTGTTCGCGCTGGGCCTGGGCGGCTTCCTGCTCGAGGCGACCCGAATCCTCGGCCAGAGCGGTGGCCCGCAGGCCTTCGAGCAGGCCTCGGTCGTCGGCTACTTTCTCGCGACGGCCTTTGCGACCGTCGGGGTGACGCCGGATCTCGCGGCGGCCGCCTATCCGGTCGTGTGGTGGCACCACTCGATTATCGCGCTGTGGTTTATCGCCTGGATCCCCTACGCCAAGCCCTTTCATATGCTCTCCTCGTTTGCGAACGTCGTCGCCCGGGACCCGGACGCGGGCCGCCGGCTGCCGGGCGTGCCGCTCGATCCCGACGCCGAGACCGGCGTCGAGGAGCCCGCCGACTTCTCTTGGAAGCAGCTGCTCGATCAGGACGCCTGCACCAAGTGCGGGCGGTGTTCGTCGGTCTGCCCGGCCAAGGCCTCCGGACGACCGCTTGACCCCCAGCAGGTCGTGCTGGATCTCAAGGCCCACCGCGAGACAGACGAGCCAACCCCGATCGTGACCGACGGCGGGGCAAGCGCGATCGACGCGGAGACCATGGAGTCGTGTATGGCCTGTATGGCCTGCATGGACGCCTGCCCGGTCGAGATCGAGCATCTGACCCACTTCACCGAGATGAACCGCCAGCTGACCGAGCAGGGCGATGTCGACCCGAACGTCCAAAACGTCTACGAGAACGTGATGCGTCAGGGCAACACGTTCGGCGAGAGCGCCCGCAGCCGACCCGACTGGACTGAGGAGCTCGACTTTGAGGTGCCCGACGCCCGGGACCAGCCCGTCGACGTGCTCTGGTATGTCGGGGATTACCCCAGCTACGACGACCGCAACCAAAAAATCGCCAAGGCGCTCGCCCGGGTGCTCGAGGCTGCCGAGGTCTCCTATGGCATCTTGTACGAAGACGAGGTCTACGACGCCAACGACGTTCGGCGGCTCGGCGAGGAGCTGTTGTACGTCGAGCAGGCGGCGACGCTGGTCGAGGCCTTCGAGGCCTGCGAGTTCGAGACAATCGTCTGTACCGATCCCCACTCGTATAACACCTTCACCAACGAGTACCCGGAGATCGACTT
>CAYREK010000021.1:0-23144 GCA_964423305.1 uncultured Halobacteriales archaeon | reverse complement strand
ATCCGATGCTCGAGGCTCCGATCGAGGGCCACTGGAACGAAGACGGCGAGATCGCGGTCAAACACTACACCCAGCTGGTCCAGGAGCTCATCGCCGAGGACCGGCTCGAGGTACCTGCCCGGCTCGAGTACACGGTTACCTACCACGACCCCTGTCACCTCGGGCGGTACAACGGCGAGTTCGAGGCCCCCCGCGAGCTGATCGCGGCCACCGGCGCCGAGCTCCACGAGATGCCCCGCAACCGCGCGGACTCGTTTTGCTGTGGCGGGGGCGGCGGCGGGCTCTGGTACGACTACGACGAGGAACCGAAGCCAAGCGAGGAGCGACTCCGCGAGGCCCTTGAGGATACGGCCGCCGGCGACGCGATCGAGAAGTTCGTCGTCGCCTGCCCGATGTGCATGACGATGTACGAGGACGGCCGCAAGACCGGCGGCTACGAGGCAGACATCGAAATCGTCGGGCTCACCGAACTCTTGGCCGAGGCGCTCACCGAGCCTCGAGCAGCGACCTAACCAGGGTCGTCTCGGCGGCGGTGAGTCGCTGGGAGGCTGCAGAGCGGGAGATCCCCAGCCGATCGGCGACCTCCGCGAGCGTGGCCTCCCGCGGGGTCTCGTAGTACCCCGCCTCGCGGGCGAGTTCGAGCGCGCGGTGCTGTTTGTCCGTGATTTCGCTTACGTCGAGTTCGGCGATCGGTCGGTCGCCCCCGCCGGCCACGAGCCACTCGACGGAGACATCGGCGCCGGTCTCCCGCAGCTCTCCGACCAGCGCCCGGAGCTCGTCTCGCGAGGGGACGGAAACCACGAACACGAGCGCCCCCTCGCGCAGCCCTCGCAGGTCCGGGATGCAGTCGTGGGCCTCGAAGACCGTACAAGGACAGGCCGGCCGGACCGCGGACCGACGGTACAGCCGTGCCGGCGTATCCTCGTCAGCACAGGTTATTTCGGTGTGACACTCCGCGCGCTCGCGACTGTCGTCGGGGGTCTTGATGCGCTGGGTGACGTTTCGCCCGTCGGCGCAGCTGTCGACGACCGTGCAGTCGGCGGCCGGCGGCGGCGTGACCGCGAGCCGCGCCCGCAACAGCGCGGTATCCTCGGTCGTCTGGACCGACATATCAGTCGTATCGGTGTTCTCCTATAAGAAACGCCCGGTGGCAGCGATCGCGATCTGCGCGGACCCGATCGGCCAGCTACTGCCCCTGGAGGCCGTGGTAGCCGCGGTAGCTCAGCTGGATCGCCCGGTCGACCGGTGACCGCCGCTCGACCGGGGCGACCTCGCCCCGCCGAATCGCCGCGACAACTGCCTCGGGGGTCGGTTCGGCGGTCCCGACGATGGTCGCGACTCGCCCGACCTCGACCGGGAGGTGTGCGTCGCTCCCGCCAACCACCGGCAGTCCAAGCTCGCTCGCGAGGGCCTCGACGCGGTCGCGCCGCTCGGGGCGTTTCCCGTTGAGTTCGACGGCGTCGAAGTCGGCGCCGCTCTCGGCGACGGTACTGTGACGAAACGGGTGTGCGATGATCGCCGCACACCCCCGGTCGTGGGCCAGCGCGACCGTTTCCGCGGGCGTGAGTGCCCCCGGCTCGGTCCGCTCGGGCGGATCCGGGCCGACGACGAGGACGTGTCCGGCGGTCGTCGAGACCTCGATCCCCGGCAGCGTCCGCTCGGTCTGCAGCTCTGGCCGGTGGAAGTTGTGGTTGGTGAGCGCGACTCGATCGACCCCGCGCAGCCGACCGACGCCTGTCGCCATCGCCACGCCGACCGGGTCGTAGCCGGCCAGCTGCTCGGGCGGGCAGTGAAAGAACCGGCTGTGGGCGTGTAGATCGACGACGGTCGTCTCCGGCGATCGGTCGGTTCCGGACGCGGGCGCAGACACTGGTCTCCTCGTTACTCGATGTGGCCCTCGGCCCGGAGCTGGTCTGCGTCCTGGCTGTCGTATCGCCACTCGAGGTCGCCTTTCTCGTCTTGCCAGTCCCAGGGGTCGATCAACACGACATCGCCCTCCTCGATCCAGACGCGGTATTTCATCCGCCCCGGGATTCGTCCCATCCGCGTCTTGCCGTCCTCACACCGGACGGTGACGTGATTGCCCCCGTCGTGTGTTGTTACCACGCCGAACAGCTCGTCGTCGGTGGGCATCCGGAGGTCCCGTCGCCCAGATTCGTCGCTCATACCATACATACGGCCGGCCCACCAATAAACAACACCATTGTGCTCGCCCGTCGACGGGTCGGCCCCTCGAAATTCTCCGACCATCGAAGGCGCGGTCCGCGCCGGGGTTCAGGCCTGCTCCGCCGTGACGGTGAGCGTGTATCCGTTGAACTGCGCGGCGTACACGCTCTCCAGCCTGAGTTCGAACTCGCTGCTCTCGCCCGCCCCGAGCTCGAGCGTCGTGGTCGCCTCCCGCCGGAACTGTTCGACGCCGAGCGTCAGGTCAACGCTCAGTGCGCTCTCGTCGTTGTTCGTCACGCTCCCCTCGACGATGAGGATCTCGTCGATGTTTCCCTCCTCGAACCGAGCCGACCGGTCGACCGCGACGGCGTCGCCGCGCCCGCCCTCTGTCACTACCTCGCCGGCCGGCCCGTCCTCTGTCCCTCCGTCGCCGGTATCGCCGTCACTACCACTACTGTCGTCGCCGTCGCTACCGTCGCCTCCGTCGTCTCCCGACGAGCCGAGACACCCAGAGACCGCGACCGCCCCCGCGACGCCCGTGAGAACCGCCCGTCTGTCAACCATCCCGATAGCAGGTAACAACAACCACGCATATAACTTTACCCCCGCTCATGTAGGTCCGGTCACGATCGGGTCGACTCGGCCGAGTCGCGGTGCCGGCGTCGTCCTCGAATCGCCTCGCGCCGGTCTCGTCGGATCTCGGTGCCGTCTACTCACGATCTTGACCGTCTGCTGCCCCCGACCGGCCCCCGGGGTGAGGGTTCGTTAACGAAAGTCATATATAGGGATACTCAGAATAAGCGTCCATGCCAAGAGATCCCAATCAAGGCCCGGATATCATTCCGACAGAGAGCATGCGTCGCCGACGCATTCTTCAAACGCTCGGCGTCGGGGGTATGGCGGCACTGGCCGGCTGTACCGGCGACGGTGACGACGACACCGACGACAGCGACACCGACACCGGCGACAGTGACACGGACGCCGGCGACTCCGATACCGGTGACTCCGATACCGGTGACTCCGACACCGGTGACGGCGAGTTCAGCAGAGAGCCAAACGGCGATTACATCAGCCTCGTGGGGACCCGTCCACAGACATTCTACCCGGCCGAGGCCGACGACACGGGATCGGGGAACGTAATCGGGACAGTTCTGGACTACTCGTACGGACTCACGACGGCAAACGAGGTCTACCCGCTGCTGATGGACTTCCAGCGGTCCGACAGCGCCGACGTGTACGTCGGTACACTCCGCGATAACTTGGAGTGGGGTACCGACGCCAACGGCGACTCCTACGGCTCGTTCACCGCCGAGGATGTAGTCTTCCAGTACGAGTTCGTCGACGGCGTCGCCGGGAGCGAGGCCACGGACTTCTGGGACGAGGATACCACGCCGAGCACCGTCGATGTCTCCTCGATAGAGAACGTCGAGCAGACCGGTGAACTCGAGTACCAAGTCGAGCTAGTAGAACCGGCCCCGTCGTTCCAGTTCAATCCCGCCTCGTGGGCTCGCTATTACCTCCCGAAGGAACTGTATGAGCAGTACGCTCCCAGCGCAGAGAACTTGCGGCAGTCCGACGAAGTCCAGACGTTCAGCTACGCAGGCAACACCGGCGCGTACGACTACGTCAACGACACCTCCGGGCAGTCCGGAAGCGTGCTGTTCGAGCGCAGCGACGAGTACTACATGCGCGATCACGTCTCGGACAGCAACGTCATGGAGATGGACGAGGCCTGGAGCAACGCGCCGTACTTCTACACCGTCCTCCGAGACCGCGAGGGCGAGACCGCGACGCTGAACGAGCGGTGGCGTGCCGGCGAGGGCGACAGTCTGGGTCTCACGACCGATGTCGTCGAGGAATTCCGTCAGCGCGACGACACCCGAGTCGAAGGCGTGCTCGGTCCGTTCATCAGCTTCGCCTTTTTCAACCAGCGCGCGAACGGACACCCGCTCCTGAAAACCGTCGAGGGACGAACGGCCATCGCCGATGTGATCGATAAGCGGACGATCACCGACGAGATCCAGCGAGGTCTGGCCGGTCCGCCGGCGACAACTCACCAGCCCCGGTGGTCCGAGTTCTACGACGATTCCCAAGTTGTTGCCCGCGGGCTCGATATCACCGAGGAGACGGTCGCGAACGCGCGTGACAGGATCGACGGTCTCAGTGACTTCAGTGTCGAGGAATCCGGTGGTGGGTTCCAGACGTTCGGTCCGGACGGCGAACAGGTCTCCCTCTCGCTGATGCACGATCCCGGCTCGGGAAACCAGCCGGATATCGCCGCCCAGATCACGGACGATCTCTCACAGCTTGGTATCGAAATCGAGCTGCTTGAGTCGTCGAACATTATCGCGGAACTGGCCACGGAGCCGCTTGAGGGTGAGAATCCGGAAGACTTCGCGTACAACCCCGGCAGCCCATACAATGCCGGTCCGCCCGAGCGCACGCGGGTCGCGAGCGGCTGGGATATGCTGATCGGCATCGGTGCCAACTCCCGACCGCGTAACCCGGGGAACACCGACTCATTCTGGCGACCTGACGGGGCGGTCAACGCCTTCGGTTACCAGAACGACACGATCACCGACCTGTACGACCAAGCTGCAGAGAGTCTCGACACTGCCGAACGAAAGGAGCTGTTCGCTGAGATCTTCGGGATCCTCACAGAGGATTCCCCAGCAGTGTTCCTCTCCGAAGATGAGTCGTTCACTGGATTCCGTCCTGACATCAACACCGGCGACGCGTACAACGAGTTCGGCTACGAGCCGGCGAGGATCACCCGCTTCCGCCAGGAGTAGACCCGCAGATCTTGGGGACACCTCCAGTAACCCGCGACGACCGGGTTCGATTTGATTCAAAACGCCTGCAGTTTCGCCGAGCAAGTCGTCAGGTAAATAAACGCAGAGTCGTTCACGAACTTCAACGGCAGACACGGTAGACACAAACACACATGAAGTGGTACATTCTCCAACGAATCGCGTGGTCAGCGGTCGCCGCCTTGCTCATAGTCACGGTCGGATTCTTACTGCTGGATGTCGTTCCGGACCAGAGCCTCCAGCAGGCGCAGTTTCAGGCGGCCCAGCAGGGTGTCGATGTCGAAGAGGCCGTTGAGGCCGCAGAGGAGCGCCGGGGGATCGACGAGCCACTCGTCGATCGGTACGTCAACTTCTTAGTCAACTTCTTCCAGGGAGATTGGGGGTGGTCCAACGAGTATGACCAGACGGTGCAGACCACGATCGCCGAGACGCTCCCGTACTCGATTATGTATGGCGCGCCTTCGATCATCCTCTCGACGTTCTTGGGGATCGTCATCGGGCTATATTCGGCGATCCACCAGTACACCAAGACCGACTACTTCGCGACGTTCGCGGCCTTCTTTGGGATCAGCATCCCGAACTGGTGGTTCGCGATCATCCTACTCGTCATCTTTGGGACCTTCCTCGGCTGGGTTGACGTCGGATTTAACGCCCGGTTGGCGGAGAACGCAAACGGGAATCTCACGTGGCTCACGAGTGTAGACGACAGCCACCAGGCGTTCGTCGGCCAAGAGTTCGAGGGCCAGCGACAGGTCGGAATCCTGAGTCCTGCAAATCTCAAACAGCTCATCCTCCCGATTTTCGTCAGCATGACCGGCGGGATTGCGACGATGATGCGATACGCGCGCGCCGAGGCCCTTGAGTACGTCGACGCCGAGTTCGTCAAGACCGCGCGGGCGAAAGGCGTCAGCAGCTGGCGGATTGTCGCCCGGCATATCTTCCGCCCGGCGGCCGTCCCGCTGGCGACGATTCTGGTCGGCCGGTTCCTCGGGATCTTCTTGGCGGGATCCTACCTCATTGAGGTCGTCTTCGGCATCCCGGGGCTGGGACTGGCCTCCTACGAGGCGATCATCGCACAGGACCAGGATCTTGTGTTGGTGACGCTGCTGATCCCGACCTTCCTGGTCCTGGTCAGTAACCTCGCCCAGGACGTGGCGTACGTGATACTCGATCCGCGGATCAGCTACGGTGATCAAGCATGACTGACCAATCGGAGCCCGAAACGGCTACAGACGGCGGGCTGGCAGACGGAAAGTTCGCCGAAGTCAACTGGCAAGATGTTGACTCCGCCGAGTACACCCGGTCGCTGAAGAGCAAGCTCTGGGCCGCCGTCCTCGGGATCTGGGCGCTCGGACTCGGTGCGAACCTGTTCGTCCGGTACGTGATGGCTGACGACTTGTTCCACGAGATCGCTGGCGTATCGATCCCCGGGATCGCCGCCTTGGACCCGACCTGGATCGACGCGATTCCGGGGTTGGCCGTCGCCGACGGCTGGATCCAGTTCCCAGTGCTCGGGGTCGTAGCGCTACACGATTGGCTGTGGTCGATAACGCTCGCTGGGATCGTCTACTATACCGTGCTCCCGCTGTACGAGAAACCCCGGATGCGCCGGTACTACTGGCGACAGTTCCGGAAAAACAAGGCCGCGGTTATCAGCGCGATCTTTCTGGCCGTCATCTTTCTGGTCGGGGTCGTCGGCTCGCGGGTGACCGACCAGCCGACGGAACAGGCCGGACTCGACAGTATCCCGCCGGTCGGCATCTCGATTGAGTCGTTCGTCGTCGGCCCGAACGGACGGGATGTGGTCGACTGCAGCGGCGGGACCTGTACCGGAACGTGGGAGTATCCGCTGGGGACGACCACTTCGGGTGAGGACATCCTGATTAGCGTCATCCATGGGATGGAGATCAGCATGATGATCGGGTTGACCGCGACGGCGCTCAGTACCGTCATCGCGGCCACGCTCGCGTTGTCGGCGGTATACTACGGAGGGTGGATTGACGAGATCATCTTCCGGTGGGTCGACATCCAGCTCACGTTCCCCGCCTTCTTCCTATACCTGCTGATCGTCTACTCGGTTGGCGGCAGCCTCTTTATCCTCATCATGGTCTTCGGGTTCATCGAGTGGGGCGGGGGAGCGCGGCTGATGCGTTCGGAGGCGCTCCAGCGCCGCGAGGAGCCGTACATCACTGCATCGAAGGCTGCCGGCGCGAGCCCGTTGTGGACGATGCGCCGGCACCTCCTGCCGAACATCTCGAACACGATCATCACCTATGTGTCTCTCTCGATCCCCTCGATCATCTTGGCCGAGGCAGCACTGGCCTTCCTCGGGCTCGGCGACGCGACGGTCACCTCGTGGGGACAGATCATCAACGACGGACAGTCCGAACTGTCCCGTGCGTGGTGGATCTCGACGATCCCAGGGATCTTCCTGTTTTTGACTGTGCTCGCGTTCAACTTCGTCGGCGACGCGTTGCGTGACGCGATCGATCCGCGTCACGCGGGGGCAGAGTGATGAGCGGCACCGATCCGCTGCTCGAAGTCGAGGATCTGCACGTGTACTTCGGGACCGACACCGGCGAGGATGTCCGTGCGGTCGACGGCGTCTCCTTCCGGGTCCAGCCGGGCGAGACGACCGCGATCGTCGGCGAGAGCGGCTCCGGCAAGACCGTCACGAGCGAGGCGATCACGCAGCTGTTCCAGAGCCCACCAGGGTACATCCCCGAGGGCTCGGTCAAGCTCGACGGACAGGAGCTGACCTCCCTCCCCGACGACGAGTTACGGGCTGTCCGGGGTGACAAGATCAGTCACATCTTCCAGAACCCCCAGGGAGCGCTCAATCCAGTCTACACCGTCGGCTGGCAGATCCGCGAGGCAATCGTGCTCCACCAAGACGTCTCGAAGGCCGAGGCGAACGAACGGGCGGTCGAACTGATGGACCAGGTCGGGATCCCCGAGGCGGCCTCCCGGCTCGACGATTACCCCCACGAGTTCTCCGGCGGGCAGAAACAGCGTGTCATCATCGCGATGGCGCTTGCCTGCGAGCCGGACCTGCTGATCGCAGACGAGCCGACCACCGCCCTGGACGTGACCATCCAGGCCCAGATCCTGAACCTGCTCAGGGACCTACAGGAAGAGCGTGACATGGCAATGTTATTCATTACCCACGATCTCGGGGTTGTTGCAGAGGTCGCCGACAGAGTGGCCGTAATGTACGCCGGCAAGATCATGGAGCAGGGGCCAGTCGCGGACATCTTCAAGACGCCCGCTCACCCCTACACACGCGCGCTGCTCGACTGTCTGCCTGGCCGTGGCGGTGAGGGGGGCATTCCGGGGCAGCTCCCCGACCCGAAACACCCCCCAGACGGCTGTCGGTTCGCTGATCGGTGTCCCCACGCGATCGCACGGTGTCGCGAGGGCGAGCAGCCCGGTCCCTACGAAGTTCGGAACAGTCCCGATCACACGGTCTCGTGTGTGCACTTCGCGCCGGCGATGGACCCGAGTGTCGTCCTCGACGGCTCCGAACGCGTTGCCACGGACGGTCGTGGACCGGACTCCGAAACGGAGCGCCCACCCGGCGAGGGTCCGACCGACCCCACCGCGGGAGGTGACCGCTCGTGAGCCAGTCTCAGCCGCTGTTCGAGGTTCGCAATCTCGAGAAACACTACCCGATCAACAGGGGGTTGTTGAACACGGAGGTGGGCCGGGTCAGAGCCGTCGACGGTATCAGTTTCTCGGTCGAGGAAGGCGAAACGCTCGGTATCGTCGGCGAGTCCGGCTGTGGCAAATCGACCGCCGCGAGTTCGATGATCCGACTCGAGGAGCCAACCGCCGGTGAGGTCCGGTTCCAGGGGGAGGACATCACCGAGTACGACGACGAGCGGCTCCGTCGGTTCCGCCGGGAAGTCCAGATGATCTTCCAGGATCCCGACTCGAGTTTCAACCCCCGGATGAGCATCGGGCGGGCGGTCGCCGAACCGCTCACCGTACAGGGACTCGACGACCCGGAGCGCCGGGAGGCGATCGTCGGCGACCTGCTCGAGCGGGTCGGGCTCTCGGCTGATGACATGAACCGGTTCCCCCACGAGTTCTCCGGCGGACAGAAACAACGGATCGCGCTCGCGCGCGCACTCACGGTCAGCCCGAAGCTGCTGGTGGCCGACGAGCCGGTTTCGGCGCTCGACGTGTCGATCCAGTCCGAGATTCTCCGCCTGATCGATCAGTTCCAGGCGGATCTCGGGCTGGCGGTGGTGTTGATCAGCCACGATCTCAGCGTCGTCCGAGAGGTGTGTGACCGGGTCGCGGTGATGTATCTCGGCGAGTTCGTCGAGGTCGGCCCGACCGAGGAGCTGTTCACCGACCCACAACACCCCTACACCCGGGCGCTCTTGTCCGCGATTCCGAGGCCGGATCCGACCGAGCGGGGACTGGGCGTCGAGCTCACCGGCGACGTTCCCGAGCCGTCGAACCCGCCGAGCGGCTGTCGGTTCCACACCCGGTGTCCGGAGGTGATTCCGCCCGACGATCTCGATCTCCCGCAGGAGGTCTGGCGGAAGGTGTTGCACTTTCGCAAGCAGGCCCTCGCCGGCGCGGTCGACCTTGGGAGCATCGCGGAGATCGGCGCCATCGACAGCGACCTTGAGTTCGACAACATCGACGCGATCGATCCGGCGGAGATCGACGACGACCGGCTCGCCGAGTGGGTCCGCGCGGAGTACGACCTGCCCGGCCAACTCGGCGACGCCGAGGCCGAGCGGACCCTCTCGACTGCGATCGCGGAGCTCGTCGGCGGCGACGCCGAGAGCGCGGGGGCAACGCTCACCGAGCGGTTCGAGACCGTCTGCGAGCGCGAGACGCCGGCCTTTCGCTCGATCGGCCCGGATCACCGCGTCGCCTGTCACCTGACCGACGACAGCGTGACGGGAAGCACCGACCCCGAGGGCCAGTACCGCAAGCAGCTGTCCTCCCCGGACTCCCGCGAGGCGGCCTCCGGCACAGACGACTGATACGCTCATGAACGACGAGTCCGGCGAGACCCTAGAATCCGACGCTGACGCCGACGACGAGGGATGGGTCCCGCTCGAGGACCGGACGGGCGAAGCCGACGCCGAGCAGACCGGCCCGTTCGGGGGCGTCACGGATGACTCGCAACTCAATGACTCCGAGGGCGACGACGACGCGCTGTACCCGTGGGCCTCGGGACGGGGATCGACGAGCGGCGACGCCCCCTGGCTCGGCGAGGAGCCCGAGGAGTTCGACGGGCCCGATGTCCCGGGCTACGTCGAGTGGCTCGGACAGCTCGGGGTGTACTCGGCCGTCCTCGGACTGGCGCTGGCGGTCGGCGGCGTGTCGCTCGCGGCCGGCGACATCCAGCCCTACGCCAACATGTTCCTCACGATTAGTCTCGCGGTCGTGTTCGGTGCGATGCTCCTTGGAATCGTCTTCCAGGCCTTTGCCTCCGACGTTGGGTTCTCCGAGTGAAGTCTTCAGCGGCCAGGGAGTCGATGTCTGCGTGACGCTCTGCCCTCGAAGGCTTGACGACACCTCGACGGGCTGAACTCTCAGTTGGGAAGCTACCCCAGCACGACTAACTCCGTCAGCGGTTTCTCGACGCTGCCGCCGCCGATACTGACCGCCCGACCGCCGTTAAGAGCCGGTCGCTATTAGCCGACGAGTCCCAAAGGACGCAGGCAATCAGAAAGTCGACGACGCTCCAGGCGCCACTGCAGCGGCCAGGGTATCGCGGTGAGCTGTCTCTGAGTGGGGCCACGATACGGCGGCACGGGCGGAACAACGGCGGCGACGTGTCTCTCGGTCGGCGACGTGGCCACCCAAAGAACAGAGCCAGGCGAGAGCCGGCGAGCCTATCCAAAGGTGTTGACGATCTGCTCGCGGAACTCCTCCAGCTCGTCGAGTCGCTCCCGGAGCTCGGCTAGCTCGTCGGCGTCGGCCTTGGTTTCGAGTCGCCCGTCAAGCTCGCCCGCCGTCTCCTCGACACTTTCGACCCGGCTCGCGGCGGCTTTGGTTTCGAGTCGGTCCTCGACGGACCCGACGGTCTCCTCGAGATCGCCGACGGCCGCTTCGACATCCGTGAGATCCTCTCGGACGGCCGTGACCGACTCCTCCGTTTCTTCGAGTCGCCCGTCGAGTTCCTCGAGCCGGTCGCGGGTCGCCTCGATGTCCTCGACGAGCTGCTCGCCGGTGCCGTTCTCTGCGAGGAACTCCTCCAGAGCGCCGGTGTAAGCGCGCAGATCCGCGATGTCCGTCTGGAGCTGGTCGAGCTTCGCGGTGACGGCCCCGTCTTGCTCGCTCGCGAGCTCTTCGGACCCGTCTTCGTCGTCCTCGACACCGAGCGCGCCTCGGAGCCGATCGAGCTCGTCGTCTGTCACGGCACCGCGCTCGATCTCGTCGGCCAGCTCACCGACGAGACTCTGTGTGTGCCCGGCCGAGGAGCCCGCCTGCGGTCGGTCGGATTCTCCGGCGGCCGGCGCCGCGCTCTGTTCCTGATTCGGCCCCCCCTCGGACTCTTCGTGGCCGTCCTCGCCGATCGTATCTGCCTCCGTGTCGTCGGTCTCGTCGATGTCCACGTCGAAGTCGATGTCGATCGAGTCGTCCTGCTCGTCGTCGAGACCCGGGACCGAGCTGTCGCCGCCCAGGGCGTCGCGCACGACGTTCGTCTCTCTTGGGATCGCACTCTCGATCGGCGTTCCGCCTGCGTCGTCGGCCTCGCTGGTCTCGGCCGTCTCGCTGTTCTCGTCTGGAGACGACACCGTTTCGACGGTCGGTTCGGTCATGAATGTCTCGCCGCTGTCGGCGTTCGTGGCCCGAACGCCGTAGACCGTGGTGTACTCCTCGCCCGGCGCGAGCCGCCGTTCGAAGGTAATCTGGTTGTCGTCGATCGTCCAGAACTCGCTTCCGTACTCCGGGTGGAAGCCGAGATCGCCGACATCGACAGTCTCGGGTACCGTGTCGATCACACGGACGGTAACCGGGGTATTGCGGGTCGACTCGAACTCGAAGGCCACCGCCGGCACCGGGAACTCGTCGGTCTCGAACCGCTTGGTCACGGTCACCCCGTCGACCGTCGTCGTCTGTTCTCCGACCGCTTGGGAGTCGCTCATACTAAACGTACACACCCGACCGAGTAATAAAAGTATCTACGGAATATCAAAAATTGAAAACAGTGGGCTCAGACGGTGAGCCGGTCGCCGATCTCGACGACCTCGACGCGTCGGGGATACTCGAAGCTGCGTGCGTGATTGTGAAGCGCGGCCGGGTCGGCGGTCAGGCCTTTCCAGGCGTCCCAGTGGGTCGGGACGAGCCGATCGGCTCCGAGTGCCCGTGCCAGGGCGATCGCCTGGTTCTCGTCGTTGTACCACGTCGTTTCGGTCGGTCTGCGGGTGTCCTTGTCAGGAATCAGCCCGGGCGAGCCGACCGCCACCGCGCCGACGTCGATGTTGTGTGTCTCGCCGACCGCCTCGAAGGCCTCCCCCGGACGGGAGTCACCGACGTGGGCGAAGCTCCGCGAGCCCGCCTCGAACACGTACCCGACAGGCTCGACGGCGTCGGGGTCGTGTCCCTCGATGACGGTCACGTCGATGTCCCCAACTCGGAGCGTATCCCCGGGAGCGACGGTCTTGAGTTGGCCCCCGTCGATCGTCCAGTCCGCGGCCCACTCCTCGACGAGTTCGCGGCTCGTCTCTGGGCCGTACCAGTCCGCGCCGGTGGCCAACAGCGGCGCCTGGCTCGGGGCGTGGACGTGATCGGTGTGCTCGTGGGTGGCGAAGACGGCCTCAACCGAGCGAACGTCGGCCGGATCGAACGGGACCGGCACCATCCGAATCGTTCGGGGCGGGTCGCCCGTCCCGAGGTACGGATCGACGAACACCGTCGTCCCGCCCGCGCTCTTACAGACGAAGCCGTTGAATCCGAGATACCACACTGCCAGTCCGTCCGGGTCCGCGCGCTCGACGGCCTGCGGTAGCCACTCGCCCCAGTCGCTGTGGATCGAACTCATGGCCGACCCTGTGGGCGCCGGGGACTAACGCTTGTGGGACTGGAAACGCCGTCGTTATACGCTCCGAGCCGCAACACGTTGTAATGAGCCACGACACGGCAGAGCAGCCGGAGGGGGACCTGCGATCGACCGGAATGTCGCTGCGCCACGACCGGGAGTGGGACTACGAACTCGACCGGATCGTCGAGGCCGTCGACGAGCGCGACGCTACTTCGGTCGGCCTACAGCTCCCGGAGGGACTCAAGCGCCGCGGTCCGGGGGTCGCCGACGATCTGCGGGAGCGTCTCGACGACGTGTCGATCCTGCTGTCGGGCCAGCCCTGTTACGGCGCCTGCGATCTGGACACGTACCTGATGCGGCGGACGGACGTGTTCGTCCACTTCGGGCACTCCCCGATGAAAGAATCCGAGAAGATCATCTACGTGCCGCTGTTCTCGAACGTCGACGTCGAGCCGATCGTCGACCAGGCTGTCGAGGAGCAACTCGCCCCTGCCAGCGAGGAGGAGCCGCTCGGGCTCGTGACCACGGCCCAGCACATGAACAAGTTCGACGAGATGAGCGAGCAACTCGAGGCGATGGGCTACGATATTCGCACTCGGCGGGGCGACGAGCGGCTCACCCACGAGGGACAGGTGCTTGGCTGTAACTACGCCTCCGCCGACGTCGACGCCGAGCAGATCCTGTACGTCGGCGGCGGAAAGTTCCACCCGCTGGGCCTGGCGATGGAACACCCCGACAAACACGTCGTGATCGCCGACCCGGTCAACAACGTCGTGACCGTCGCCGACACCGAGAAGTTCATGAAACAGCGCTACGCTGCGGTCCACAAGGCCATGGACGCCGACACCTGGGGCGTGATCTACTGTACGAAAATCGGCCAGGGCCGGTGGGAGCGCGCCCAGGAGATCGTCGAGAACAACGAGAACGCCTACCTCATCTCGATGGACGAGGTCACCCCCGACCGGCTGCGCAACTTCGGGCTGGACGCCTACGTCAACACCGGCTGTCCCCGGATCACGACCGACGACGGCCCGCAGTTCAACGCCCCGATGCTCACCGCCGGGGAGTACGAGATCGCGATCGGCGAGAAGCCGCTTGATTCTCTCGAGTTCGACACGTTCCACGGGACGTGGTAAGATGGGATTTCACACCTTCGACGCCGACCAGGCCGACGGACTCGAAGACCCCGAGCGCTTTCGGTACTGTTCCCGGGAGGAACTCCTCCAGGAGCTGCCCACACGCCCGGAGCGGCTCCTCGATCTCGGCAGCGGCACCGGCTTTTACACGAGCGAACTCGCCTCCTACGCAGAGACTGTCTACGCGGTCGATCTCCAGCCCGCGATGCACGCTCGCCACCGCGACAACGGCGTCGCAGAGAACGTCCGGCTCGTGACCGCCGACGCCGGTCGACTCCCCTTCTCCGAGGGGACGATCGACGCTGCGGTCTCGACGGTGACATTCCACGAGAGCGCGACGACCGAGGCACTCGCCGACTTGGCCCGGGTCCTCGAGGGGCCGTTCGTGGTCGTCGACTGGTCCGGGGCCGGCGAGGGGGCCGCCGGCCCGCCGGTTGCGGAGCGGTTCACGGCCTCCGAGGCCCGCGGGCTGCTCGAATCGGCCGGCTTCGAGATCCGCCGCGGCGTCGAACGCTCCGAGACCTTCCTGCTCGTCGCCGCCGCGTGATTACCCCAGGATATCCGGCAACGTTTTTGAATTACCTTGGCCGATAACACACCGATGGGAACAAAGAGTGCTCTCACCCAGCGGCTGGGGGTGGTGGCGGGATTCGAGGACCCGCGCGTCGACCTCGAGCAGTACCGCACCCCGCCGGGGCTCGCCGCCGAGATCGTCCACCTGGCGGATCTCCAGGGTGATATCGAACGGCGGCGAGTGCTCGATCTCGGCTGCGGGACGGGCATGCTCGCGCTCGGAACGGCGTTGCGGGGCCCGCGGTCCGTGATCGGAATCGACCTCGACCGGGCGGCACTCGAGGCGGCCGTCGCGAACGAGCGCCGGGTCGGCTCGACGACGCCAGTGTCGTGGGTTCGGGCCGACGCCACCCGGCCCCCGGTCGCTGCCGACGGTCCGACGACGGTCGTGATGAACCCTCCCTTCGGCGCGCAGGCGGGCAACGAGCACGCCGACAGACGATTCCTCCGGGCAGCGGCGGCACTGGCGGATGTCTCCTACTCGGTGCACAACGGCGATAGTCTGTCCTTTCTCGAATCCTTTGCCGCCGACAATGGGGGGCGAGTCACGCAGGCCTTCGCGGCCGAGTGTCGACTGCCAGCGACCTACGAGTTCCACGCCGAGTCCGCACGGACGATCGATGTCGAGGTGGTGAGGATTGCCTGGGCCAACGACTGAGTCCGGCCGAGCCCTCCGAGGACGGTTCGTCACGGTTATCATCGCCGCCCGGCAGGCGGACGTATGAAGCTGCCAGAGTTCGAGACTGGAACCGCCGTCGCCGCCGTCGTCTCGCTCGCCCTTTTCGGCGCCGCGGGCGTCGCGATCTACGACGGCCGAGCGCTCTTAGGAACGCTGTTGGCGCTCGCGGGGTTCGTTGGTGCGATGTACTTCGAGTACCGACGCGTGGAGGGGTAGCTCGGGTTAGACGAGGCCGGTGCCGACGGCGATCCCCGCGGCCAGCGCGGCGTTCGTCCCGAGGATCCAGACCACGTTGTTCCGCAGGACCGCGACCGAGGGTGTCGTCGTCGGGCGCGCGAGTGCCCACCCAACCGGACGGACCAGCGCGATCGAGGGAACGATTCCGGCGACGGCGAGTGCCGGGAGTGCGCCGCCGAGCACGGCGAGTCCGATCGCCGTCGGCACGGCGAGCGCGGCGCCGACGTACACCTGGGCCGCGCGGCGCCGCCCGAACCGGTGGATCAAGTTCGCCCGGCCGCCCCATCGGTCGGGCTCGACATCAGGAAACTCGTTGAGCAGGAGTAGATTAAACGTCATAAAAAATGCCGGCACGGACGCCGCGATTGCTGCCGTCCCGAGTTCGCCTGTCTGGACGAGCGCGACGCCCACCACCGGCAGCGCGCCCAGCCCCAGTCCCGCGCCGATCTCCCCGAGCCCGTAGCGGGTGAGATACTCGGTGTAAGCGAGCACGAACACCGCGCCGGCGGCGATCACCGGCACCAACGCGGGACCGACCACGAGCAGGAAGTACGCGCCGATCGCAGCACCGACGGCGGCGGTCGCGTACCCGAACAGCGCGGCCGTCCGGGCCTCGAGGTCGGTTGTGATCAGGGTCTTGCTCCCCCCCGAGAAAGGCGTCGCGTCGGTTCGCTCGTCGATCCCCGAGCGGTAATCCGCGGCCTCGTTGAGCGCGTTCACCGAAACGTGCAAGACGAGCAGCCCGACGAGCGCGAGCCCGGATCGAACCGGGTCGACCGATCCGTCGTGAGCCGCCGCCGCGACACCGACGCCGATCAAGCCGACCGGCAACAGCAAAAAGGGCGGCCTGGCGACGCCGACGACGCCTTTGAGCGTGGTCGCGACCGATGTCGTCTGACTCATCGCGACATCAAAGGTCCCACGTCAAATTATATCCTGTGGCTCGGTGCTCAGGTACTGCTCTCCGGGCGATACCGGGCAATCGGGATCCGCGTGCCGTCCTGCGTGGCGATCAGCACCTGACCGTCGCGTTCGAAACCGATCCCAGCGACACGGACGCTCTCGTTTGTCGCCGGAATCCGTGTGGCGTTTGCGGTCCCGTTCTCGTAGACCACGATCTCGTAAAACTCCGGAGCGGGCCGGATCCCAATCGTATTGTTGTCGATCTGCACCGAGGAGTTCACGCCCGGCGCCGCGAACAGCCGCTGCCCGCCGTCCGTGCCGACTTGGCGTCCGGTGACGGTGTAGGTCTGGTTGCCGTCGACGAACTCCCAAGCGGTGCGGTTGACGACCACCAGTTCCCGCCAGCCCGCCCCCCCGACCGGGACAGCGACCTGGCCGCGGGAAGCGAGTTCGCCCCGCGAGGCGGCCAGTTCCCAGGCGTTTCGCCGGTCGCTCGTGACGATCACGCCGCTGACTCTCACCGATCCCGCGTCGCCGATCAGCGAGCCGACCGAGCCAATATACCTGTCCTCGGCGCCCTCAGCGTAGCTGACGGTGTAATCTCGGATCTCGACGCCACCCGCCGTCTCGTCGGTCGCCGAGACCGTCACCAGGTTGTAGGGGATCGCGACCAGCGCGAGCGCGAACACGACCGCGAGTACCACGCCGACCGACAGCTCGCGGGCCGAGAGGTCGATCCGTGGCACGAGTGTCCGGTCGGTCGCAAGCGCCGCCCCGGCGATCAGCCCCGCGAGGACGAATACCCCGGCGACCCCGAGCCCGCGAAAGAGCAGGTAGCTGTCCCCGCCCTGGTACCAGTACAGCGCGTACAGCGACCGCGTGACCGCGAACGCGAGCGCGGCAAACCACACGTACCGCAGGTCGGGGTCGAGCCCTCGGTGTCGAACCAGCCCCACGCCCACCACCACCCCGACGAGCAGCCCGAACAGGTGTCCCTGGACGGCGATGTCCGCCCAGGAGGGGCTGATGAACGTCTCCTGTGCGCGTGCGAGCACCACCGGCGACTCAAAGGCCGCCCGGACGAGCCGGAGCACTTGGAGCCCGAGCATGGCGAGGATCAGCCCGAGCGGCGCCGCGACGATTGCGACCCCGGCGAAGGCAAACACCACTCCGGAAAACCCGATGACCGCCCCGGGGACGAACAGGCTACCGGCCACCCCGACCGCGAGCACCACGAGCACGAACGCCCCGATCCGGGCGGCGGGACGGGCGAGCCACCGTGCTCGTCCCAGCCCGTCGGTTCGACTGTCCGACTCGCGCTCGGTGGTCCCGCCGTCGCCGATCTTGGTCCCGGTCTCGTCGTCACCGAGGTGTCCCCAGGCGTACTCGACCAGCGGCGCGAACGCGATGGTTGCGGTCAGGTTCGATATCAGGTGGCCGTCGCTTGAGTGGGCGAACGACGACAGGAGCAGTCCCTCCGGGTACCAGATCGACCACGAGCGAAATCCCGTCGCGACCGGACCGCCCGGCTGCCCGCCGCCCTGCAGCAGGTAGTAGACCCCGACCAGCCCGGCGACGACGATGAGCGTCCCCCAGGGAACGCCGAACAGGAGCCGCGACCTGAGCTGGTCGAGCGGACTCCACCGGGTCAGTCGCGCGAACGCGATCGCCGACAGCGCCAGCACGGCCAACACGAGCACCGGGCTCAGCCGGTCGAGCGTTTCGAGGGTCTCTTGAGAGAGCGCCACATGTCCCTTCGGGCCGACGGCAAAATAAGTCCGACGCGGCTCCCGAGTCGCTTAATCCCGCCCGGGGGCAAACGGTGGTATGTCCCGGCGCGGGCGACTCCCCGGCGCGCCCGACCGCGAGCAGATCGTCTGTCACGTCGATGTCGACTGTTTTTACGCGGCCTGTGAGCGGCTGCGCGAGCCCGCCCTCCGGGGAGAACCGGTGGTGGTCGGGATGGGCTACGAGCCCGGCGAGACCGCCGGCGCGGTCGCGACCGCGAGCTACGAGGCCCGCGCGTTCGGCGTCGAGAGCGCACAGCCGATCTCCGAGGCACTCGCCGCGCTCCCCCGGAAAGTCGACGCGGCGACCGATCCCGATCTGTCGGTCGAGGCCGCCGGCTTCTACCGCCCGGTCGATATGGAGTACTACGAGTCGGTCGCCGCCGAGGTCAAGGCCGTCTGTCACGAGCACGCCGACGCCGTCCGGGAGGTAAGCGTCGACGAGGCGTACGTAGACGCCACCGACTGGACCGACTGGGCCGACGCCCCGGCCCTCGGCCGCCGTCTCAAGGCCGCTATCGCCGACCGGGCGGGGGTCACCGCGAGCGTCGGGATCGCGCCAACGATGAGTGCGGCCAAGGTGGCCAGTGACCGCGAGAAACCCGACGGGCTGGTCGTCGTCGAGCCCGGCGAGGTCGACTCGTTTCTGGCGCCGCTTGACGTTGAGGCGGTCCACGGCGTCGGCCCGGTGACCGCCGGCCGGCTCAGGGAGATGGGTATCGAGACTGGCGGCGACCTCGCCGCGGCCGATCCCGCTCGGCTCGGGGCGGTCTTCGGCGAGCGAGGCCGCCGGATTGTCCGGTTCGCCCGCGGCGAGGACGACCGGGCCGTCGAGCCCCGCGGGCGACCCAAGAGCCTCTCCCGGGAGTCGGCGTTCCGGACTGCGACGACCGACCCCGAGCGCCAGCGGGCCCGGCTCCGAGCGCTTGCGGCCGATGTCGCCGAGCGGGCCGACCGCGAGAACGCCCTCTACGCGACGATCGGGATCAAGGCCGTCACCGAGCCCTACGAGGTCGCGACCCGGGCGCAGTCGCTGTCGGGTCCGGTGGCCGACCCCGCCCTCGTGCGGACGGTGAGCCGCGAGCTGTTCGCCGAGTTCGCCGGTGATCCCGTCCGGAAGCTCGGCGTGCGCGTCTCGTCGCTGTCGTTCACGCAGGGCGATCAGGAAACCCTCGGTGCGTACGCCGACCCCGAGTCTGCCCCCGATGCCTCCGACGCGACGCTCGAGGACCGCGTACAGCAGCGCCTCGACCGGTTCGGCGACGGCTCCGAGGAGTAACTGCCGGGCCGCCGGCGAGCCAAGGGTTTTTACTGCGTACTCGCGTTCACTCGAATAGAGACAATCTATGTCTGCCGACGATCACTCGGATACTGAGGAGGGTGCCGACCCGGACGAGCTCGGCCGTGATGTCCGCGACAGACTCGAGGAGGGGGCCGACTCCGCGATCGAGCAGTTCGACGAGGGGCTTGTCGATCTGCTCTCCTGGCTGCTCGACACCGAGACGCGGGCACGGATCTACGTCCACCTTCGACAACACCCCGAGAGCACCAGCGAGGAGATCGCGGAGGGGACGGGGCTGTACCCGAGCACGGTCCGAGAGGCCCTTGCGGAACTTCACGAGGAGTCCTGGGTCAACCGCAGCAAGCGGGAAAACGACGGCGCGGGCAACAACCCCTACGAGTACAGCGCGCTGCCCCCCAGCGAGCTCGTCGGCTCGACCGTCGACGAGATCCAGACCCAGCTCAACGCCGCGTTCAACCTCGATCAGTACCTTTCCGATGACGACGACGCCGACTCCGGACCGGTCACGATCACCGTCACCGACGAGGCAGACGGCTCCGCAGACCTGAACGACGCTGAAGAGTCAGAGAATCCAGAAGAGTCGGAACACTCGGAGGAGTCGGACGGCCACTCCGCCGACGACTCGGCGTAGCGGTTCTCGGCAGTCGTCTCGGTCTCGAGGTTTGCCTGCACTCTGTCTATCGCGTGGTTCGCACCGAGTCACCGCCGCTGCCCCGATCGCCTCGAACGAACTGCACCAGCAAACATAAATCCGGGGCTGCCCTGCCCTGGCCATGGAGGTTGCGTTGGGCGGGACCTTCGATCCCGTACACGACGGTCACCGCGCGCTGTTCGATCGCGCCTTCCAGTTGGGCGACGTGACTGTCGGGCTGACAAGCGACGAGCTCGCCCCACAAACCCGCGATGAGGATCGTCCGATCCGTCCCTACGACAGCCGATTCGGGGCGCTCGACTCGGAGCTGGCCGGATACGCCGAGGAACACGGCCGCGCATACGAGATCCGCCGACTCGAGGAGCCAACCGGGATCGCCACCCGCGCGGACTTCGACGTGCTCGTGGTCTCGCCCGAAACCGAGGCTGGTGGCCGGCGGATCAACGACCTGCGCCGCCGGCACGGCCGCGAGCCACTGGAAATCGAGGTCGTCGATCACGTGCTCGCCGAGGACGGCGACCCGATCAGTTCCACCCGGATCGTTCGGGGCGAGATCGACGAACACGGCGGGCTCACCCCCGAACGGAGCGGTCGGCGAGTCCACAAGTAACTCCCCGTCGAAAGTTAGCCCGCTCGTCGATCGCCCGATCACCACTCCGGGGGTTCGAAGCCGGCGGCGGCCATCTGGTCTCGCCACCGCTTTTGAACGGTCAGCCGGGCCACGCCGACCGCGTCTGCGACCGTCTCCTGTGAGCGGCGGTTGCCCGTCAGGATCCCGGCGACGTACAGCGCTGCCGCAACGGCCGCGCGTTTCGATCGCTGGGCGTTAGGAACCGCGGAGAGAAAGACCTCTCGGGCCTGCGATTGTGTCTCCGCGTCGAGGTCAAGCCCCTCCCCGGCGGACTCGAGAACGTCGAGCCACTCCTCGTGTTCCAGTTCGTCGCGGGCACGATGCACACGCTCGTTAAGCGGGCGATGAATATAATCCTGGTGACCGTCTGACACCGGCACGACCCCGGAGTTCGAACGGGCGATTTATGTTGCTCAATCCGCTATCACGGTCACTCCCATGGAACATTCGGTCGGTGAACACGTTCGCTCGTTTTTCGACGAGATCGACCCGATTCCGTTCGGTGCCGGGACCCTCGTGGTCGTGGCCTTCCTCGCCTACACCGTCTACGACGTTCAGGCCGTCGAGACCGCCATCTCCGAGGCCTTCACGGTCTTCGGCGAGGGACTGGCGTGGCTGTATCTCGGCGGTATGCTGGTGCTGGTCGGGCTCAGCGCGTACCTGCTGCTCGGACGGTACGGCTCGGTCCGGCTCGGCGACGGCGACCCAGAGTACAGCTACCCCGCGTACGTGGCGATGTTTTTCTCCGCCGGCCTGTCGGCCGGGATCGTCTTTTTCGGCCCGGCCGAAGCGCTCGGCTACTACGAGAGCGTGCCACCGCTGTTTACCGACTCCGTCGAAGCCGGCACCGCGGGTGCGGCCGTCCCCGCCGTGGCGTACACGATCTTTCACTACGGCATCAGCGCCTGGGGCGGCTACTTGGCGATTGGGATTCCGGTGGCGTATTTCGCGTATAACCGCGGTGCCCCGTTTCGGGTGTCGACGGCGCTGTACCCGGTGCTCGGCGAGGACGGCGTCGACGGCGTGATCGGCCGCACCGTCGACACGCTCGCGGTCGTCGCGACGATCGGCGGCATCGCGACCGGGCTCGGATTCATCGCGACCCAGCTGCTCTCGGGGATCACCTTCGAGACCGGCCGAACGTTCTCCGATCCCGAACGGCTGGTTGCGATCGCTGGGATCACGACACTGTTTACGATCTCGCTTGTCGCTGGCGTCTCGGCCGGGATCAGGCGGATCTCGCAGTTCAACCTCGGATTGATGGGCCTGCTGTTGTTGGTCGCGCTCGTCGCGGGCCCGACTGCGCTCCTGTTGAACACCGGTGTCGCCGCGGTCGGGACCTACGCGACGAACTTCTTCCAGATGAGCCTGTTCACCGGAGCCAGCGGCGGCGTCGAGTGGACGACTGCTTGGACGGTGTTTTACTGGTCGTGGTGGATCGCGTGGGCGCCGTTCGTCGGGCTCTTTCTCGCGCGCATCTCCCGGGGCCGGACGATCAGAAGCGTCGTCGGGACGGCCTTCTTGACCATGACCGTCACCTCGACGCTGTGGTTCACCGTCGTCGGGGGCAGCTCCGTCTGGCTGCAACACCGCGGGACCGCCGACCTGCTCGGGGCAACCGCCGAGTTCGGCAACGGCGTGGCCGGCTTCGCGCTGTTCGAGGCTTTCCCTGGCGGCGGGCTCTGGCAGGCGCTGTTTTTCGTCCTCGTGACGACGTTTTTCGTCACCTCCGCTGACTCTTCGACGCTCGCGGTCGGCATGCTGACCACCGGCGGCAAACGCGACCCGTCGGCGCTGAACCGAACCTTCTGGGGGCTCACCCAGGGCGTGATCGCTGCCGTGTTGGTGGTCGTCGGCGGGGCGGCGGCGCTTCGCTCCTCGGTTATCGTGACCGGGGCGCCCTTCGCGGTCGTCTGTCTGGTCGCTCTGGGATCGTTCGTCTGGTGGCTCGGCCGCGAGTCACAGACCGAGCGCTCGGTGCGCTCGATCCCACGAACTGAGTCCTCCGGCGCCACGAGCGCGCCCGACGACGACTGATCGCCGCTCGTTCTCTCTGGACGCGTATCCGTCCCCGAGAGCGTTCGTGTCCGTACGGTGCTGTCCGTATTCGAGACCCCGCGTTGTCTTCGAGAACAAAGCGTTCTTTTCCGATGGTTCGAAACTGGATGTGCGCGCGGGTAGCCAAGCCAGGAAAAGGCGCAGCGCTTAGGACGCTGTCCCGTAGGGGTCCGCCGGTTCAAATCCGGTCCC
>CAYREK010000020.1:19579-25653 GCA_964423305.1 uncultured Halobacteriales archaeon | reverse complement strand
GGTAGGACATGAGCTTCCCAAGCTCATAGCCCGGGTTCAATTCCCGGCCGGCGCACTCACAGCGTCTCGATGTCGCAACATCACGACTGGCGGCTCCGAACGCCCGACACGGCTGCGGGGTGTCAGTCCCGGGATGGGTAGGTCAGTCGAGACCGGAGTGACCGTGACGAGCACAGAGGGTTAATGTGTCGCGGCGCTCCTACGGAGTGTAATGGCGACCGATCAGGACGCCGTCGATCTCTCTCCGGTCCTTGAACGACTCTCGGAGGGAGTGATCGGCGTCGACGCCGACCTGCGGGTGACCCAGATTAACGGGGCCGGAGCAGAACTGCTCGGGATCGACCGCGGGCGGGCGGTCGGCGGTGACCTCGCGGTCCTGGCCGGCGAGGACCTCGCGACCGTGTGTCGGCGGGCGGCGGCCGATGGCGAGGAGCTGACCGTCGACGTACGCCCGGACGGGCAACGCCTCCGCGCGACCGTCCACCCGGGAGCTGACGGGCTCTCTGTGGTGCTCGCCGCCGCCGACCGGGACCGATCTACCGACGAGTCGGTGTTCGAGCGGCTCTACGGGATCGCGTCGGACCCGGAGCTGTCTCGCGACGAGCGCATCGAGCGCATGCTCGCGGTCGGCCGGGAGCGGCTCGATACCGCCGTGGGGCTGCTGACTAGAATCGAGGGCGACACCCACGAAGTCGTCACCGCGGCCGGACCGACCGCCCCAGAGCCGGGGACCGAGCGGCCCCTCGCCGAGACCTACTGCCGGCGGACGATCGAGGGCTCGGAGCCGTTCACGATCGCGAGCGCGGCCGCCGCGGGGTGGGACGGGGATCCGGCCTACGACAGGTCGGGCGCCGAGCAGTACCTCGGGGCGCCGGTGACCGTCGATGGATCCTCCTACGGGACGGTCTGCTTTCTCGATCCCGACCCGCGCGAGCGCCCGGCGACCGAACGCGAAGTGGTCTTACTCGAGGTGCTCACCGGCTGGATCAGACACTTACTCGAGGAACGGGCCTACGAGCGCGAGCTGCGACAGCAACGGGCGGTCACCGAGGGGATCCTCGACAGCCTCCCGGATCCGCTGTACGTCCTCGACGGGGACGGGCAACTCACGCAGTGGAACGAGCGTCTCGCGGCCCTCACCGGGCGGGACGACGACGAGCTGGCCGGCCGCGCGATAACCGAGCTCGTCGCCGCGGACGACCGCGCGGCCGTCGGGGCGACCGTCGGCGCCGCGCTCGAGCGGACACCTGGTGACGAGGCCGATCCAGAGGTCGTCGAGGCCCGGCTCGCTGGCGAGGATGGCAACCCCTACGAGCTGGTACACGCTCCGGTGCGTGACGACGACGGGGCGGTCGTCGGGGTCGTCGGAGTCGGACGGGACGTGAGCGAACAGCGCCGACACAGCGAGCGCCTCTCCGGGATGCTCGAGGCGACCCGATCGCTGATGCAGGCCCGGAGCCGCGAACAGGTCGCGGAGATCGCCGTCGCGGCCGCCCGGGAGGTGCTTGGCTTCGAGATCAACGTCTTCCGGCTGTACGACAGCGACGCCGGCACACTCGAACCCGCTGCCGCGACCGACCGGGCCCGGGCGGAACTGGGCGAGCGACCGGTCTACGAGGTCAGCGAGGGGCTGCCCGGTGCGGTGTTTGCCTCGGGCGAACCGCGGATCGTCGGCGTCAACGAGACGCCGGCGCCGGTCAGGTCGGGACTGTACTACCCCGTCGGCGTACACGGCACGATCAGCGTCTGCTCGACCGAGCCCGGCGCCTTCGACAGAACCGACCGGCAGGTGCTCGCGCTACTGGCGACCAGCGCGGCCGCGGCCTGCACCAGAGCGAAACGCGAATCCGAGCTGCGGGACGCCCGCGAACACACCGGGCGGGTCCTCAGCCGGGTCAACGGGCTGATACAGAACACGATCGAGGTGCTCGTCGAGGCGGCCACCCGCGCGGAGATCGAGAACGGCGTGGCCACACAGCTCGCCGCCTCCGAGCCGTACGCCTTCGCCTGCGTGCTCCGGCCGAACGTCACCGACGACCGGCTCGCGCCGACGGCTCGGGCCGGCGACGCCGACCTGCCGATCGACGGGCTCGCGATCGACGCCGGCGGCGAGGATCCCGTCGCGCGGGCCCACCGAGACGGAACCGCCCAGGTCCTCGACCTCGCGGAGCATCCGACCCCGCCCTGGGACGAGATCGCCGTGGGCATGGAGACGCTGGTCGCGATCCCGCTCGGGTACAAGCAGGCCGATTACGGTGTGCTCGTCGTGTTCGCGAGCGACGCCGGGGACTTAGACGGCCGCGAGCGGGCGGTGCTCGAGGCGCTCGGCCGGGCCGCCGGAAACGCGATCAACGCCGTCGAGCGCGGGCGGGTGCTCGACGCCACGGAGATCATCGAACTCGAGTTCGCGGTCACCGACCCGGAGCTCCTGCTCAACCAGCTGTCTGCCGACGCCGCCGGGCGGATCGAGGCGGTGGAGATCGACGGCCGGGGCGACGGCCGGCTCAGAACCTACCTGCGCGTGACCGGCCGGGATTGTCAGGACGTCGTCGACCGGGCTCGGGGACTCAAGGGGGTCGCGAGCGCCGAGACGATCGTCGGCACCGACGAGGGCTGTCTGGCCGAGCTCGTGGTGACCGACTCGCTCGTCGGTGCTCTCGCCGAGTACGGCGCCCTCCCGCGGGGGGCGGTCGCCGAGAACGGCACCACCAGGATCACCGTCGAGTTGGCCTACGAGGCCGAGGCTCGCGAGCTGTTCGAGCTCGTCGAGAAGCGCCACCCGGGGACCGAACTGCTTGGGTATCACGAGCGCGAGCGTCCCGTCGAGACACGCCAGGATTTCACCGCCGCGCTGATCGACCGGCTGACCGACCGACAGGAAACCGCGCTCCGGACCGCCTACCACGGCGGATTTTTCAACTGGCCGCGGGACGTCGACGGCAACGAGCTCGCCGCGGCGATGGACATCTCCCGGCCGACCTTCCACCAGCACCTCCGGGCCGCACAGCGCAAGGCCTTCGAGGAGCTGTTCGAGACCCGGACCGAGTGATCGAGTCGCGAAGAGGAACTTTTGTACCCCACACCGCCCAACTGTCGGTATGGACGGCCCGCTGTGGACCGAGCGACACGCCCCAACGATCGCGGAGCTGCCACAGGCTGGCGTTCGCGACCGGCTTGAGCGCGCCACGGCGGAGCCGATGAACCTCCTGGTTCACGGGCCAAAGGGCAGCGGCAAGACTGCCGCGGTTCGGGCGCTGGCCGACCGGGTCCACGAGGAGACCGCCGACCTGATCGAGATCAACGTCGCGGACTTTTTTGACGCGAGTAAAAAAGAGATCGCCGAGGACCCGCGGTTCGCGTCGTTTATCGACGCCACGCGGCGGCGAAACTCCTCGAAGGCCGACCTGATCAACCACGTGCTCAAAGAGTCCGCGGGCTACCAGCCGGTCGCCGGCGGGTACAAGACGCTGTTGCTCGACAACGCCGAGGGCATGCGCGAGGACTTCCAGCAGGCGCTGCGCCGGGTGATGGAGCAGTACTACGAGACCACGCAGTTCGTGATCGCCACCCGACAGCCGTCGAACCTGATCGCGCCGATTCGTTCGCGGTGTTTTCCGGTGCCGGTGCGGGCGCCCGATCACGACGAAATCGTCGCCGTCCTCGAGACGATCGCCGAGCGCGAGTGCGCGGCCTACGACCAGGAAGGACTGGAGTACGTCGCCGGCGCGGCCGGTGGGGACCTACGGGAGGCGATCCTCTCCGCGCAGACCACCCACGAGCAGGCCGGCGAGATCACCAGGACGGCGGCCTACGAGACCCTGTCCGGGCTCGCAACCGACGAGCGCGTCGAGTCGATGGTCGCCGACGCCGAGGCGGGGGAGTTCACCGACGCCCGGTCGACGCTCGACGAGTTGCTGATCGACGAGGGCCACAGCGGCGAGGCGGTGCTCGCGGACACCCTCGAGCTGTTGGAGGGGCGGTACAGCGGGCGGGAGCTGGCGGAGCTCCACCGGGTGGCCGGCGAGATCGACCTGGCGCTCACCGAGGGCACGAACGACCGCCTGCAGCTCTCGCACCTGCTCGCACGGCTCGGCGAGGCCTGAGACCGCCCTTCGAAATCCTTTTGCCCGACTCGGCGAGAGTACACGCTAATGGACATCGACATCTTAGAGGAAGACGAGAACCCGATGTTGCACCGCACAGACGTCCGATTCGAGCTGACCCACGACGAGGCCACGCCTTCCCGGCTCTCGGTGCGGGACTCCCTGGCCGCGATGTTGAACAAAGACGCCGAGGAGGTCGTGATCCGGACGCTCGATACGAAGTTCGGCATGCGGACGACGATCGGGACCGCGCGGGTCTACGACAGCTCCGAAGACACCGCCGAGATCGAACACGAGTACGTCCTCGAGCGCAACAAGATCGCTGGCGAGGAAGGCGACGCGTAACACTCGGCGCTCGATCGGTCGGCGCTAGAACTCACCGAACGAGGAGACTCTTGATCCCGGCCGGAGCGGTGCCGAGTCGCGACCAGTCCTCGCCGTCGAAGGCGAGCACCGGCGCCGGCGTCGTCTGTTCGAACCCCTCGCGTGCGTACATCGTCCCGGCGAGCAGCCGGTCGTCTCCGAGCGCCCACGAGATGACGAAGGCGCCCTCGCCCTCGGGGAAGGGGCGGCGGGTCGCCTTAGCGGTCTCGTTGTACGTGACGACGGCGCCGACGTCCTCGGCCGGCCCCCAGCCGTTTGCGCTCGTGTACAGCTGCCCGCGGTACTCGACGGCCTCGCGGTGGTAGTTGTACCAGAACTCCCGGAAGTCAGTGTCTAGCCGGTGCCACCGCTGACCGGGAAGCGGGGTCTGGTAGAGGCCGTTCCCGCAGGATGCGACGACGGTCGGCGGATCGCCCGCCCGGACGAGCAGGTGATGGACGTCGTCGTGGACGCCGGTCGAGCGGTCGGTCCAGGTGTTCCCCCAATCTGCGCTCTCGACGACGCCACCGACCTCAACGCCCGCCAGCAGCCGGTCTGGAGCGCTTGGCGCGACCGCGAGCGTCCGAACCTGCGCTCCCTCTGTCCGGGGGGAGCGTGCCGCCCACCGGTCCCTGTCGGGGAGCGCTCGAAACGAGTCACTCGCCTGCCAGGCGTCGGCCAGCGGCGCGGTCCAGTCGGCGGCCGGCGCTCGGTACAGTTGGGCCGGGTAGGTGCCGGCGTAGCAGTGCCGGCCGTCGGGGGCGACCGCGACCGCGGTGACGGGTGCCCGGGGGACGCCGGCGTCGTGCCAGTCGCCGTCGCGTCGGCGGTACAATCCTCCGTCGGTGGCGGCCAGAACCCCACCGGGGGCCGGCCGGACGGCGTGAACTGTCCCGCAGTCGAGGACCCGCTCTGCGTTCTCGAAAGGGACCGCGGGCGCCCGATAGAGCCCGTCGTGGGTGCCGAGATAGACCGTCACGGGTCCACGTTCGGCGGCGGCCGTAAAGTCGGTGTCGCGGCGGTGCGGTGTCTGAGAGTGCGGACCGAAGTCGTCTTTTGTATCGGCGACGGATCAACCGGCGACCCATGACCGAAGAGGCGGCTCCGCGCGTGTTCGGGATCGAGGGCACCGCGTGGGCGGCCAGCGCGGCGTATTACGACGCGGTCGAGGAGTCGGTGCGCATCGAGAGCGAGCCGTACGCCCCCGAGGCCGGCGGCATTCACCCGCGGGAGGCTGCGGAACACATGGCGGAGCACCTGCCGGCGGTCATCGAGCGACTTGTCGAGGAGCTCCCGACCGATGGCGAGCCGCCCGTCGACGCCGTGGCGTTCTCGCGGGGGCCCGGGCTCGGGCCCTGTCTCCGGATCGCGGGGACCAGCGCCCGGGCGCTTGCACAGCGGTTCGACGTGCCCCTGGTGGGGGTCAATCACATGCTCGCACACCTCGAGATCGGTCGCCACCGCTCGGGATTTTCCGAACCGGACTGTCTGAACGCGAGCGGCGCGAACGCGCACCTGCTTGCCTACCGCGGCGGCCGGTACCGGGTGCTCGGAGAGACGATGGACACCGGCGTCGGCAACGCGATCGACAAGTTCACGCGCCACGTC
>CAYREK010000020.1:18272-19569 GCA_964423305.1 uncultured Halobacteriales archaeon | reverse complement strand
AGTACCACCGCCTGCCATACGTGGTCAAGGGAATGGACTTTTCATTTTCGGGGATCAGCTCGGCGGCCGAGGCGGCCGTCGACGACGGCGTGCCGGTTCCGGATGTCTGTCGCGGGCTCCAGGAGACGATCTTCGCGATGCTCACCGAGGTCGCGGAGCGTGCGCTCTCTCTCACCGGGGCCGACGAGCTCGTCCTCGGAGGCGGGGTCGGACAGAACGACCGGCTCACGGAGATGCTCGGTGCGATGTGTGACCGCCGCGGGGCGTCGTTTTTCGCTCCCGAGGCGCGCTTTCTGCGGGACAACGCCGGAATGATCGCAGTGCTGGGGGCGAAGATGTACGCCGCCGGCGACACGCTCGCGATTGAGGACTCGGCGATCGATCCCGGATACCGGCCGAACCAAGTGCCCGTGACCTGGCGGTCCCGAACCGGGCCGCGGACGGCGACCGGAGCGGAGCCCGAGGGAACCGCGGTACAGGGCGCGGAGGCGACCGTGACGGTCGATCCGGACGGCGAGACGGTGACGAAACGCCGCGAGGGCCGGCTCTACCGTCACCCCGAACTCGACGAGCGACTCCGCCGGGAGCGGACCCGACGGGAGGCGCGGCTACTGGGCGAGGCGAGACGGGCCGGCGTGCCGACGCCGCTGGTCTGGAACGTCGACCTCGCCGAGCAGAGGCTCGTCCTCCAGCGGGTCGGCCGCGCAGATCTCGCCGCGGACCCGACCGACGAACGGGTCGCGACGGCCGCCCGACACCTCGCACGGCTCCACGGGGCCGGGATCGTCCACGGCGACCCGACGACGCGGAACGTCCGGATCGGCGACCGGGTGTACCTGCTCGATTTCGGGCTCGGATACCACTCCGGGCGGCCCGAGGACCACGCGATGGACCTCCACGTGCTGGCACAGAGCCTCACCGGAACGACCGCCGACGCCGACCGACGTATCGGCGTTCTTGAGGACGCCTACCGGGCGGCCGGGGAGAGCGCGGTTCTCGACCGACTCGCGGCGATCGAGGGGCGCGGGCGGTACCAGGGGGGTTGCGATCCCGAGCGCGGGGCGCCGACGGGCCCGAGCCGGTGAGTCGCGGAGAGGAAAACGGTCTTATCGGCGGCGGTCGTACTCGGCGGTATGAGCGAAAAGTCCTCGACCGGCGAGCTGTTCGGGATCCCGTACAACTTCGAGCAGCCGACGCTACGCCGGCTGCTGTCCTCGTACTGGCAACCCAACGAGGGAATGCTCGTCAAAAAGCAGTTCGGGATCGGCTACACGCTGAACCTGGCGAACTGGCGGTC
>CAYREK010000020.1:14511-18262 GCA_964423305.1 uncultured Halobacteriales archaeon | reverse complement strand
ACCGGGCGGCGGGGCCGCGCGCCTGTTGCAGGAGCGCCGCGGCGAGACCGACGAGAAGGCGAGCGAGGCCGACGAGCCGGTCGAGGTCGTCGTCGACTGATCGACGCCTACTTTTCTCGCCGGCGTCTCCCGGGAACATGGTTACGTTCGTCACCACAAACCCCGGGAAGGCACAGGAGGCCGAGTCGTACCTCGGCGAGTCGGTCGAGCAACACGCCTTCGATTACCCGGAGCCACAGGCCGACTCCTTCGCGGAGGTCGCGGCCCACGGCGCCCGGGTGGCCCACGAGCACGTCGGCGGACCGGTGATCGTCGACGACGCGGGGCTGTTCGTCGGGGGGCTCGACGGCTTCCCCGGCCCGTACTCCTCGTACGTCGAGGAGACGCTCGGCATCGAGCGGGTCTCCCGTCTCGCCCGCCGGGAGCCGGAGCAAAGCGCCGCCTTCCACACGGTCGTTGGCTACTGCGACGGCGACCCGATCGGCGGCGACGGCGCGACCGTCGACGACGGAACGCCGCCGGTCGCGCTGTTCGAGGGGGTTGTCGACGGACGGATCGTCACGCCGCGGGGTGAGGGCGGGTTCGGGTACGACCCGATCTTCGAACGCGACGGCCGGACCTTCGCCGAGATGACCACCGCCGAGAAAAACGCCGTCTCGCACCGCGGGCAAGCACTCGAAGCCTTCGCCGAGTGGTACGGCGACCGCGCATGACGGCGCGGCTCAGGCCCGCGGATCGCAGTCGGGACCGGGGTAGGCCCCGTCGTGGGTGGCCTCGTACAGCGGTTCGGGGTCGAACAGCCGGTCGAAGGCCGCCGGCGTGCGGATGCTGAGCGCGGTGTAGGGCTGGACCGCGAGGTTCGCGCTCGTGGCGGTCAGCATCTCATCGAAGGTCAACAGGTGGGCGGCCCCACCGCGGTAGGCGGAGGCCAGGCCGGGGTGATCCCCGGCGGGGTGCTCGACGTGAGCGCGGAGTCGCTCGGCGCGCTCGCGCCAGTCACGCGCGAGCTCGGCGCCGGCGAGGGTCTCGATGGTCGCCGCGGCGCCCACGAGCAGCGGATCGCTCGCGACCAGCTCTACCCACGAGTGTCTGCGAACGTGATCCAGGGCCGCCCGGGCAGCGCCGCCGACCAGCAGGTCCGCGGCGAGCACGTCGGCGTCGGCGGCGATCAGCGTCGGATCCGGACGCCGGTCGCCGGTGGCTCGATCACTCATCGCGTCGGCGGTCGGCGAGTGCCCGGCGAATCTCCGCGACCGTAACCTCAGTCTCATCTGCCCGTTCAAACAGCTCTGCCCAACTCATGCTCGTTGGTCGGTCCGGACGGAACTAAACGCTGTCCCAGTCCGGGGCGTCTGACCGGCGTCTGACGGATCTTTAAGTCCAATCGGTGACAGCACACAACTGGGCGCGCACAGGACTCACCTAGTTTCAGTTTCCCACCCTCCCGTCTGCGCGCCCGGCACCCCTCTCTCCCCCTTTGTCCCGGACCGATCGAGAGGTTCCGGTGAGCTGCTACGATCGGAAGCCGACGGCGTCTGCGTCGGTGGCCGCCCGGTTCGCGGCCGCGTCGATGTCGAACTCCCGGACGCACTCGCCGTCTCGCACGAGCGGTTCGAGCAGCGGCTCGCCCTCCGCCGGACCGGAAGCATTGGCGCGGGCGACGTGGTGGCCGCCGTCGGGCGTCCGGTAGACCTGCTTGGCGCCGTCGAGTTTCCCGCGCTTTGCCGCCGGCTGGCCGTCGACGACCACGATATCCAGCGCGAAGTCGATCGGATCGGCGTTGCTGACGTAGCTGCCGACGCCGAACCCGTCGGCAACATCCCGCAGGGAACGGAGCTGGTCGGGCCCGAGCCCGCCGCTCGCGAACACGCCGATGTCCGCGTACCCGCGGGCGTCGAGCGCCCAGCGGACCTCGCGGAGGATATGTCTGAAATCCCCCCGGCGGGAGCCGGTCGTGTCGAGCCGGACGCTGTCGAGGTCGATCGCCTCGGCCGCCCGCAGAGCCTCGTCGACCTCGTCGCTGTAGGTGTCGACGAGCGCGATCCGCGGAACGGAGGCGTCGACGGCGTCGTCGAACGCCCGCCAGGCCCGCTCCTGGTTGCCTCGGCCGAACGAGATCACGAGCGCGTGGGGCATCGTTCCGCCGGCCTCCCGGCCGAGCACCTCGGCGGCGGCGACGTTCGAGATCCCGTCGAGGCCGCCGAGAAGCGCCGAGCGCTCGACCATCCCCGCGATCGAGGGGTGAACGTGGCGGGTGCCGAAGCTCAACACCGGCGTCTCGGGGGCGGCTCGGCGGGCCTCGAAGGCGGCCGTCGCGACGCCGGTGGCGTGAGAGAGGAATCCGAGCAGCGCCGTCTCGAGCCGGGCGAACTCGAGGTACGGCCCCTCGATCCGCAGGACCGGGCCGCCGTCGAACAGCCGCCCCTCCCTGAGCGCGTCGACGTCGACCGACCGGCCCTCGAACAGCCGGGCGGCGTCGGGCAGTCCAGCAAAGAGGTGCCAGTCGCCGGTCGGGAACTGCGAGGCCGTCACCTCGGCGACGACCTCGGGGTTTCTGTCGGCGCCCTCGAGGGCCTCGACGGTACGATCGAAGTACGCGTCCGTTGCCTTCCCGGCGGCGATGGCCTCGGGGGAGACGATGTCGAACTCCGGCATGACCGTCGTTGAGAGCCGACGAGTAAAAGCGGTCGCGGTGTCCGGAAACGGTTTTTCGGCTCGGAGCATACCCACGAATATGTCCGAGTTTGCGTTCGATCCGGATCGGACGGCGGTCGTGGTCGTCGACATGCAAAACGGCTTCGCGCACCCGGAGGGAAGCCTGTACGCGCCCGGAAGCGGCGCGGCGATCGAGGGGTGTGCCGAGCTGCTCGACCGGGCCCGCGAGGCGGGCGCCGCGGTGATCTACACCCGGGATGTCCACCCGCCAGAGCAGTTCGAAGACGCCCACTACTACGACGAGTTCGACCGGTGGGGCGAGCACGTCCTCGAAGGGTCCTGGGAAGCCGAGATCGTCGAACAGCTGACTCCCGAGGAGGGGGACCGGGTCGTCACGAAACACACCTACGACGCCTTCCACCAGACCGGACTCGACGGGTACCTCGGGGCCCACGGGATCGACGACCTGTTGTTCTGTGGCACGCTCGCGAACGTCTGCGTGTTACACACCGCCGGCTCGGCCGGCCTGCGAGACTACCGACCGGTTCTGATCGAGGACGCGATCGGCTACATCGAGGAGGGCGACCGGGAGTACGCCCTCGATCACGCCGGCTGGCTGTTCGGCGAGGTGACCGACCTCGACGGGCTCGCGTTCGACGCCGTCTGACCGGTCGAGCCGTCCCGGGCCGGCCCGCCCGAGGGAGGTGCGGGCGGGGCCGAGGATTCCGGAGCGTTTTCCCCGCCCGAGCCCAACAGTATATCGATGACAGATCTCTCCGGAGAGTCAATCGCGATCGTCGGCGCCGGGTTCGGCGGACTGTCGGCGGCCGCACACCTCGGGAACGCCGGCGCTCGGGTGACCGTCTACGAGAAAGGCAAACACGTCGGCGGCGTCGCCGGCCGGATCGTCGAGGACGGGTTCCAGTTCGACACCGGACCGTCGTGGTACCTGATGCCCGAGCTGTTCGAGCGGTTCTTCGAGCAGTTCGGCCACGAGCCAGCCGAGTTCTACGAGCTCGAGCGGCTCGACCCCAACTACCGGGTCTTCTGGACCGACGGCGACGAGGCCGCGGTGCCGGCCGACCCGGAGGCAGCG
>CAYREK010000020.1:0-14501 GCA_964423305.1 uncultured Halobacteriales archaeon | reverse complement strand
AAGACGACCTGCGCCGCTGCGACGGCTTACAAGCTGTCCCGCGAGGGATTCGACACCCTCGTGGTATCGACGGACCCCGCACACTCTCTTTCCGACTCCTTCGACACAGAGGTCTCGTCGGAACCCGAGGAGATATACGGCGGTCTCTGGGCTGTCGAGGTCGACCCGGAGGCAGCGATGGAGCTGTTCGAGTCCTACGAGGACGGCGCCGGCGCGAAACTACGGGAGTACTTAGACAGTGCGAAACACTCCTACGAGGTCGGCATGGAGGAGGTCGTGATCCCGGACCGGACCGACCTCACGGACTACCTCAACCCGCGGCTCGCGCTGTCGGCCCGGGGACTCGGCCTGGATCTCGTGCGGACGATGGACGGCCACGCGGCCAAGTACTTCGATCACCCGAAGCTGCGTCAGCTGGTCGAGTACACGCTCGTGTTCCTGGGCGGCTCGCCGTACAACACGCCGGCGCTGTACTCGCTTATGAGCCACGTCGATTACAACCTCGGCGTGTACTACCCACAGGGCGGGATCGCCGCCGTCGTCGACGGCGTCCGGACCGTCGCCGAGGAGCAGGGCGCACAGATCCAGACCGAAACGCCGGTGACGCGGATCGAACCCGCCGCGAGCGGGCTGGTCGTCGGGACCGCAACCGATCGCACCGTCTACGACCGGGTCGTGGTCAACGCGCCGCCGGCCCACGCCGAGCAGGACCTGCTACCGGAGGGTGCGGTCGATCGCTCGCCGGAGCACTGGGACGGGCAGACCTACGCTCCCTCCGCGTACATGCTGTATCTCGGAATCGAGGGTGAGCTCCCGGAGTTCGATCACCACACGCTCGTGCTCCCGACCGACTGGGAGCCACACTTCGAGTCGATCTTCGAGGACCCGGCCTGGCCGGACGATCCCTCTTATTACGTGAACGTCCCCTCCCGGACCGACCCGACGGTCGCGCCGGACGGTCACGAGACGGCCGTCGTGCTCGTTCCGCTGGCGCCGGGACTTGAGGATCCGCCGGAACAGCGAGAGCAGTTCCGCGAGCAGATCCTCTCGGGGATCGCAGAACACACCGGCGTCGACCTCCGGGACCGGATCGTCTTCGAGCGGGAGCTATCGGTCTCCGGGTTCGAACAGCAGTTCAACAAGCCCCAGGGGAGCGCGCTCGGGCTCGCACACACGCTCACCCAGACCGGCCCGCTCCGGACCAATCACCGCGCGCCCGGACTCGACGGGCTCTATTACGTCGGCGGGGACACCAACCCGGGCATCGGCGTGCCGATGTGTCTGCTCAGCGGCGAACACGTCACCGACATCATCCGCGAGGACGCCGCGAGTCAGGGACGGCTCTCGGCGCTGCTCTCGTAGGCGACGCGGCGGCGGGGGGAGCCGGTCACTCGCGGTCGCTGGCGAACTTGACCGCCGCGGGGGCGACCAGAAACCAGAAAGCGGCGATTAGCAAAAAGAGCGGATTGCGCGACCCGAGCGCCGTGATCACGGCCATCATGCCGACGAGCACCGACCCGGCGATCATGAGCTGGTACGGCCTGGTGAGCTCGGCGAACCACCGGATTCCCTGCTCGATGTTCATACTCCAAACCGGCGGTGCCCGTCGGTTAGTCGGTTTCGGCTCGCGGCGGGTCTTTTATCACCGACGGCTCGTTTGTCACAGGCGAATAGATGTCGGAGCAGGTCTGGGCGATCGCAGGCGGCAAGGGCGGCGTCGGGAAGACAACAACAGCCGCCGCTTTAGCACGGGCATTTAGAGAGAGAGACCGACAGGTGGCCGTCCTCGACGCGGATCTCGGGATGGGCAACCTCCTCGGGGCACTCGGCGCCGATCCCGAGTCGGGTGGCGATCTTTACGCCACCCTCGCCGGGGAGGTGCCGACGGAGGCGGCGGCAACGGGCGTCGACGGGCTGACGGTGCTGACCGCCGGGCGAACGGAGTCAGCGGAGGAGCCGGTCGATCGAGTGGACTTAGAGTCCTACGGCGAGGCCGATCCGGCCCGGCTCGAAGAGGCCATCGAGTGGCTGCGGGCACACAACGACACGGTGGTAATCGACACGGCGAGCGGGCTCGCCCACGAGACGGCGGTGTCGATCGGACTGGCAGACAGCGTAGTGCTGCTTACGACGCCCGATGCGATGGCGATCGAGAACGCCGCCACGACGGCTGCGTTCGCCGATCGGGTCGGAGGCGACATCGCCGGTGTCGTCGTCACGCGCGCAACCAAAGCGACCGATCCAGCGACGATCGCCGACCGGCTCGGCTATCCGCTGCTCGGAGCCATCCCCGAGGTAGAGACCAGGGCGACCGACTCGTCGTCTGTTATCCCCTCGCCGGCAGCCGAGGCGTACCGGGAGTTGGCCGGCGTGCTCGCGGCGATGGGAGACGAAGAGAGCGCCGAGGCGGTCGAGCCGGCCCACGACCCAGACTGGTTCGACAACGAGGAGACGCGTGACCGAGCGCTGGCGGACGGAGACCCAGCGTCTGAGGGCGACGACGAGCACGTCGATGAGTACGAAGACGAGCCAGCTGAGGAGTCGGGAGGCGGCGACCAGCCTGGACTGTTGCGGCGGCTGCTCGGGCTCGGGTGAGACGAGCGCCTGCCTGTGGCTACATCGACTCGGGGGCGGCGACCCCGACCGCGTCGAGCGCGTTGGCGATGGTCCTGCGGGCGGCGAGCACGAGCGCAAGCCGGGCGGCGTAGACCTCGCCGTCTGCCTCGAGGACCCGACACTCCCGGTAGAACCGATTGAACGCGTCGGCACACTCCCGGGCGTAGGTCGCTACCTTATGTGGGCGGAGCGTCTCGGCGGCCGTCTCGACGGTGGCCGGGAACCGGGCGACGGTGGACAAAAGCTTCCGTGCGGCCTCGGAGGTGAGCGCCGCCGGGTCGGCCGCCTCGGGGGCGGGCTCGATTTTGGCCTGCTCGATGATTCCGCAGGCGCGGGCGTGAGCGTACTGAACGTATGGCGCCGATTGTGCCTCGAAATCGAGTGCGCGCTCCCACTCGAAGGTGATCGCTTTCGTCGGCTGCTTGGCGACGATGTCGAACCGGACGGCACCGATGCCGACCTGGCGGGCGATGCGCTCGATGTCTTCCTCGGCCAGCTCGCCGCGGGTGCGGTCGTCGAGGCGGGTCTCGACTTCCTCGCGGGCGCGGGAGACAGCCTCGTCGAGCAGGTCGTCGAGGTCGACGCCGGTGCCCTCGCGGGTGCTCATCCCACCTTCGGGAAGGGTGACATACGAGTAGATCACGTTCTCGAGTCGATCGACATCGCGGCCGAGCAGATCGAGGGTCGCCCGGAGCTGGTCGGCCTGGAGCTTGTGATCCTCCCCCAGCACCGTCACCGCGCGGTCGTAGGTCTCGAACTTCCACTCGTGGTGGGCGATATCCCGGGTCGTGTACAGTGAGGTGCCGTCCGAGCGCAAAAAAACGAGGTTCTTGTCGATGCCCCACTCGTCGAGATCGAGCTGCCAAGCGTCGTTTTGATACACCGCATACTCCGTGTCTTCGAGCCGCGCGGCCAGCTCGCCGGTCGAGCCGTCCCGCATGAACCGCGTCTCCCTGACGAACTCGTCGAACTCGGCTGGGAGCCGCCCGAGCGTCTGGCGCATCCCCTCGAGCACGGGGTCGGCCACGGCCGCGACACGATCGTAAGCCGCCTGCTCGCCCTCCTCGAGGCCCTGTATCAGCGACTGGATCTCCGCCTCGGCCGCCTCAACCGCCTCCTCCGGGCCCTCGTTTAGGAACGTCGTTCCCTTCCGGTAGTACCGGACCAGCTCGTAGTCGGGTTTGTCCCGCTCGGGCTCGGGGAGCTCGGTCTCGTCGAACGTCTCGTATGCCCAAGTGAACACCGCCATCTGGCGGCCGGCGTCGTTGACGTAGTAGTGTCGATCGACCTCGTAGCCGGCGTAGGCGAGCACCCGGGCGACGGCGTCGCCGATAATCGGGTTGCGGGCGCGCCCGACGTGGACCGGACCGGTGGGGTTCGCGCTCGTGTGCTCGACGACGACGCTCGTCTCCCGGCCTGTGCGTCGACCGTACTCGGGGTCGCTGGCCGCGAGGAGCGTCTCCGCGAAGTACTGCTCGCTCGGGTGAGCGTTGAGATACGGGCCAGCGGTCTCGACGCGGCCGACGTACGAACAGTCCGCGAGCGGCAAGGCAGCCGCGATCTCCTCGGCGACCGCCGCCGGCGGCTCGCCGGCCTGACTCGCGAGCCGGAAGGCGACGTTCGAGGCGAGCACCGCGTCCCGGTCGGTCGGCGGCTGCTCGATCCCCAGGTCCGTCGCCGGGTAGCCCGCTTCGGTGAGGGCGTCGGCGAGGGCGTCCTCGAACTCCGCGCGAAGCGTGAGGAACATACCCCCGTTACCGAACCCCCGGGTATATGGGTAACGGAGTGACCGGCTCCGAGGTATGTCGGCTGTCGGTCCGTATTTACCAGCCCGGGCGATACCGGCCGTATGCCCCGGCAGACGGATCTACAGGAGACGATCGCGATGAGCCCGGCGCCGTCGGATCCGTTCACCGACCTTCCGCGGGACCGGTGGCGGGAGACGTTTTTTAAACTTGCCGACGAGGTGAGAGGCCATCTCGTCGCCGACATGTCCAGGGCAGAGCTAGAGACGTTCGTCCACCGGCTCGACCCGGACGAGGTGACGGACGTGCTCGGCTACGCAGACGAACGGACCAGGGAGGCACTGCTCGCCACACTCGACCGCGAGCGGCGGGAGAAAGTCGAGTTTCTGCTTTCGTTTGACCCCGAGAGTGCCGCCGGAGTGATGAGTCTCAACTACGTCACCGTCGAGCACACCCGGACGCTTCCGGAAGTGATCGATCGCGCTCGGCGCTTCGAGGAGCGAACGGGGCACGTACCGACGATCTTCGTCACCGAAGACGGTCGGCTCCGTGGTGAACTTACCGGAGCGGCGCTATCGGTGGCCGATCCCGAGACCGAGAGCATCGAGGACTACCTCAGAGAGACGCCCACGGTCCGGTACGACCGCGAGGACGAGGAGGTCCTCGCCGTGTTCACACAGAACCGCGAGCGGTCGGTCGCCGTACTCGACCGCGACGAGAACGTCCTCGGCGTGATCTACGCAGAGGATCTGCTGGGAGTGCTCGGCCAGGCCCAAGGGCAGACGCTGTATGAGTTCACCGGCGTCGCCGAACAAGAGGGCGTCCTCGACGGCCCGGTGCAGAAGATCCGACAGCGGTACAGATGGCTCATTCTCAACCTGGCCACGGCGTTTGTCGCGGCGGCCGTCGTCGGACTGTTCGAGTCGACGATCGCAGCCGTCGCGATTCTGGCGGCGTACATGCCGGTCGTCGCCGGGATGGGCGGCAACGCCGGCACGCAGGCGATGGCGGTGACGGTCCGTGGGATTTCACTCGGACAAGTGTCTCTCGACACCGGCAAGCGTGTCGTCCGAAACGAAGTCCTCGCCGGCGCCGCAAACGGGACCATCACCGGCGTGCTCGTCGCCGTGATCGCCGTGTCCCTTTCTTTCGGCGAGTTCGGTCTCCTGCTCGGGGCCGTCGTCGGGGTCTCGATGGTCGCGAATCTCGTCATTGCCGGATTTTTCGGCGCGGTCACGCCGTTGGTGCTCGATCGGCTGGGCTACGATCCGGCCACCTCCGCGACGATTTTCATCACGACCGCGACCGACGTGCTCGGCTTTCTGGTCTTTCTCGGGCTGGCTCGGGCAGTCCTGGTCTGAGACGCGGACAAGCCCGACGGGCTGCCGTCGGGAGTGGCGCCGGGAGATAAAAAAGGTCAAAGACTCGCAGGTCAGCGCGGGGAGGTCAAGCCGGCCAGTGGCCGTAGGCAAGATCGCGCTGGACGGCGTTTGCGCCCTCGTAGACCGGCGGGTACTTCGCATCCCGGTAGACGCGGTTGATCCGGGACTCCTCGCGCAGCCCCTCGCCGCCGTGCAGCTGAGTGGCGGTCGCGGCGATTTCCTCTGCGGCCCGGGTGGCGTGGCTCTTCGCGAGACTCGCCCAGAAGGGGGCGTTCTCTCCGGCCATCACGTGCTCGCAGGCCTGCCAGGTGAGCGCGCGAGCGGCCTCGAACTGCTCGCGCATCTCGACCAGCCGGTGTCTGACGGTCTGTTTGTCCGCGACCGGCGCGTCGTAGAGCTCGCGGTCGTGGGTGTACCCCCAGGCGGCCTCAAGCGCCGCGGCCGCGAGCCCGATCCCGTGGCCCGCGACGCCGATCCGGCCGTAATTAAAGAACGACGCCAGCTCGTAGAACCCCTCGCCCTCCTCTCCGAGCCGGTTCGCGGCCGGGATCCGGACGCCCGAGAGCTGAACGCGGGCCTGCTGGGAGGCCCGCAGCCCCATCTTGTCGGTGATGGGCTCGGCCTCGTAGCCGTCCGTGTCGGTCGGGACGACAAACAGCGAGTAGCCGTCGTGGCCGGGCTCGCCGGTCTGTGCGTAGACGACGATCCAGTCGGCGACGGCGCCGTTGCTGGTCCAGTACTTCTCGCCGTCGAGGATGTACTCGTCGCCCTCGCGCCGGGCGGTCGTCGTCATCCCGGCGAGATCCGACCCGCCGGCGGGTTCGGTCGCCGCCAGTCCCGTGATCACGTCGCCGTCACCGACCGGTGGGAGCCACTCGGCTTTCTGTTCGGGCGAGCCGGCCATCATGAGCACCTTCGCGCCGAAATCAACCAGCTGGAGTGAGAGGCCAATACCGCCGTCGGCCCGGAACCACTCCTCGATAACTCCAAGACGGTCGGCGAGCGTCCAGCCGGCGCCGCCGTGCTCTGCGGGAACGTAGCTTCCGGCCAGGCCTGCTGCCTGGGCCTCCCGGACGATCTCGTGTGGGAACGCCCCCGAGGCGTCGAACTCTTGGGCGCACGGGCGGATGTGCTCGGTTGCAAACTCGCGGGCGGCCGCCTTCGCGTCGCGGGCCTCGGTCGGAACGGGCGTCGGAGAGAGGAGCTCCATAGGCGGGCTTGGCCCGGAGACTGTTGAGAGTGTCGGCGGCGGGGATCGAAGCGATCCCGACGATTTATGTTCACACTGGCCGGAACAGAGACGAATGCGCCTACGGTCCCGCCTCGCGGTCATCCTCCTCGTCGTCGTCGGACTCGGCGTCGCCGGCGGCGCACTCGGGCAGCCCGACGGTCAGGAGAGCGTCGTCGGCGTCGAGAACACCACGGACAAACTCTCACTCGCCGATCCCGCCGCCGACGGGCACGCGGCCGCCGGAATCGATGTCGGAACGGCGGTCGCCGCCGACGCGCATCGACTCGCCGGACTCCACGATCGGCTGACCCTCGAGGAACGGATCAGCCAGGCTGAGGACCCGGTCGCGCGGGCGACGATCCGCGAGACCGTCGGGAACGCCGAGGACCGCGTCGCCGGCCTCGAAGCCGAACGCGAGGAGTTGCTCGCAGCCCACGGAGACGGCGAGCTCTCGACGGCGACGCTGGCGAGCGAGCTGGTCAGGCTGAACGCCGCTGCCGACCGCGAGCGCGCCCTGCTCGACCGGCTCGCGGGGTACGAAGCGGATTCGGAGATCCCGTTCCCGAGCGTGGAAGCGAACCTGACCGTCCTCGAGACGACCGAATCGCTGCTCGGCCAGCCCGCACTCGAGCAACTCGAAGCCGCCGCCGCGGGCACGACCGACCGACAGGCCGCGTACGTCCAGACCGGCCCCGACGGGCTCGTGGTGGCGACGGTCGGCGAGGAGTACGTCCGCCAGGCGTTCCTGAATAGCGAGCGCAACCGGACCGGGGCCAACCGGTTCACCGACAGCACCAGCCCGGGCTGGAGCGCCGCCATCGAACGGGCGAACGAGATCTACCCGTGGGCGTTCGCGAACGAGCCGAGCATCAGCGGCATCCGGACTGGGGACGTCTACCGGATCGACATCGGACACCCACACGGCAGCCTCGAAGCCTTCTTCGACGGGGCGACGACCAACGTCTTTCACGAACACCAGTTCGCCGCTCCGGATGCTGTGCCCGTAACGGCCGTCGAGACCGCAACCGCAGACGGCGTCGAGTTGCGGGTGGCCGTGACACACGCGACCGGACCGATCCGGGTGTCGGTGACCGAAGACAGTCAGCCGGTCGCGGACGCGACGGTGACGATCGGCGGGCGAGAGGTGGGTCAGACCGACGAGAACGGCGAGCTCCGGCTCATCCAGCCCGACGGCCCCTTTGAGGTGAGCGCCACCACCCCCGGTGGAACGACGGTGTCGGCCGTCGGCGCCTGACCGGGATCGAGACCGTCGATTTATTTCCGAAGCCGCGCCAGCCGCCGACGGGCATGGACAGGGCGGTCTCGCCGGTGGTTGGAACGGTACTTCTGGTGGGGATCGTGGTGGCGCTCTCCGTGGCGGCCGGGGCCGCGGTCACGGCTACCGACCGACCGGCGCCACCGCCGGCGGCGAGTCTCGCCCTCGCCGCCGATTCGGCGGCCGACCGGATCACGATCGCCCACGAGGGCGGCGAGCCGCTCGCTGTCTCGGAGATCGAGCTCACCGTCGCCGTGGACGGCCGACCCCTCGCCGAGCAGCCGCCGGTTCCGTTTTTCGCAGCCAGGGGGTTCGCGAGCGGGCCGACCGGCGCGTTCAACGTCGCCGGGTCGACGACCCTGCGGGCCGGCGAGACGGCGAGTCTTCGGCTCGCCGCGACGAACAAGCCACGGATCGGCCCCGGCGCGACCGTGACCGTCACCGTCACCACAGACCGGGCCGTGATCGCCGAGCTCGAGGCGACCGCCCGGCGCTGAGCCGATCAGGCCGGCTCCGCGAGGGTCGTGATCGCCCGCGGACTGCCAGGGTGGGCCTGCTGGATGTAGTGTTCGAAGCGGGGGTAGCCGGCGGCCTCGAACAGCCGGTCGGCCTCGCGCTCGTCGTAAAAGAGCATGATCGCGTCGGCGAGCCGGCGGGCCACCGCCCCCTCGGGCGTCAGTGGCCCGACGACCAACACCTGCCCGTCGGGGCGGGCGACCCGGCGCAGTTCCGCGAGCGTGGCGACCGGATCGGGCCAGTACTCGATCGACCCGGAAGACCAGACCACGTCGAAGCTGTCGTTGGGGAAGGGGAGCCGCTCTGCGTCGCCGCGATAAAATCGGACTGGTCCCCGTCGGCCGAACTTCTCGAATGCCTGGGACAGCTGGTGTGGGCTCTGGTCGATGGCGTGGACGCGGTCGGACTTGCGGGCGAGCGCCGTCGTCGCGAAGCCGGTGCCACAGCCTACGTCGAGCACCCGATCCCCGGCGGCGATATCGAGCATGTCGACGGCCTCGTCGCGCATCTGCTCGGTCCAAACCAGCGGGTTGATCCGATCGTACACCACAGAGAGATACCTATAGAACGTCCGTGCGCGCGCCTTATCTTCGAGAATACCCATGCTGGCCCCTTGGCCCCAACAGGGATAACTCCCGGGACCGTCCGATTCCGCAACTCCCAAGTAGTATATCGGAGTAATGTGCGACGACTGACCGATGCCCGACCAGCAGGTACTCAGGCAGATCAAGGCTGCCGAGCAGGAGGCCGACGAGATACTCGAAGACGCCCGCGAGGAGGCCGAGCAGATCCGCGAGGATGCCCGCGAGGAGGCCGACGAGATACTCGAAGACGCTCGCGAGGAGGCCGAGGAGGAAGCACAACGCCGTCTTGAGGAGGGCCGGGCCGAGATCGAGCAGGAACGCGAAGAGATTCTCGCAGACGCCCGCGAGGAACGCGAGCGGCTCGCGGCGCTGGCCGAGCAGAATCACCAGGAGGCCGTCGCGTTCCTCCGGCAGCAGTTCGAGGAAGCGATCGATGTTTAGGCCCGAGCGGATGTCGAAGGTTTCGGTGACGGGCGCAAAGAGCGTGATGAGTGAGGTCATCGAGACGATGTACGAGCTCGAGCTGCTCGACATCACGGAGTACGACGGCTCGTGGGACGGATTCAAGCCGGGTGACTCGCTGCCGGGGGCCGATGAAGTCTCGGGACAGCTCGTGACCGTCCGAGCACTCCAAGACGCGCTTGATATTGACGAAGATCTGAGCAGCGAGCGGACAGTGCCAGACGATCCCGACGCCCGACTCGAAGCGCTCAAACAAAGCGTCAACGAGCTTGACGACCGGCAAGAAGAGCTACGCGACCGACGCCGCGATATTCAAGACGAGATCCAACGGCTCGAGACGTTCGTGGATATCGGGATACCGCTCGATCTATTGTGGGGGTACCAGAGCCTGACAGTGTTGGTCGGAGAGGGTAACGCGACAGAGATTGAAACCGCCCTCGTAGAGGCCGACATTGAGGCTATCGAGATCGCACGCGGGGACACAACAGGAACGGTCGCGGTGTTCGCTCGTGCCGAGGAAGTCGAGCTCCGGGACGCGCTCGTCGGTGTCCCGTTCACCGAGTACGAGGTCCCAGAGGAGACCGGTGACCCAGCAGAGAAGATAGCACAGCTCAGACAAGAACAAAGCGAGATTGAGGCGGAGGAGACCCGGATTGAAAACGAGCGTGTTGCACTGCGAGCCGAGCACGCGGACTTTCTTCTCACGCTAGAACGCGATCTCCGAGCCGAGGCAGAAAAGCGGGAGGCCCCACTGAGTTTTGCCACGACCGAGCGGTCGTTTATCATCGAGGGATGGGTCCCGACAGCCAACGTTGAGCAGCTTCGCGATCGGCTGACAGCCGACGTCGATGGTCGAGTCAGCGTTAGTGAATTCAAGCGGGCAGCGTACACGCCGGTGGGAAACGAACCCACCGAGGCAATCCAGCCCGGGCCTGAGTCTGAGTCTGAGACGGCTGCTGATCGCAACCAGGATGCTGTGACAGACGGCGGACACAGACGTATTGTCACGGTCGAAGACGATCCACCAACAGTTCAAAAGGTTCCAAAGATCGCGACGCCGTTCGAGACACTCACAAAGGCAGTCAACCGACCGAAGTACAGCGAATTCGATCCGACGATTGTCTTGTTTCTCTTCTTTCCGGTGATTTTTGGATTTATGATCGCCGATATCGGATACGGGCTAGTCTACGGGATGATCGGCTACGGAGTGCAGCGACGGTTCGACAGCACGGCAATTACGAGTGTCGGCGCGATTATGCTATGGATGAGTGCGATAACCGTCGTCTTCGGTGTGTTGTTCGGCGAGCTGTTCGGACTCAAAGTAATCGAGTGGCTCGGGTTCGAGCCAGTGCTGTCAAAGGGCCTGACAAAGACGGAATGGGCAGTCGCTTGGTTGCTGCTCGCGGTAGTCGTTGGCTGGCTCCAGATGATCGTCGGGTACGGGTTCAACTTTGTGAGTGAGTACCAGCTCCATGGGATCAAGCCGGCGGTGTTTGAGGCTGGCTCGTGGCTGTTGATACTCAACGGTATCTGGGTGTTTGTTTTCTCTCGGCTGTTTGCGGGTAGCAAGCCGACGTTCACCGAGGCAGAGTACGGTATTGTTGGTTCGAACGCAATCTTTAATGGAAACCCAATCCCCCTTGGGTTTACCGGGTTTCCAGAGCTGATGGGCTGGGCGGCGATTGGTGCGATTTTTATCGGGGCCCTTCTGTTGCTTGTAGGACCGTGGTACGAGATTGTCGAGATTGCGGTGCCGTTCACGCACGTGCTCTCGTACACGCGGGTGGCAGCGGTCCTTCTGTCGAAAGGCGGTCTAGTGGTGGCTGTCAATCTACTATATTTCGGTGCGTACCGTGGATCCAGCGGTGGGTTCAAATTCATTCATTCGAGTCGGCCGGATGCCGTGAGTGGCGAAGTCATCTTCGGTGGGCTCTCCAATATCGGGACCGAACTTTCGCTTGCGACGTTTCAGTTCGGTCTTGAGGGAGCAGTGCTTGGACTGCCCGTGCTCATTGCTGGCCATCTAGTCGTACTCGCTGTCGGTGGCACTGCCGCAATTCAGGCGGTTCGGCTCGAGTACTTCGAGTTCTTTGAGAAGTTTTATGAAGGCGGTGGGCGGAAGTACGTACCGTTCGGACGATAACAGCTAAACACAGCTAACAACACAACACAATGATTGAGACACTACCGCAGCTGGTGGATGGCATACTGCTACAGACTGAACCCGACCCATTTCTCCAGAACGAGGCGATGGCAGCCTTGGCGGTTGGGCTCGCGGCAATTGGAACTGGGCTAGCACAGCGTGAGATCGGATCTGCGGCAATGGGCGCGATTGCGGAGGACGGCGATAATTTTATCAGTGGATTGATCCTAACTGCTCTGCCGGAAACGCTGATTATTATTGCTCTCGTAACGGTATTTGTGGTGTAGTGTGGCAATGAGCCTGGACACTGTTGCTGAGGATATCAGAGCACAAGCACAAGCCGAAGCCGAGGAGCTCATCCAAGCAGCAGAGCAGGAGGCCGAAACCCTCCGTGAGCAGGCAAAAAGAGAGGCAGAGGAGCTGCAGGAACAGCGGCTCGCCGAGGCCGAGAGCACAATCGAGCAGGAACGAGAACAGAAACTCTCGAGTGCAAGTCTCGAAGCAAAGCAGCTCCGACTCGAGGCTCGCCGTGATGCACTCGCAGATGTGCGGACTAGTATCGAGACGGAGCTAGAGCGTATCGACGGCGAAAGACGTCGAGCCCTTACCGAACAGTTACTTGCGGGGACTGTCGCCGAGTTTGATACTGGTCCCATAGAGATATACGGTCGGGCTGAGGACCGAGAGTTGCTCGAAGAGTTGGCTGCGGAGTACGACCAGAAAGAGCTGCGATACGCGGGCGATACCGATTGTTTAGGTGGTGTCGTTGCCGAGTCAGAGAGCTCGCAGGTCCGTGTAACAAACACGTTTGATGCGGTGTTGGCAGATGTCTGGGACGAGAACCTCAGAGAAACTGCTGACCGACTGCTTGACGCAGATGAGTAGATCAAACCCAGGCTACGTCAACGCCCGGGTCCGGGCACGCAAAGCCAAGCTGTTTACCGAGGACGATTATCGGAAGTTAGTCCGGATGGGGCCCAGCGAGATTGCTCGGTACATGGAGGAAAGCGAGTACAGCACTGAGATCAACGAACTCGGAGCACGATACGACGGCGTTGATCTCATTGAGTACGCCCTGAACCGGAATCAGGCGAGACATTTCGCCGATGTGCTCTCCTGGGCAGACGGACAGCTGCACGACCTGCTCGGCAACTACCTCCGGAAGTTCGACGCACAGAACATCAAAACTGCGGTTCGTGGGATCTATTCGGGTGAGTCGAGTGAGAGCATCCAAGCCGATTACGTCCGCGCTGGAGAGCTCGATGACCGGCTACTCGACCGGCTTGCGGCCGCAGAGACTGTCGAAGAGGCTATCGAGTTGCTTGATGAGACGATATTTGGAGACAGACTCGACTCAGCGTTCAAAACGTTCGAAGAAACCGAGCTGTTGGTTCCGATCGAGAACGAGATTGATAAGACCTTCTACGAGTCGTTGCTTGCCGATATCAACCCACAACGGGTCAACAGACGGTCCGGCGCCGGACTCTACGTAGAGGTGCTCCAGGCGGAGATTGACTTTCGAAACATTCGAAACGCGCTCCGACTAGCGCGAACCCGGACAAACATGGATCCGACCGAGTATTTCATCGAGGGTGGTCAGTTGTTCGATGCCGACGAGTTGCGTGGGCTTGTCGCTGATTTCGACACGCTCACCGAACGAATTCGGGAGAGTACGTACGGTGATGATCTCTCGGCTGCGGTAACGGATCTCAGCGCGGCCGACAGTCTCGTTGAGTTTGAAAACGCGATCAACAGCGCCTTACTTAGCTACGCGGACGAACTAGCCTACCGGTACCCAATATCGGTCTGTTCAGCGCTGGCGTATATTCTCGCCAAAGAGCGTGAAATAAAAAACATCCGAGCGATTGCGAGAGGAAGAGAAGTGGGCCTTCCGGTCGAGGAGATCGAACAGGAGATGCTTGTGGTCTAAGCATGACCGAAGAAATCGCAGTCATCGGCAACCCAGAGTTCACGACCGGCTTTCGACTCGCCGGCGTTCGTGAGTTCGCCGAGGTGCCTGACGATCGGAAGTCAACCGACCTCGACGCCGCCGTCAAGGAGACGATGGCCGACGACAACATTGGGATCGTCGTGATGTACGAGGACGATCTCGAGTATCTCTCGCGAGAGGTTAGACAGGAAGTCGAGCGGAGCGTCGAGCCGGTCGTCGTGACGCTGGGCGGCGGCGCCGGCAGCGGGAACCTCCGGGAACAGATCAAGCGTGCAATCGGTATTGACTTGATGGACGACGACCAAACGGAACCATGAGTAAGGCAACGGACGGTACGGTACGCGAAGACGGACGGATCGAGAGCGTGAGCGGTCCGGTCGTGACGGCGGTCGGGCTCGACACCCGGATGAACGACGTCGTCTACGTCGGCGAGGAGGGCCTGATGGGCGAGGTCATCGAGATCGAGGGCGACCTGACGACGATCCAGGTCTACGAGGAGACCTCCGGCGTCGCGCCCGGCGAGCCCGTCGAGACGACCGGCGCGCCGCTGTCGGTCGACCTCGCGCCGGGCGTGCTCGACACGGTCTACGACGGG
>CAYREK010000019.1:14509-27234 GCA_964423305.1 uncultured Halobacteriales archaeon | reverse complement strand
GTGTCGAAGTTGCCATCGACTTCGAGGATGCGCGCACCGTGGAGACTCGCCTGGGCGAGCTTGCCGGCAGCGACTTTCCCCTGAGGGAGGAGCACGAGCGTCTCCAGCCCGGCGCGGGCGCCGTAGGCAGACAACGCCGCGCTCGTGTTGCCCGTCGAGGCACAGGCCAGCCGGTCGACGCCGGCCCGCTGGGCCACCGCGACGCCGACGGTCATCCCGCGATCCTTGAAGCTCCCGGTCGGGTTCATCCCCTCGTGTTTGACCCGGAGCCGCGCGAGCCCGAGCTCGGCCTCGAGGTCGGGAATCTCGTGAAGGGGCGTCGCTCCCTCGGGCAGGGAGACGCCGGTCTCGACCGGGAGTGCGGCGTCGTACCGCCAGACGCCGGTTCCCGAGAAGTCACTCCAGGTCGGCAGCTCCGCGTACCGCACCTCGAGTAACCCGTCGCAATCGCAGGTGTACCTGACCTCGGCGAAGGGCGGATAGGTCTCCCCACACTCGATACACTCGAGCCAGGTCCCGGCCGTGGCACAACCCGGTTCGGGACGATCACCCCGCAACGCCAGATCTGCCATTACCGGGTCGACACACCGGCGAATAAAAAGGGGTCGGGTCTATCGGGTCGGGCGCCGGTCATCTCTGGGGTAGCCGACAGAACGCCGGGCGAGTGAGCTATCGAGAGCCGGGACCGAACCCGTCGATGCGTTCGTCGACGGTCGTCGTCCAGGCTTTGAGGGTCTCGCGGAGCAGCTCGCGGGCCTCCGAGAGCGGCGTCGCGGAGTACTGGTAGACGTGCCCGCCGCCGTCGAGCAGCCGGCGCTCGCGGCGGGCCAGACTCTTCTCGCGGAGCGTCGCGAGCGAGCGGTTGACGTTGCTACGGTCGCGGTCGAGCACCGAGGATAGCTCCGCGACCGTGCTCGCGGGCTGATCGAGCAGCGTCTCGTAGGTCCGGACCTCGTGGTGCTGGATGCCGAACACGCAGGTGAGCGCCTCCTCGAGCGACGGGCCCTCGTCGACGACGAGCCCGTCGAACCGGTCGTCGGTCTGGTCGCTTCGTGCTGGGGAGTTGTCTGCCTCTGCCATACCGAGTTGAACGGAACGGCGGCGAATAAATCCCAGCCTCTCGGCGGGGGCGGGGGTTACTCCCGGCCGGTGTCGAGTCGTTCGGGCTTGCCGGAACCCTCGGCGGTCGGGTCGTCGGCGTCCGGCTCGTCCGGACGGCCGTAGCCGCGGTTTCTGAGACAGGTCCGCATCTCGGCCGTGGAGTCGTGTTTGTGGAGTCGGGTCGGCGTATCGCAGTAGTAGGTGTCGCCGTCGTACCGGAGCACGACCTCGTGGTCGGCGCCGAGAAACTCCGTCTCGACGATGATCCGGCGGCCGTCGTGCAGCGCCGCGAGCAGTTCGTCGACGGTCTTTGTTCCGGCCTTGACGACGAGCCGGTCGCTCATTGCTCACCAGTATGTCCTCGACCGGCTTGAATCTCGGGGCTCGCGGCCTGAGCTCAGCCGTTGACGACCGCGGTCTCGAACCTGGACCCAGATTCCTTTGTCAGGGCCACGCCGGCGGCACAAATCGGATGCTCGAAGGTCTGCTCGTAGACCGCTCGGGCCGCCGTTGCCGCGTCGTCGGCCGCGAGTTCGAACGGCTCCGGTTCGGTCCGTTCGTAGGTCGCCACGAGCGTCGGCTCTGTGACCCGCTTGACGACGAGTCCATCCCTGCGGACGATGCCAACATACGCCGCCGGCTCGTTCCCGTCGGCCGTCCGGGGCCCCGAAGACTCGGCGACAGGAGCGGTCCCGACCACGCCGGCGATTCGGGGGGTATCGTACTCGTCTCTCTCGAAATCGAGTGTGAGCAGCGCCGTCGCGAGCGCGTCGCGGGCCGGGTAGCCGAGCGCGAGCTTCTCGGCGATCGGGTCGACGTGCGAGCCGTTGCCGATCACGGCTCCGCGGTCGGTCGGCCGGAGGCAGTTGTACGAGACGTATGGGTTGTCCGTCTCCTCGGCCGCGGGGGTGGGAGCGATGGTCACCCGCGAATCACGATCGATCGCCTGCCGGTTTGGAAACGAGCGCGAGGAGACCCGATAGGCGCCGACCGTCGGTGCAACAACGACGAACCGCCCGACGTACATGTTCGTCGGTGACCGGGCCGCGGACATGTAGGTGTCGGTTCTGGGAGTCGGTCGACGAGTGTCGGGAGTTCGCAGTCCCGCGGTCCGGGGTATAGTCATCCACGGGATGGCGGTCGTGTGACGCGTGTGACGACGGCGAGTGCCAGCGAACCGACCGCGAGCGCGCCGGCGCTCCCAACGAGGAGAACCGTCGTCAGCTCCGGCACCGGGCGGGCGAGGTGAACGAACAGCCGGAGGTCGATCCCGACGACGACCGCGGCCGCCAGCATGTCGACGCCGAGATCGATCGCCGTGTCTCTCGGCCCGTAGTGAACCAACACCGGCTCGAGGCCGGTCGCCTCGCCGAGATCGCGGGCGACGATCTCGATGAGCTCCCAGAAGATCCCGGCAAGGGCCGTGATCGCGAGCGTGACGGCGGCGGCGGCGGGTCGAGACTCGGCGATGCCGGCGTGACCGGCCGCCACGAGCGCAGCCGCGTACAGCAACGCGGCCACCAGCCCCGCCGAGACGGCGTGTGTAAGTCCGTCCCACCACGCGATTCGGTCGTACGGGCCGAGCATTCCGACGGAGTGTAACAGCCCGGCGACCGCGAGCCACGCCGGGAGGACCCGACCGACGGTCGGATCCCGGCCGAGTGCCGACGCGATTGCGGCGAGGGCAAACGGAACGGCGATAACGGCGAGCGAGACGAGCGTGTTGGCCGTCGCCGGAGCGTTTCCCCGGCGAACGCCGAGCAACAGAACCGCGACCAGCCCGACGAGACAGGCCGCGGTCACGATCGAGAGCAGGTCGGTCACGACGTCGCGTTGTCGCGGGCCAAAATTAACCGTTTCTCCAACCCCGACCGCGGGACTCAGCGTCGATCCTCGGCGACAACCTCACAGGGACAGTCCAATCAGTCGCCGGCGGAATCGGACGCCGACGCGTCGGCTCGGCTGTACCGGTCGGGAACGTACGGACGCACCCGACCTGGGAGCCGATCGACGATCCGGGCGGCCCACGTCGCGAGCGCGCGCCGGAGGACGGCGTAGACGATTCCGACCGCGAGCGCGGCGATGACCGCCCAGTAGAACGGTCCCTCCAGTCCGTACACCAACGGGCCGGCGATGACGGCCGACGCGGCCAGATCCGCGGGCGCGCCGTCGTAGGGAACAAGCCGACGGGGAGTCACCCACTCTCCGCGGTAGTGATCGTAGACCGCCCGATCGGAGGTCCCCTCCCAGGGACGCAGCTCCAGCCCGCCCCCGAGCGCGTCGGTCAGACAGTGTGCCGCGGCACCGACCAGCCCCGCCGCTGCGGCCACCGTCGCCGCCGTTGGAACCAGCAGCGCGATCGGCACCGCGAGCACCGCGAGCACGCTGTAGTACACCGGAAAGTGAAGCGTCCGTCGGTGACCCGCGTACAGATCCAGGTCCGGAACCACGCTACCGACCAGTCCCGCCGCGAGCGCCGCGGTCGCCTGGCCGGGGGCGACCACAGCTAACGGGACCGCGAGCGCGAGTCCGAGCAGGACGTGGGTCGGCAACATCATACTGTCCCGACGTAGGGGACAGAATAACCTGAATCTGTCGAGATGCCGGCGGCCCCCGGCACGGGGCCGGAGTCGCGGGACCGACCCAGGGCAGTGGGCTTTTTCGATGAGCGAACCGTATGTATCACGAGCGTCGGCGGCGATCTACCGACAGGCGCTGCCGGGCGACGGATCAGCCGTCCAAGTACTCGAGAACGCCGGCGACGTTCAGCCGCTCCTCGTCGCGGGCGTGGACGGGCCCCCAGGCGTCGACGGTGTCGGCCCGCTTGGCGAAGTACTCCGCGACGGCCGCATCGTCTTTTCTGGCGCGAACCCGGGTGACCGAGTCGACCCAGGACTCGAGTACATCCGCGTAGGCCGCGAGCTGCCCGTCGGGCTCGACATCGCCGAAGTGGCTGTAATACAGCGCCGTCGGGTCGAGCGCGGCGATCGACTCGACATCTCTGAGTGCCTGTTCGAGATCGAAATCCGGCGGCGGCGTCGCGTGCTGTGGCCCCTCGAGTGCGGGCGTGACGATGCCGGCGGCGTCGCCGGTGAACGCGCCGTCGTTTGCGGGATCGTACAGTACCGCCTGGTGGAAGGCGTGTCCCGGGGCCGCGTGGGCGGTTAGGGCGTGATCGCCCAGTTCGACGGTCTCCCCGTCTGCGAGCCCGACGACCCGCTCGGCCGGGACCGGCCGGGGCTCGACGTAGTGACCGATACGCTCGTCGATGACTGCCTTCGTTCCCTCCCACAGCGGCTCTGGGTCGACGAGAAACTGTGCCCCCGGCTCGGGGACCACCACGTCCGCGTTCGGGCAGGCGGCCGCGAGAAAGCCCACGCCGCCGGCGTGATCCAGGTGGACGTGCGTAACCGCGATCGCGGCGAGCTCCTCGGGCGCGATCCCGAGCTCTTCGAGGGCCGCGAGGATCCGGTCGGTGTTTGTCCCGAGGCCGGTCTCGATCACCGCCGGGCGCTCGGCGTCGAGGACGTACGCGGCGCCGTACTCGGGGGTGTCGTACAGCTCCATATCCAGATAGTACAGGTCCGTGCTGTCGCCGGCGGTCGCCTCGTGAAGATCCACGTCCATGCCCCAGCCCCGGGCGGGAGGGTGAAAGCGTTCACGCCCCGGCGGCCGAGGCCGCGACCGCGGCGGTCGGACGGGAGCGATACGGTTTTGCCCCGGGACGGTGAACTCGGGGCATGCTCGGCAGGCAGTTCGTCCGGGAGAACCCCGAGGCAGTCCGGGAGGCCCTCGAACTCCGCGGGTCGGAGTTCGACCTCGACGCCCTCCTCGAGATCGACAGGCAGTGGCGCGAGCAGAAATCCCGCGGGGACGACCTGCGACAGCGGCGCAACGAGATCAGCGGTCGGATCGGCGAGCTCAAACGCGAGGGCGAGGAGGACGCCGCTCAGGAGGCGATCGACCGCTCACAGGAGCTCAAAGCCGAGCTCGAATCCGTCGAGGCCGAAGCCGAACGGCTCGAAGACGAGCTCGAAGAGCGGCTGCTCGAGCTGCCGAACGTCCCGCAGGCGGTCGTCCCGCCGGGCGAGGACGAACAGGACAACGAGGAGCTCCGCCGAGTCGGGGTCGAGGAGGCGAGCCTGCCCGCGGAGCTCAGGCCTCACTACGAGCTGGGCGAGCAGCTGGGAATTTTAGACTTCGAGCGCGGCGCGAAGGTCGCCGGCGGCGGGTTTTACTTCCTGCGCGGGGACGGAGCCCGGCTCGAACACGCCCTGATCGAGTTCATGCGGGATCTCCACCGCGAGCAGGCCTACACCGAGGTCTTTCCCCCGATCCCCGTCACGAGCCGGTCGATGACCGGCACCGGTCAGCTCCCGAAGTTCAGCGCCGACGCCTACCGGATCGGCGGCCACAACGACGAACCCTACGACGAGGAGGACCTGTGGCTCTGTCCGACCGCCGAGGTGCCGGTCACCAACATGTACCGCGACGAGATCCTGCTCGCGGACGACCTGCCGATCAAACACCAGGCTTACACGCCGAACTTCCGGCGGGAAGCCGGCGAGCACGGCACCGAGACCCGCGGGCTCGGCCGGGTCCACCAGTTCAACAAGGTCGAGCTCGTGAACTTCGTCGAGCCCGACAACAGCGACGAGCGTCTAGAGGGGCTGGTCGGCGAGGCCGAGGCGGTGCTTGAGGCGCTCGGGCTGCCCTACCGGGTCGTGTTGCTGTGTGGCGGCGATCTGACCTTCGCCTCGGCGAAGACCTACGACATCGAGGTCTGGGCGCCAGCCGACGACATGCCCCACGGACCGGACCGGGGCGGTCGGTGGCTCGAGGTCTCGAGTGCCTCGAACTTCGAGGCGTTTCAGGCCCGCCGGATCGGGCTCCGGTATCGCCCCGAGCGCCACGAGTCCGCGGAGTATCTCCACACGCTCAACGCATCGGGCACGGCACTTCCGCGGGTCGTGATCGCGCTGCTCGAGCACTATCAGAATCCGGACGGAACCGTCGCCATCCCCGAGCCACTGCGCCCGTACATGGGCGGCCAGGAGCTGATCGAGGGCCACGATCCGGTCGGCGAGGCCGCCGTCGGCGCCGGCGAGCGCGAGTAGTCACCGCCGCGTTGCGTGAGCCGACAGACCAGACCAGGCGAGACCCGCCGCGAGGCAAGCGTATCCGTACATTGAGTCGGCTCGGGTGATCAACCCGCGCGGATCAAATCATCTCGACGGCCTCCTCAACGGAGAGGTCGCCGCGGGCGACCGCCTCGAGCACCCGGCGGATGCTCTCCTCGGCCGTCTCGTCGTCGGCTCCCGGGGCGGCCTCGGCGAGCGTGACCCGCTCCGAGTGGCCGGTCAGCTCCGGGAAATCGGTGCCATCGGCGAGCGCAGTCTTCTTTTTCACCCGGTAGTTGCCGCCGTCGGTCTGGTACAGCTCGTCGGGGTGGAAAAAGTACCAGTCCTCACGGTCGAACCGGACGCCGATCCGCGGCTTGGCGCCGAAGTTCTGCGAAAAGTACACCAGGGCGTACACCTCCTCGCCGGCGAGGTAGATCGGATCGCCAGCGGATGATTTTGCCTCGATCGCGTAAAACCGGTCGCCGTCGCCGGCGAGCACGTCGGGCAGCTCGCGGTCGGTGGCGCTGCCACTCGCTGGGGCCCGCATCACCGCAAGCCCCGCCTCGTCGAGCTTGTTGACCAACTCCCGCTCGCGACGGTCGCCCTTGGCGTTTGACATCGGGCGCAGTTCGGCTGGCGACGATCATAAACGTCCGCTTCGACGGCTCGCCGCCGCCGCCCCGACCGCGGGCGACCCGCGACCGAGCGGGCCAAAGACTAAGCGAGACCGTCCCGTACAGCCGGCAAATGCTGCTGGTGTTGTGTGTCGACCTCGACGACGATCTCGGCCGCAAGACCGGCGTCTCGACGCCCGTGGTCGGCCGGGAGAGCGTCAGAGAGGCGGCGGTTGCGCTCGCGACCGCCGATCCCGAGGACAGCGACGTGAACGTTCTGTTCGAGGGGCTACACATCACCAGCGAGATCGCAGACGAGTCGGTCACGGTCGCGGCGGTCACCGGCCGGGAGGGCGGCGACATCGAGGCAAACCGGCGGATCGGCGACCAGATCGATCGCGTGCTGGCCGGGCTCGCGACCGGCGAGGACGTCCGGGCGATCGTCGTGACAGACGGCGCCCAAGACGAGTCGGTACTCCCGGTAGTGCGCTCGCGGGTGCCGATCGACAGAGTCCGGCGCGTCGTCGTCCGGCAGGCCCAGGACCTCGAGTCGATGTACTACACGATCAAGCAGGTGCTCGACGACCCCGAGACCCGCGGGACCATCCTGGTGCCGCTGGGGATCGCACTGCTCATCTACCCGCTCGCAGTGCTCGCGAACGCGCTCGATCTCCCCGGGACGGTCTTCGGGTTCGCCTCGGGACTGCTCGGGCTGTACGTCCTCGGGCGGGGCCTGGGCATCGGCGGGCGGATCGATCAGGGCGTCGAGCGCGCCCGACGGGCGCTGTTTGCCGGCCGAGTGACGCTTGTCACCTACCTCGTCGCGGCCGCCCTGCTCGTTGTCGGGGGGGTCAGCGGCGTCCGGGCGCTGGAGGCAGAGACGACCGATCCGGCCGTCGGCGAGGCGGCGGCAGCGCTCGTGTTCGGTGCCGTCCAGTGGGTCGCCGCCGCCGGCGTCACGAGCAGCCTCGGCCGCGTGACCCAGGAGTACCTCGCCGGGGAGTTCCGGTGGCGGTACCTGAACGCTCCGTTTTACGTGCTCGCGATCGCGGCGGTGTTACACGGGGTGAGCGCCTTCTTTGTGGGGCGGGGGTCGCTCGAGTACCTCGCGGTCACGCTGACGGCCGGCACCCTGCTCGGGCTCGCGAGCACGCTCTCGTTTGCGATCGCCGACGCCCGGACCGCAGAGAGCCAGGGTAGGGCGCCGAACTGACTCAGCTCCCGTCGATCCGGTCGACGACGGCTTGAATATCGGCGGTCCCCTCGACGGTCTTTTTGATTTCCTCGCGGCGGCGGACATCGGCCGCGTCGGCGCCGTATGCCCGGACGTACTCCGCCCGCGAGTGGTTCTCGAAGACGTGTCTGATCGCGAAGTACCCGTCGGGCACGACCGTGCCACAGACCTCACACTCGACGCGCTCGTGTTCGGTCGCCTGGTGGACCATCAGGTCCTCGAGCCGGTCGAACGGGCCCGCGTCGTCGCCCTCGATGGCACACTCCCACTGAGGCATGTCGGAGGCGACGACGCCGCGGAAAATAAGCGTTGGCTCTGGGCCTCTCGGCCTCTTTGCGGGCGCGAAAGACACAGGTGGGCGCCGGCCACAGCAGAGACATGGATTACGAGACCCCGCAGTTTTTCAGGGTCATGCAGTACGCGAGCCGGGCCGACCGGGATGTCGTCGACATGGTCAGCGGGAGCCCGGACTGGGAGCCCCCGGGCGCGCTCAGGGAGGGACTGGCCGACTACGCCGAGGCCGACGCCGACGAGTTTCAGTACCCGCCAAGCGTCGGCCTGACGGACCTGCGCGAGGAGATCGCCGACCGCCGGGGGCTGGACCGCGAGCAGCTCGTGATCACGAACGGCGCCGGCGAGGCAAACCACCTCGCGATGGCCGGCGGCCTCGAGGTGTTTCCGGGCGAGGAGATCCTGCTGACCGACCCGGTTTATCCGTACTACGCGGGCCGGGCGAACTTCTTGAACGCCGAGTTGAGGTTCGCGCCGGTCGGACCGGACGGCCGGCTCGACCCCGAGACGGTCCGGGAACGTGCCGGCCCGGAGACGGCGGTGATCGTGATCAACTCGCCGAACAACCCGCTGGGGGTGACCTACGGCGAGGAGACCATCGCCGAGCTCGTCGCGATCGCCGAGGCGGTCGACGCCGTGCTGGTTAGCGACGAGGTCTACGATCACTTCGATTACTCCGGACGGTTCAGTTCGGCGCTGTCGGTCGACTCGACACACCGCGTCGTGACCAACTCCTTCTCGAAATCGATGGCGATCACCGGTTTCCGGGTCGGCTACGCGGTCTTTCCCGGCGAGAGCGAGCTCCTCGAGAACGCCCGCACTCGGCACATGCTGACGACCGTCACCGGGTCCCGGCCCGCTCAGGCGGCGGTGTTGCACGCACTCGAGGAGACCGATCCGAGCTACTACGAGGAGGTCCGGGCGCAACTCCAGGCCCGGATCGACCGGTTCACGGACGCCTTGGCGGCCGCCGGTGCGGAGTACGTCGAGCCGGAGGGGGCCTTCTACGTGATGGCCCGGGTCCCCGAGTTTCCGGGGACCTTCGAGAACGTCAAGCGGCTGATCGACGAGGCCGGCGTCGCGGGGATGCCCGGCGAGGCCTTCGGGCACAGCTACGAGGAGTGGATCCGGTTCGCGCTCGTCAGCCCGCGGGTCGAGACGGCCGCCGATCGGCTCGCGGGGTATTTCGACGGCACTGCAGAGGGAAACCAGACTTAACTCCGGCTCGTTCCTACGGACGGTATGGAATCGGTCAACCCGGCAACCGGCGAGACGATCGAGACCTACGAGGAAGACGACGCCGCGGCTGTCGAGGCGGCGATCGAGCGGGCCGCCGACGCGTTCGCGGACTTGCGCGAGCGGCCGCTTGCAGATCGCGAACAACTGCTCGCCGCCGCGGCCGAGGAGCTGCGCGCGAATACCGACGAGTACGCCGAGCTGATGACCGCCGAGATGGGCAAACCCATCTCCCAGGCCCGCGGCGAGGTCGAGAAGTGCGCGTGGGTGTGTGACCACTACGCCGAGTACGCCGGCAGCTACCTCGACGACCAGCGGTACCCGAGCCCGCCGGGTGTCGACGCCCGGACCAGCTACGAGCCGCTTGGCCCGGTGCTCGCGGTGATGCCCTGGAACTACCCGTTCTGGCAGGTGTTTCGGTTCGCCGCCCCGGCACTCGCGGCGGGTAACGTCGGCCTACTGAAACACGCCCCCGAGGTACCCGGCGTGGCCCGGGCGATCGAGCGGGTCTTCGACCGTGCCGGTGCCCCCGAGGGGGCCTTCCAGTCGCTTCTGATCGGCGTCGAGCCGATCCACGAGACGATCCTCCCCGACGATCGGGTTGCTGCCGCCACGGTCACCGGAAGCACCCGCGCCGGCCAGGCCGTCGCCGCGAGCGCCGGCGAGCAGCTGAAAAAGACCGTCCTCGAGCTGGGTGGGAGCGACCCGTTCATCGTCCTCGAAGACGCCGACGTCGAGGCCGCCGCCGAGACGGCCGTCCAGGCCCGGCTGCAAAACACCGGCCAGTCTTGCATCGCGGCAAAGCGGCTGCTGGTTCATGAGGCCGTCTACGACGAGTTTCTCGAAGCCTTCCTCGCGGGCGTCGACGAGACGGTGATGGGTGATCCGACCGATCCCGAGACGGACCTGGGCCCGCTGGTGAGCGAACGCCACCGCGACGGGCTCCACGAGCAGGTCGCGGCCTCCGCGGCCGCGGGCGCGACCGTCGAACGAGGTGGCGAGGTGCCCGACCGGCCCGGCGCCTTCTACCCGCCGACGGTGCTGACCGACGTCCCGGAGGGCTGTCCGGTCGACGCCGAGGAGACGTTCGGCCCCGCCGCGGCGGTCTACGCGGTCTCGGACGCCGACGCCGCGATCGCGAAGGCGAACGCGACCGAGTACGGGCTCGGCGCGAGCGTCTGGACGACCGACCGCGATCGCGGGCGGGAAGTCGCCGACCGAATCGAGGCGGGCAACGTCTTCGTCAACGAGCTCGTGAAATCGGACCCGCGGGTACCCTTCGGCGGGATCAAACAGTCCGGCTACGGCCGCGAACTCGCCGCCGCCGGGATCCGAGAGTTTCTCAATCCCAAGACCATCTGGATCCAGTAGTCGCGGAGAGTCACGCGGATTCGACGAACTCGAAGAGCACGCCCCCGGTCGAGGCCGGGTGCAGGAAGGCCACGTCGTGGCCCCAAGCGCCCGGTCGGGGCCGTTCGTCGATCAGCTCGACGCCGTGCTCGCGGACCCGGTCGAGCGCCGCGGGGATGTCATCCGTCGCGAGCGCGAAGTGATGCAGCCCGGAGCCCTCCTCGTCGAGATACTCTGCGATCGGGCCTTCATCGGTCGGTTCGATCACCTCGAGATAGCCTCCGCCGATCTCGAGGAAGACAAAATACATCCCGTCGGTGCGTTCCTCGTGGACGATCGGGCAGTCGAACACAGCGGCGTACTCGGCGGAGAGGGCGGCCGCGTCGGCCGTCGCGATCCCGGCGTGGGCGAAGCTGACCTCCATCTCAGGCCCCCGGTCGGTGCTCCCCGAACACGTCTCGTAGGGCGTCTGCGATCTCGCCGGTGGTGGCGTAGGCCTTCACCGCGTCGATCAGGGGTGGCATGAGGTTCTCCTCGCTGCAGGCGGCCTCGCGGAGCCGCGCCAAGCTCGTCTCGACGGTCTCGTCGTCCCGGTCCTCGCGGATCGTCTTGAGACGACCACGTTGTTTGTGCACCTCGGCCTCGGAGACCTCCTCGATGTCGACGGCCTGCTGGTCTTGGTCGTCGGTCGTGAACTCGTTGACCCCGACGATGATCCGGTCGCCCTCCTCCTGTTCGCGCTGGCGCTCGAAGGCAACGTCTTGGATCTGACGCTGGACCCACTCGCTCTCGATGGCGGCGCGCATGCCGCCCTGATCGTCGACCGCGTCGAGGATCTCCCGAGCGTCGGCCGCGAGCTCGTCGGTCAGCGACTCGACGTAGTAACTCCCGCCGAGCGGGTCGACGGTATCGGCGGCCCCGGACTCGTGGGCGAGGATCTGCTGGGTTCGCAGAGCGGTGCGGACGCTCTCCTCGGTGGGAATCGACAGCGCCTCGTCTTTGCCGTTGGTGTGGAGACTCTGTGTCCCCCCGAGCACCGCCGCGAGCGCCTGGTAGGCCACCCTGACGACGTTGTTGTCGACCTGTTGGGCGGTCAGGGTCGACCCCGCGGTCTGGGTGTGGAACTTGAGCTGTTTGGACTTAGGGTTCTCGGCGCCAAAGCGCTCGGCCATGATCTGGGCCCACAGCCGCCGGGCGGCACGGAACTTCGCGACCTCCTCGAGGATGTTGTTGTGCGCGGCGAAAAAGAACGACAGCTGCGGGGCGAACGAATCGACACCCAGGCCGGCCTCGATCGCGGCCCGGACGTACTCGATGCCGTTGCCCAGCGTGAACGCGATCTCCTGGGCGGCGGTCGCGCCGGCCTCGCGGATGTGATACCCCGAGATCGAGATCGTGTTGAAATTAGGGGTCTCCTCGGCACAAAACTCGAAGATATCCGTGATCAGCCGCATCGACGGCTCCGGCGGGTAGATGTAGGTGTTGCGGGCGACGTACTCTTTGAGCACGTCGTTTTGGATCGTCCCCCGCAGCTGCTCGCGGTCGACGCCTTGCCGATCGCCGACGGCGATGTACATCGCGAGCAACACCGCGGCGGGGGCGTTGATCGTCATGCTCGTCGAGACCTCGTCTAAGGGAATCCCCTCGAACACCCGTTCCATGTCCCGCAGCGAGTCGATCGCCACGCCGGTCTTCCCGACCTCGCCGGCCGCGAGCGGGTTGTCCGAGTCGTAGCCCATCTGGGTCGGCAGGTCGAAGGCCATCGAGAGTCCGGTC
>CAYREK010000019.1:0-14499 GCA_964423305.1 uncultured Halobacteriales archaeon | reverse complement strand
CATGCCCGCGTACTGGCGCATCGTCCACAGCCGCCCGCGGTACATCGTCGGGTAGACGCCCCGAGTGTACGGTTCCTCGCCGGGATACCCAAGATCCTCCTCGTAGTCGAACTCGGGCAGATCAGCGGGCGTGTACAGCCGGTCGACGGGCCGGCCCTCGGTGTCGGTCTCGAAGGACTCGCGGCGCTCGCCGAACCGATCGAGGACGGGCTCGAGGGTCTCGGCTTCCCACCGGTCGCGCCCGGCCCGGATCGCCTCGAGGTCGTCGGCGTCGAACATACCCGTCGATCGGTCTCCGCGGTCTTAACCTGCCGGATCGCCCGGCTCAGACCGACCGGTACGGGCCGAGCCGGGTCCCGTCGAGCAGGTACGCCTCGCCCCCGGGGAGCGCGGCGGGCAGAAACGGCGAGAGAAACTCCCGCTCGACGTTGACGCGAGTCCCGCCGGACTGGTCGTTAAACGCCGGGAAGACGACCAGCTCCGTCGCGGCGACCGCCAGCCCGCGTTCACGGAAGGGCGCACCGTCAAGATGCCCGCGGAGCCAGGCCCGCTCGGTGCGGCCGCCGCCGACGGTGTCCTCGAGCCGCACTAGCGGGTGTTCGTGGCCCATACAGACGGTTTCGGCCGCGAGAACCGCCTCGCCGGGCCAGGTGTGCCCGTGGACGAACCCGACCGCGCCGTAGCGGATTCCTGAGGGGTCGGTCACGGTCACCGAGGGAAACTCGTCGGTGATCGCCTCGATTCCGCCGTCGTGGTTCCCTTTCACTACCGTCGTCGGGACCGACAGGCCGTCAAACAACGCCGTCAGTTCCTCCCGCTCGGTCCGCCACGGGTCACCGACCGCGTGGATCAGGTCCCCGAGCACCACCAGCCGGTCGGGCTCGGTCTCCGCGACGAGCCCGGAGAGCCGATCGCGACGCCGGTCGCCAGCGTCGGCCAGCTCGACGCCCTCGTATCGTAACACGGCCTCGATGCCCGCGTGGTAGTCGGCGACCACCAACAGCCGCTCCGGGTCGCTGCCCGTCCCATCGACGACCGCCGCCGGGGCGCGAGGAACCGGTTCGACGTCGACGCCCATGCAGAGTCAGATCGGCTTGAGCGAGCTGTCGTCGGGCTCGTAACACTGGCCGCTCATCAGCGCGTCTTTGACCAGCTCCTCGGTCTCCTCGGGGGCGATCCCGTGGCGATCCGACATCGCCTCCCGGACCGACTCGCGGTCGGCGCCGGCGCCGTCGTCGAGGTCCTCTAAGACCGCGATCAGCGCCGCCTGGGGATCCTCGGGACGGTCCGTTCCGCCCGTCTCGCTTGCCTCGTCGGTTGCACCGGTCTCCTCGGGACTCGGCTCGGCCTCGACGCGTTCGTCCTCACGGTCGTCGGTCGCGGGCTCCTCGGTCGCGTCGGTGGTCTCGGACTCATCGGTCGTCTGTCTCGCCGTGTCCTCGGGCTCCGATCCGGACCCAGCCGGGCCTGATTCGTCCGTCGACGCCGGCGCTGACGCCTCGGCGCCGTCAATTTCGTCGGGGCCGTGGACATCGATGTCGGCGTTACCGGGCTCGTCGACATCGGTGCCGGACTGGAACTCGGTGCCGTACTCGGCCTCGATCTCCTGGCGAGTCTCCTCCTCGAGTTCGAACTCCGTTTCGAACTCGCCGGGATCGTCGATTCCCTCGTCCGCGTCGTCGATCGTCGGCTCGGAGAGCGTCGATTCCTCGGCGTCTGCCGTCGCGCTGACCTCGGCCGCGTCGCGGTCGTCCCCCTCGTCGGTCTGTGAGACGCCCGTATCGGCGTCCGCGTCTGTGTCCGCAGTCGCACCCACCTCGGCGGCCTCGACGGGCTCGCTCGCCGCGTCGGCAGTCCGGTCGTCGGTCTCTCCTTCGTCGACCGCGTCTGTGGTTTCGGACTCGGCTGGCGCCGGCTCGTCGATCGTCGGCTCGGGGTCGGCCGGCTCGGGCGTCGAGAGCGATCCGGTCAGGTCGACGATCGTCTCCGGGGCCGGGCCGCCGGGAGCGTCGGTCGCGGTCGTGAGCTCGGGAACCGACTCGCGCTCGCCGGCGACCACGGCCGCGGCACCGACGGCCGTCTCCCGGAGCGCATCGAGATATGCGGTCGTCGTCCCGTACCGCTCGATGGCGATCGCGATCCCGTCGGCCAGGCCCTCGTCGACGCCCCGGTCGGTCAACGCCCGGCGGAGCTCGTCGCCGCGGGCGCCGTCTGCGAGCGCGGTCGCGACGTGGCCGATCCGGGCGAGGGTCTGTTCGGCCGCCTGGACGGTCCACCGGTCGCGGGTCTCTGCGTCGACCTCGCTGATGCTCTCCGGGCGGACCGAGGTGAACACCCGATCGGAGTCCTCGGGCTGGAAGGTGCGGGCCTTGCCGGTCACGGCGACGAAGGTCGGCGTCGTCGCGGCCTCGAGCATCGCCTGCTCGTCGGGCTGGTACTGGCCGGCGTACAGCACAAACGCGCCGGTCGGATCGACGACCCGGGCCCTGAGGACGCCGTCGCTGACCGTCTCGACTTCAGTCAGGACGCCGACGACGAACAGCCGGTTCGCGCGGGCGCCGCTGGGCGTGATCACGTAGTTCGGGGCCCGCTCTTCCTCGCCGGCGGAGTACGAGTAAGTAGCGTCGTCGTACTCGGCGGCGAACACGCGGTAGGCCACCTCGCGGCGGCCGGCGCCGCTCTGTGAGTCGCCCTCGGCGTCGCTCATTCCGTCACCTCCAACAGCTCCCGGGCCCGGACCGCGGGGTCGTCGGTGCGTTCCGCGAAGCTCGTCACGGTGAGGTTGGCGCCGTACTCGTCGACGGTCAGCGATCCTCGGGCGCGGAACTCGCGGCCGACGATCCGATCGCGGATCTCCTCGGCGACGACCGACCGGTCCATCGCGTCGCGGGCGTGCTCGCGGGCCGCCTCGAGCCCGCCACCGTAGATGTCGGCGGTCAGCTCTGCGTCGAGGATGGCGGTCACCGTGCCGGTGCCGTCGTCTAAGATTGCCTTCACGCGGAGGTCGTCCTCTCCTTCGACGGCGCCGTGGCTCCGACACTGTCCGCCGTCGATGACCCGGCCACACTCGGGACAGCGCTCGATCAGTCCCGAGCCGTCCCGGACCGCCACGACCGACCCGACCAGCTCGACATCGAACAGGCCGCCGGCCTCGACCGCCGCGCGGATCGACCGGCGCTCGGCCGAGTCCGAGACCTCGACGGTGCGATCGAGCGGGGTCACCGTCGAGAACTCCGAGGCGTTGACCGAGGGTACGCCCCGGAACTCCCGGACGTAGGCGTTCTCGATCCGAACGGAGCCCTCCCGCAGCTCGGGGCGGGGCTCCCAGTCGGTGAAGGGTAGCCGGGCGGTCTCGTCGCCGACGACGCCGCTCGTGATCTCGGTCTCACCGTCCCGGCCGTCGATCGTCCGGGACTCTGCCTCAAGAACCCGTACTTCGACGGTGACGCCCCGGTCGCCGGGCTCGAGATCGGCGAGGGCGGCCTCGCCGCCGGGCTCGTAGGGGACCGACAGCGACTCCTCGGCGGGCTCGACGGTCGTTCCCTCCCCGAGGTTGAGCTCGGGCGCGCCGTCCCACTCGCGGGTGTTCGCGTTGCCGATCTGGACGGTCGCGCCGGGATCGAGGTCGAACCCCTCCCAGTCCGTGTAGCTGATCCGGCCGGTCTCGTCGGCGAGCTCGCCCTCCTGGATGACGTGGGTGTCCCCGCCGTACTGGATCGAGCGCTTGCCGGCGGTCAACACGACCGCGGTCGTCGAGACCGAGCCGTCCTCGGCGGTGATCGCCGCCAGGTCCTTGCTCGGGACCGTCCCGTCGTCGCCGTCGTCGCCGTAGCGGCGTCGGACAGTCTGTTTGGCCTCGTCGATGGGAACGTCGTATTTGTCGAGCGTCTCGAGTTCGGATCTGACCTCCGCGGTGTCGACGCCGAGGTCGGAGGCGAGCTCCTCGGCGTGGTCCTGCAAACTCATGTTCGGTCGTTCGGCGCGGCGGGATAAAACGGTTCGCGTCGCGTCCTCGGGTCGGACCGGACCACGCCACGGCGGGCCGAGACCGACCCGGTTGACCCCGGCCCGGACAGAGTCAGGTCGGACCAGACGGCCCTGGCCCGAGTGGATCCGAAACGGCCCCAGGTCGGGAGTTTGATTAGCCGCGGGGCCGTCGCCGCCGTGTATGTCCGAGGAGGACGACGCGCTTGAGGCCCAGCTCCGGGACCGACCGTACCACCAGCCGACGCCGGCCTTCGTCGGCCAGGCCAACGCGACCGACCCGAGCGTCTACGACCGCCCGTTCCCCGAGGGGTTCGAGGCCTACGCCGAACTCCTCGAGTGGGACAGCTACTGGGAGGAGACCTTCGACGGCTCGGATCCGCCCTTCTTCGAGTGGTTCGTCGGCGGCGAGCTCAACGCCGCCACGAACTGCATCGACCGGCACCTCGAGGACCGGGGCGACCAGACGGCCCTGCTCTGGGAGAGCGAGGACGGCGACGATGTCCGCCGGATCGCCTACCAGGATCTGTACCGGGAAGTCAACGAGACCGCCGCGGCCTTGCGGTCGCTGGGCGTCGAGGAGGACGATGTCGTGACCCTTCATCTGCCGATGGTGCCGGCGCTGCCGATCACGATGCTCGCCTGCGCCCGGATCGGGGCGGTCCACAGCCAGGTGTTCGCCGGCTTCTCGGCGGACGCGCTCGCGACCCGGATCGACGACGCCGACTCCGAGGTTGTCGTGACGATCGACGGCTACTACCGCCGCGGGGAGTTTCTCGAACACAAGCAAAAGGCCGACGACGCCGTCGCGAGCGCCGCGACCGACGTCGAGACGGTGTTGGTCTGGGCCCGCGAGGCCGAACTCGACGAGCGCGCGGAGCTGAGCGAGCGGGACGTCCGGGCCGAGCCGCTGATCGCCGAGCACCGCGGCGAGCGGATCGAGCCGGTCAGCCGAGCGGCAGAGGATCCGCTCTTTTTGATGTACACCTCCGGGACGACCGGCGAGCCCAAGGGCTGTCAGCACCGCACGGGGGGCTATCTCGCCTGGGTGACCGGCACCGCACGCGAGGTGCTCGACATCAAGCCCGAGGACACCTACTGGTGTGGGGCCGACATCGGCTGGATCACCGGCCACTCGTATATCGTCTACGGGCCGCTGGCGCTCGGCACCACCTCGGTGATGCGCGAGGGCGCGCCCGACGCTCCCCACCGCGGGGTCACCTGGGAGCTCGCCGAGCGCTACGACGTCGACATCTTCCACACCTCCCCGACGGCGGTCCGAACCTTCATGAAGTGGGGCGAGGAGATCCCGGCCGAGTACGACTTCGATTTCCGGCTGCTCACGACCGTCGGCGAGCCGATCCAGCCCGAGGCCTGGGAGTGGTACCGCGAGCACGTCGGCGGCGGCGACGCCGTAGTCGTCGACACCTGGTGGCAGACCGAGACCGGCGGCCACCTCATCACCAACTTGCCCGCTCTCGAGCCAATGAAACCCGGTAGCGCTGGTCGTCCGGTCCCGGGGATCGCGGCAGCGGTCTACGGCGACGACGGCGAGTCAATCGGGGCGACGAACGAGGCGGCCGGCCGGCTGGTGATCGAGCGGCCCTGGCCAGGGATGCTCCAGACGATCTACGGCGACCCCGAGCGGTTCGTCGACACTTACTGGGCGAGCTTTTCCGACACCGACAGCGACGACTGGCGCGACTGGGTCTACGACGCCGGCGACGGCGCAGTCCGCGAGGAGGACGGCTACGTCCGGATCCTCGGCCGGCTCGACGACGTGATGAACGTCGCCGGCCACCGGATCGGCACGATGGAACTCGAGTCGGCGATCGCCGACGCCCCGGCGGTCGCCGAGGCCGCCGTCGCAGCCCGTGAACACGATGAGAAAGGGACCGTTCCGGACGCCTATGTCATCCCCTGCGAGGGCCAGGAAGACGCAGCTATCGAGGAGGCAGTACTCGCGGCCGTCGAGGCGGAACTGGGCGCGTTCGCCCGCCCGGCGAACGTGATCGTTACCGACGAGCTTCCCAAGACCCGCTCGGGGAAGATCATGCGACGGCTGCTCGAGGACATCTCGAACGATCAGTCCCTCGGAAACACCGACACGCTCCGTGATCCGACCGTCCCTGAACGGCTCCGCGAGCGGGTCCCCGGCGACTGAGCGCCCTGCCGGGCGTCTCCGCCCTGACCCCCTGTTATCTATACTACTAGATGGTCGCGTAAGCGGTCGTTTCGATAACTAGAGTGTACACCCAGGCAGACCCGGATACTGTCGTTGTGTATGCAGCGAGCGATTCAGGCCGAGACGAAACCACCGGAGAGCCCGCCGAGAACGATCGAAGAGGAGTCCCCCGAGCCGGACCTCCCGGCGACGGAGCTGCTCGAGCTGCTCGGCGACGAGTACACCCACGCGGTGCTCGGGGCCGTCCTCGAGCGTCCGCGGACCGGCGCCGAACTCGTCGAGACGACCGACGTCTCAAAGGCGACTGTCTACCGCCGGCTCGACCGGCTGCAGGAGGCCGGCATCGTCGACGCACGGCTCAAGCTCGACACCGACGGCCATCACTGCAAGCAGTTCTACCCCACCGCGGCGTCGATCCAGATCGGATTAGAGGCCGACGGCTTCGCCGCGAGCATCGAGTCCGCGGACACACAGGGCGACGGCTTCCGGGCGAGCGACGACTAACGGCCACTTTTTTGGCTTCGGCTGAGTCTGCCGGGAGCCACTCGTATCGAGCTGGCCTAGTTATACTCTCCAAAGAGAGCGTGTGATGGTGCGGCGAAAAAGGCAAAGGCGGCAGGGGGAAGGGGCAGGGTGGTCCGCCCACCCGACGCGTCTGGAGAGCCGGCGGCAGGCGGACGAGTTGTATTGGGAGTGGGAGGATAAAAGCCTCCGAGGCCGCGTTTCACGCGGGGAAACGACAACTGATCCGGGGAAATCAGTCGGCGTGGGCAAACACGAACGCCCGGAGGAACTTCGCCGCCAGGACGGCCGCCTGCCCGTCGTCGCGGTCGTTGACCTCGACGACATCGAACCCGACCGCGTGGGGAGCGATCGCCCGGACCAGCCCCCGGAGTGTCGTCGGATCGAGTCCGAACGGCTCGGGCGTGCCGGTCCCGGGGGCGTAGCCCGGGTCCGCGGCGTCGATATCGAGGCTCAGATAGACGTCCTCGCCGTCGAAGGCCGGGTGCCAGGCCGACGCCTCGGCGGGCTTGACAACGGTCACGTCGGCGTCGGCCGCCCGCTCCCACTCGGATTCGCTGCCGGCCCGGGCCCCGATCACGACCGCCCGATCGGCCGTCTCGAGGGCCCGGCGGGTGACGACGGCGTGGCTGAGCGGGTTGCCGGCGTAGGCTTCGCGCAGGTCGAGGTGAGCGTCGAGACAGACGAACACGTCCGGTTCGAGGGCCCGAACCCCGCCGAGAGCGACGGTGTGTTCGCCGCCGACGACTGTGGGGACAGCCCCTGCGTCGGCGAACTCCCCGAGGAGGCTCTCGAGATAGGAGAGATACTCGGCGGCTTCCCCGTGGGGTCCGACATCGCCGTGGTCGTACACGGCGAGATCGGTGAACCGCCGGCCAGTGTGGTGGTCGTAATTTTCGAAGCTCCGGGCGGCCGCCCGGACCTGCCGGGGACCGAACCGCGTCCCCGGCGCGCCGGTCGTCGAGCGATCGAGCGGCGCGCCGACGACGGCGTAGTCAGCCCCCTCGCGGTCGGCGGTCGCACCCGGGAACATGCTCGGTTCAGACGATCTTGCGCTGGGACTCGTACTCGAGGAACTCGATTTCCTCGTCGACCTCGAGATCCTCGTCGCCGACTTTCATCACGAAGTTGTCGTACGTGTCGAGATCCATCACCTGGGCCTCGTCGCCGTCGACGTTGATGACCTGTCCCTGCTTGCGGTTGATGATCGGGACCCACACCTTCGCGTCGACGGGCTGGGAAAAGGAGCGCTTCTGGCTGTCGAACACGCCTCTGGCCTCGACGCGTGCCTTGGCGCTGCCGTGTTTGCCCGGCTTCGCGGTGCTGTAGCCGTCGATCTTGCAGGGAACGTCGTCGATCATGACGTAACTCCCCTCGTCGAGGTCTCGAACCTCGCTTTGCTGTCTTGCCATGCCGCGGGCTTGTCCACCTGCGAGTATAAACGGTTTGGAACGGCACACGCCGACGTGGCTCCGACGGTCCCAGCGGTTATACGCCTCGGACCGGAACGGAGGGTATGACACGTGCCACGGTGGTCGGAGCCGGTATGACCGAGTTCGGCCAGCACGACCGACCGCTGACGGAGCTGTTTGCCGACGCGGCGGTCCCCGCGCTCGCGGACGCCGGCGTCGGCACCGACGAGATCGACGCGCTGTATTTCGGTAACGCGATGGGCGGGCAGACCGAGACCGACACCCACCTCGCGCCGGCGATCGGGACCCACCTCGGGCTCGGCGGCGTGCCATGCCAGCGGTTCGAGGACGCGTGTGCGACCTCTTCGACTGCGTTCAAACACGCCGTCGAGGCCGTCGAGACGGGCGTCCACGACACGGTCCTCGTCGGCGGGGTCGAGCGGTGTACCCCGGCGACCGGACTGGATACCGCCGCGATGACGGAGGTGTTCGCGAGTGCCACACACCGCCAGTACGAGCAGCCGACCGGGCTCACGTTTCCGGGCGTGTTCGCGCTGTTTACCAAGCGACACATGCACGAGTACGGCACCACCGAGGAGCAACTCGCCGCGGTCGCGGTGAAAAACCACCGCCACGGGAAGGCAAATCCCTACGCCCACTTCGGCAAGGACGTGACTGTCGAAGAGGTCATGGAGGGACCGATGGTGGCGGATCCGTTCAGGCTGCTCGACTGCTGTCCGTTCTCGGACGGAGCGTCCGCGGTCGTGGTCACGAGCCCCGAGCGGGCCGAGACCGTCGCCGGCGAGCCGGTCGCGGTCACCGGGATCGGCCACCGAACCGGGACGGTCCCGCTGGCCGAGAAGGAGTCACTCACTGCGACCCGACCGGCCCGGGAGGCCGCGACCGAGGCCTACGACCAGGCCGGCGTCGGTCCGGACGCGATCGACCTCGCCGAAGTGCACGACTGTTTCACCGGGGCCGAGGTGCTCGCCACCGAGGCGCTTGGACTGATCGAGGACGGACAGGGTGGCCCCGCGGCGGCGGCCGGCCGAACCGAGCGGGGCGGGGAGATCCCGGTCAACCCCTCGGGCGGGTTGAAAGCCAAGGGTCACCCGATCGGCGCGACCGGCACCGGACAGATCGCCGAGCTGACCGAGCAGCTCCGGGGCGCCGCCGGCGACCGTCAGGTCGAAAACGCCACGCGAGGGGTCGCACACAACCTCGGCGGAGACGCCGCGACGACGGTCGTCACCGTCATGGAGGCGGTCGCATGAGCGAGCGCGAGCCGCCGATCACCTACGCGGACTGGCGACGGGCCCTCGAGGACGGCACGTTGCTCAGCCTCGAGTGTCGCTGTGGCGCGGTAACGGCTACGCCAAAGCGCGCCTGCCCGGCCTGCGGGAGCCGCGAGCTCGGGGCTCGGGAACTGCCGACGACCGGAACGGTCGACAGCGAGACCACGATCGCCGTTCCGCCGGCGGGACACGACTCTGGGACCGTCGCCGTCGTCGACCTCGGGCCGGCACGGCTGCTCGGCCGGATCGACGGCACGGTCGAGATCGGCGACAGCGTCGTCTTTGCAGGCGCACAAACGGCCGACGGAGAGCCCGCCCCGGTGTTCGAACTCGAAGAGAACTGAGACCGGCGGCGGGGTGCGGCCGGCAGCTACGACCCATCCTCAACGTCGATCGATATCGGTCCGTCCGAGTCCTCTTCTCCCGTGTGAGCCTCTCCCTCGTTCGGCGAGTCACTCTCGGGGGGCGTCTCTCCGGGGCTCGGGGAGCCGGTCGCGATGCCGACCTCGGCGATCCCGTCGGTGTCAACGTCGCCAAAGCCCTGGGTCTCGGAGTCCTCACGGAGCCGCTGACGGGTGAACTGAGCTTCTTCGGGGAGTCGGCGGTGGCTCCGGAACGATCGGTACAGCAGGGCGCCGACCAGCAGCGTCAGCCCCGCGCCGACAGCCGCCCCGACGGGCGGACCGAACACCGCGAGCACGGTCGAAGCCACGATCCCGGCCGCCAACACCATGCCGTAGACGAGCCGCTTTGCGAGCCGGTCGAACTCGCGGTCGGCGTCGAGTTCGGCCGTGACTGTCAGCCGGTCGCGGTCGATCGTATCCAGCGCCCGCTCGAGTTTCGGCGGGATCCGGAGCGTCGCGCCGGCCGCCGCCCGTAGCTCCTCGGACCGAGAACTCACGTACTGACGAGCGCCCGAGGCGATGTACCCCTGCTCGCGGAGGTAGGTCGTCGCGACATCGATGAAGTCGAATTCGGAGTCAAGCGAGACGCAGATTCCTTCGAGGACCGTCGCGACCCGCAACACGAGCGCCAGGTTCGGCGGTATCCGGAGGGGAAACTCGTAGATCGTGTCCTCGAACTCATCGATGAGCTGTTGGACCCGGTACTGGTCGACCTCCTGGCCGCGGGCGTCCTTGATCGCGAGTTCGGCGACCTCGGCCATCAGCTGCCGGTCGGCGGTCGGCGAGAGTACCCCCAAGGCGACCATCGTGTCGAGGATCTCGTCGACATCTCGGCGGACCGCCGCGTCATAAAAGCCGACGATACTGTCCTGGACCTGCTCGTCGACGTACCCGCTCATCCCGAAATCGTAGAAGACGATCGTCCCGTCGGGTTTGACCGCCAGGTTTCCCGGGTGGGGGTCGGCGTGAAAGACCCCGTCGTCGACGAGCATCTGCATGTACGAGCGCTGGAGCCGCTCGGCCAGGGCGGTGCGGTCGATCCCCCAGGCGTCGAGCTGGTCGCGGTCGGTGATCTTCGCGCCGTCGACGTACTCCATGGTCAGCACGCGCCCGGTCGAGCGCGCGTCGAAGACCGTCGGCATCCGGACGGTCTCGTCGTCGGCAAAGTTCGCGCGGACCTCCCGGAGCATCCGCGCCTCGCGCTCGTAGTCCATCTCCTGGCGGATCGTCGTCTCGAACTCCTCGGCGAGGGTCTCTAAGGAAAACGACCGGGCGTCGTCGACGAGTCGGGACAACAGCGGCAGCGACCACCGGATAACCCGCAGGTCTGCCTCGACGAGGCGCTCAATCCCGGGGCGGCGGACCTTCACTGCGACGGACTGCCCGTCGAACTCGGCCCGGTAGACCTGGCCCAGGCTCGCCCCGCTGATCGCGGTCCGATCGAACTCGTCGAAGACCTCCTCGACGGGTCCGAGCTCCGCGGCGAGCACCGCCTCGACATCGGACCAGTCTGCCGGGGGGACGTCGTCTTGCAGCCGGGCGAACTCCGCGACGTACTCGGGGGGAAGCACGTCCGGCCGGGTCGAGAGCAGCTGGCCGAGCTTGATGAAGGTCGGCCCGAGCGTGACCAGCGAGTCGATCAGGCGGGTCGCCCGGCGGCTGCGTTGCTCGGCGGTCGGCTCCCGGGAGCGGCCGAACAGCAGAAACCGGCGTCGGTCGCGGGCGTAGGCGACGATCAGCGGGAGGAACTGCCAGAGGACGACGACGAACCGTTGGTACGCGCGGAGATTCACCGGCGACCCTCAGGCCGACGCGTCGACCGGGATCGTCGTCTCCGACATCCCGGCGCGCTTTGGTAGCCGGACCTCGAGCACTCCCCGATCGATCGTCGCCGTCGCGTCGCGGGCGGTCGCGTCGGAGGGCAGCGGCAACTCGGCGTCGAGAAACAGCGACCGCTCCTCGCTGACGTAGCGAAACTCCGGCGGGATCGCCTTCATCCGCCGGGCCTCGACGACCAACCGGCCGTCCTCGACCCGCAGATCGGTAGTGTCTGCGGTCGCACCCGGCAAATCGAGAACCACGAGATACGCAGACTCGTCTTCGAGCACGTCGGCGAACACCGCATCGGGGAGCTCACCGATCGCCGCGCGGAGATCTGACATGACCGTTCGTACGGCAGGCTGCGGAAAAAACCCCGCGGTAGCGGCTCACAGCCGCGTCAGAGAGGTGACCTGACGGTCGCTCCGAACGCAGAGCCCGACACAATCGGGGTCGCGGCGCCGAACGTGGACCGCCCCGAGCCCGGCGTTCCAGGCCGCGCCGACGTCGTTGGGATCGTCGCCGACCAGGACGCCCCGATCGCGGTCTGCGACGCCGAGGGCGCCGATCGCCCGCTCGACGGGGGCGGGATCGGGCTTCCAGCCGAGCCGGTCGTTACAGCAGACGACCGCGTCGAACCAGTCCTGGATGTCGAGCCGATCCAAGACCGGTCCGGTGACGTACTCCTGGCAGTGTGTAACCAGTCCGATCGGGCCGTCGAGTTCGGGGACGCGGGCGCCGGCGTCGGCGTACAGCCGCGTCGCGTCGGCCCTGGCGGCCGGATCCTCGACCTCGTGGAAGGCCGTCCAGAACCGATCCCGGTCGATCCCGCGGTCGGCAAACACCTCTCGGCGGGCGGTCCCAAAGCCGTACCACAGCGCCTCGGCCTCGCGGGGACCGAAGCCGACCCCGAGCCGGTCGCCGACCGCCGCGATCGTTTCGTGGACGTACGACTCCTCGACATCGACCAAGGTTCCGTCGAGATCGAGCAGCCAGTAGTCGGCATCAACCGTCGGCGTCTGCGCAGTGGCCATCTGAGTCAACTTGTACTCCTCGGAGGCGCAAGTAGGTTCCGAACTCGCCGGGTGCCGCAACCGTAACTGTTCATTACCTGGATCCACAACAGATGGGTACATGGGTGGACGTACCACGGGCAGTCCGTATGCCCCACACACCGGCGGCGAAACCGACGCGATGCTCGCAGCGGTCGGCGCCGAGTCCGAGGACGAACTGTTCGACGTTCCAGAATCCGTCCGCTTCGAGGGCGAGCTGGGCATTTCGTCTCGGGACGAGCAGACGGTCCGTCGGGAGATCGGCACACGGCTCGAACAGAACGCGGACCTCGTCGAGTTTCTCGGCCGAGGGCACTACGACCAGTACGTGCCCTCGCTGGTCGATCACCTGGCCGACCGGCAAGAGTTCCTGAGTTCGTACACGCAGTACCAACCCGAGGTGGCACAGGGGTTCCTGCAGGCGTTGTTCGAGTACCAGTCGATGCTGGTCGAACTGACCGGCCTCGGGGTAGCGAACGCCTCGATGTACGACGCCGCGACCGCGCTGGGCGAAGCGGCGACACTCGCGAGCCGGGTCCGGGCGGTTGAGGGCTCTCGAGTCCTCGTGCCCGAGCAGCTCCGGGCGGAGAAACGGTCGGTGCTCGAGAACTACGCCGACGGCGCCGACATCGAGGTCGGAACCTACCCGATGGCCGACGGCGCGGCCGATACCGACGCGCTCGCCGAACTCGTAGACGAGCAGACAGTCATGGTCTACGCCGAGAGCCCGACGGTCCGGGGCGTGATCGAGGAGTCTCTCGACGAGATCGGCGCGATCGCCGAGGAGGCCGACGCACTGTTTACGCTCGGCTCGGATCCGGTCGCGCTGGCGGTCCTCGAGGAGCCGGCGGCGGTCGGCGCGGATGTCGTGGTCGGCGACGCCGCGACGCTCGGTATGGGCGCCGCTCACGGGATGGGACTGGGCATGTTCGCGACCCGCGAGCAGTTCCTCCGGCAGGTGCCGGGGCGGCTGGTCGGGGCCGGCGAGGACGAGGCCGGCCGGCGGGCCTACACGCTCACGCTCCAGACCCGCGAACAGCACATCCGCAAGGAGCGAGCCACGAGCAACATCTGTACCAATCAGGCGTGGCTCGCCCTCCGAACCGCGATGCACGTGGCCTCGTTGGGGCCGGACGGCCTGCTCGAAACCGCCGAGGCGTCGGTCCGCCGAGCGCGTGAGTTGGCCGAGCGCCTCGACGATATCGAGGGGGTCGATGCGCCTGTCCACGACAAGCATCACTTCCGGGAAGTCGTCGCGCGCACGGACCGCCCCGCACAGGACGTCGCCGACGACCTCGTGGCCGAGGGGTATGCCATCCATGCCATCGACGACCACCTCGTTCAGGTGTGTGTCACGGAAGCCAACGAGCACGCCGTCGACGACTTCGTGGCGACGCTTCGGGAGGTGGCACGATGAACCACGAGCAGGCCCGCTGGTCGAGTGAAGAAAAGTACGAACCGCTACTCAGCGAGAAAGACGAGACGACAGTCGAGGTCGACGACGCGCCACTCCCCGACGACCTGACGCGAGACTCGGTAGAGTTGCCTGCACTGGCCGAACCCGAACTCGCTCGCCACTACACCCGCCTCTCGCAGATGAACTACGGCGTCGAGAGCGGTCCCTTCCCGCTGGGGTCGTGTACGATGAAGTACAACCCGCGGTTCACCGAAGAACTCGCGGCGCGGCCCTCGGCGGCGGTCCACCCCGACCGGGCGGACGAGCACCTCCAGGGGACGCTGGCGCTGGCGGCCAGCCTCCAGGTGCTCGCGACCCTGCCCGACGTGCCGGAGCCGATGCTGGAGTTCGACCGCACGCCCAACCCTATC
>CAYREK010000018.1:1862-27970 GCA_964423305.1 uncultured Halobacteriales archaeon | reverse complement strand
ACCGTCCGCACGCCCAGCACCGCTCCCGGCCGATCGGGATCGTCCATGAAGTCGGTCTCCATAAAAAAGGGCCCATCGCTCTCGGCGGCAGCCACGAGATTCTCCTTGTCGCTGATCACGCTCGGGGTCGCTCCCTCGATCGGTCCCTCGGAGTAATGCACCACGACCTGCTCGGGGGCGAGCCCGCGCTCGCTGGCCCACTCGGCGATGTCGGGAAACGCGTCTCCGCCCTCGGTGTGCAGCTGTACTGGACAGCCCACCTCGGCGCCCAGGCCCAGGGCGTGTCTGAGCGTCGCGTTCGAGGCCGTCCAGACGGCGTCCTCGACCTCGTAGTGGGGCCGGCCGGATTTGAGCGCCACCGCGGGCCCGTCGGCGACAAACTCGGCAGCGATCTCCAGGCCGGCCCGCATGAACGCTCCGGCCTCCTCGGGCTCGTAGCCCCGCTCGCGGAGCCGCGAGATCAGCGCCGGGTGTACTCCGAGTACCGGCCAGGCCCGTCCGGGGAGATACTCGTCGGCCGCGGCGGCAACCTCACAGGTCAGCCCGAAGGTCTCGCGGAAGGCCCGCTCGTCGGTCTGGTCGCTGAGCGCCCAGGAGGGCTTGTTGAGCACCAGCAGGTGGGTCCCGCCGGCCGCGGCGAACCGCTCGGCGGCCGCGGCGCCCTCACCGTTTACCGGATCGAGGTGCATGTGGTGATCCAGGATCGGCGTCTCGGACATGCCGTGGGTTGGCCGGGCCCCGGCAAAACCCGTTCGCTCGGCGACACGGACCCCAGCGGGCTCTCAGGAGGTCCACAGCTCTCGGATGCGGGCCTCGATCGCATCGAGGACGACGGAGAGCACCGCCCGGTAGTCCTCCGACCACGAGGCGTCTTCTCCCGGGGTCGGGGCCGCGGGCGGCGGGTGAAAGTGCGATCGCGCGTTATGCGGGTTCGGATGTCTGTCCCACCGGCACTCCCAGGCACCGTTCGTGCGGGTCTCACGGTAGTGAATCTTAAAATCGTCGTTCGTGTACCACCGAATGGACAGCCGTGCGCGTTCGACGGTCTTGGGGTAGTACCCATCGGCGACGGTCACGCGGAGTTCGAGGTGCCCGCCCGCGTCCGTGATGACCGCCTGCGAGACGAACTCCGCCGCCCGGAGCCGCGACCGGAGTCGTTCGAGGATCGGTCGATCGATCGGCGCCGGACTCCTGGCTCCCGTCGGCGGCCCCATCCCGATCAGCCCAAGACCGATCCGGATTCGGCGTCGGCGCGCCGTTGTCTGGCCCGCTCATGGCGGTCCCGGTCCCGGAGTGCCGTCGCCCAGTCGGCTAAGTCACCGTACACGTCGTCGACAGTTCGGTCCCTGCGGTCCGCGGCCGCGACGGCGTCGACGCCGCTGGGTCTCTCGGCGTCGTACTCTCGTTCGTAGCGGGCGATCCGTTCGGTCAGTTCCTGTACCCGCCCCACGAGCTCTTCGACCGAGTGTTCCGTCGCGAGTCGGTCAACGCGTCGCCACTCGAAATACGCGTCGTTGCGCTCGTAGGTGATCGGCTGTCCCTGGTGGCGTGTGACAATCCCGAGTTCGGCGAACCACTCCAAGTACTTCCGGGCGGTCTTCGGACCGCAGTCGGCTCGGTCGGCGATCGCTCCCGCTGTCGTCGGCTCGCGCGTCTGGAGTACCGTTCCGTAGACGCGCTGTTCTCCGTCATTGTCGAAGGCGTCGTCGAGCCTCGGCGGCTCCTCCGAGAACGCGTCACTCATCGGCGAGTACTCGTGTGTGTACGGATATAATTCTTGCTCCAAAGAATAGTTTCCGACCAATCGATCGTTCGCCTCGTTGGTCCGAGTCGTTGTACCTCGGGTCAAGCGACCGGCCTGTTCTCGAGGTGTTGGGTCCGTTCGTCGCCGGGGGAGACGGCTCATCGGCTCACTTACAGAGCCTGGCCGGTTTTTTATCGAACGCTCCGATACCGCTCGCTTCGGCCGGGTTCTCTCTCGTGATACACTCACTGATACGCGGCCAGAACGGATTTATTCGGGCGCCAACACGTATCGGGTGTGTCTCGCGCTCGATCTCCCGACGGCTCGCTGTTGGGCAGGGACGGCTCGCTCGATCCCCGGCGGGTCCGCGCGGCGGCCGCCCCGACCCTCGACCTGTGGCACGGGACGACCCTCGCCCGCGTGAAGCGCCGCCTCCAGGGACTGGTCGGCGCCAGCCTGGCCGTGCTCGCGATCCGTGTGTTTCTCGATCCCGGTGGGCTCACAGGCACGCTCATCACGGTCTGGTCACTGCTCGCACTGCCGATCGCGACGATCGCTGGGGCCGTCTTAGTCCTGCTCCGAAACCCTGCCAACGCCCCCTCAGTCTGGTGGTCTCGGGCGCCGGTCGCGACGCTCGGGCTGATCTCCGTCGCCGGTGCCACCCGGGCCAGTCGGTCGAGCGCCATCGGCCGAGCCGGCTACGAGCTGCTCTTCGGCGCAGACTCGGACGGGTACACGTTTGAGACTGAGACGACGACCGTCGACCTGTCCGTCGTCGCTCGGATCCGGCAGTACGTCTGGTACGCGATCGTCGGCTCTGCGGGGCTGATCGTCCTCGATCAGGCGCTCCGCCCCTCCGCGCTTACTGCCGCCATCGAGTGGCTGATCGGGGCCGATCCCGGGCCGGGGGCGTGGGCCGCTCTCGGTGTCGGCGCCGTCCTGTTCGGGGCGGTCCTGGGATCGGTACTCGCGGCCGCCGAGGTCGGGCGGTAAACGGTCACTCGAGTGTCACGGCGCGCCCGGCGGCCTTCTGGAGGGCATCCGAGCGGCCGTAGCTCCCGGGGGCGATCGCGACCGTCGCGACGCCGGCCTCTACGGCCCGTTCGAGAGCGGGCTTGAAATCCGTATCCCGGGAGACGATCACCAGCACGTCGATCCGGCTGGCAACGGCGTCGGCGGTCGCGTCGACGGCCAGACGCACGTCGACATCGCCGCTGGTGGTGACGACCGCAAAGCCGTGGGCCTCGGCAGCCTGGATCAGCCCCGGCGTGGCGTGTTCGTCGACGTACAGCCGGGCGACCGCGACCCGACCCTCCTCGGCGGCGATCGCTCGTAGCCGGTCGAACTCGACGTCGAACTCCTCGCGGAAGGTGTTGGGTCCGTCGACGAACAGCCCCACTCGACGCGGCCCTGCCGTCCCGACCAGCTCCCGGAGACGCTCCATGAACGGGCCTTGCCGCCGCCGGGCTTAGCGGTTCTGGGTTCTGGACGTCCTCGGACGCCCGCCGTCGGGACCCGTGAACGGTCCTCCGTCGATCGAACGCCGGCGACGACGGAAGGATTTACCACCGGGGACGGCCGATCGTGCGGTATGCAACGGTTGCGAAGAGCCCTGCGAGCGGTCCGCGCACGCGTCGATCCCTTCGGATCCGCCTTCGTGGTTCGCGTCCCGAGTCCCGGCCGACGGTCGCTTTCGGTCGTGGCCGTCGCGGTGTTGGTTCTATCGGCAGGCTGTACCGGCGGGCTCGGCGGCGACGAGGGCGCCACTGCAGACGCCCCGGTCGGGTTTGTCCCCGAGGACGCCGAGGCGGTCATCGCCGCCGGCGGCGGGGTCGTGACCGACGAGGCGACCGCGACACTCTACGAGGAGTTGGTCGGACCGGGCGACTCGGCCGGCCTCCCGGCGACCTGGGCAGGCGTTCTCGAGGCGGCAAACGGCGAGACTGACCTCGATCTCGAGGGGGTTGAGAGCGCGGTCGCGTTCTCTCAGTCGCCGAACCTGGCCGACGCCGCCGGCATCGAAGATGTTGGAGACACAGCCGAGGTCGATCCTGACGATGTCGGCGAGTTCGACGCGGCGGGCTACGCCGCGGTGGTAGTCGACTCCGACTGGACTTGGCCCGAGCTCAGCGAGGCCCTCAGAACGGCCGGGTTCGGCGCGGGATTCGGTGAGGTGGAGTTCGACGAGGACAGCTACGAGGGCGTCACCGTCTACCGCGCCGCGGGCGCCCCCGAGGCGGGGCTTGTCGCGGACCTCGGCGACGGGACGTTCGTGATCGGCGCCACCGCGGCCGTCGAGGACGCGATCGACGCCAACCGGGGCGAGGCGAGCGGCTTCGACGGCGACCTGCGGGACGCCTACGACGCGGCCGACGACGGGCTCCTCAAGATCGCGATCGCCCCCGAGTTCGGGGACGCGACCGTCGGGTCGTCGGTCGGGCTCGAACGACCGGAGGTGATCACAGTCGTCTACGACGCCGACGGCACGGAGCTGACCGCCGACGCGACGCTGACGATGCCATCGACCGACGCCGCCGAGCAGACCGCCGACGGGCTCAGCTTCCTCATCACGGGGCTCACCACGGAGGCCCCCGAGGACGATCCCCTCGCTGAGCTCGTCTCGACGGCCTCCGTCGGACAGTCCGGCAGCGACGTGACCGTCTCCTACACCGCCGAGGCCGCCGAGCTGGGCGCCCTGCTCGACGAGCTTGCCCAGCGAGAGGCCCTGATCGGTGCCGTCGCCGGCGAGGACTCAGCGTCGGACGCGCCGGCCTGAGCCGGGACACTATTACTCCGGGGAGTGAATCCCGATAGGATGCAACTCGCGACACGAACCTGGCCCGAACTCGCCGAGCGACTCGACTCCGCCTCGCTCGCGCTTGTTCCGCTGGGCTCGACCGAACAGCACGGCCCCCACCTGCCGCTGGCGACCGATCACCTGATCGCCGAGGCGCTGGCCCGGACCGCTACCGACCGGACCGACGCGCTGTGCACGCCGCCGATCCGGATCGGCGTGAGTCCCCACCACCGCCAGTTCCCGGGCACGACCTGGGTCGACCCCGAACCCTTCCGGGCGTACGTCGAGTCGTTCACCCGGAATCTCGCCTATCACGGGATCGACCGGGTGATCTACGTCAACGCCCACGGCGGCAACGTTGAGCCTCTGCGCGAGGTCGGCCGTCGGCTCCACGAGGACGGCACCCTCTATGCTATCGAGTGGATGTGGGACGAGAGCATCCCCAAGCTAGTCGATGAGCTGTTCGAGCACAACGGCCCCCACGGCGGGCCAAAGGAGACGGCGATGATCATGCACATCGCCGGCGAGCTGGTCCGGGAGGACCGGCTCGAACAGGCCCGGGATCGGGGGATCGTCGATCTCGAGGACGCGGCGACCCGGGTCCACGGTGCGCGCACCTACTACGACTCGATCGAGAACTCGGACAGTGGCGTCTTTGGCGACCAGACCGACGCCACCCCCGAGAACGGCGAACAGCTGTTCGAGGCGGCGACCGAACAGCTGGTCGGGCTCGTCGAGTGGCTCGCCGCTCGCGACCGCGAGCAGTTGCTCCCCGAGCCTCGCCGAACCGACAGGCTCTCAGAGCCCGCCGAATAACGTCAAAGATGGAGTACGAAACCGCGGGCGGCGCGCGGGTGCCGGCGATCGGCTTGGGCACCTGGCAGATGGACGAGCCGATCGCCTACGACGCCGTCTCGACGGCTCTAGAGTCGGGCTACCGGCACGTCGACACTGCCCAGCTGTACGACAACGAGCGCGCGGTCGGCCGGGCGATCGCCGATGCCGATGTTGATCGGGCGGAGCTGTTCGTGACGACGAAAATCGATCCCCGACGGCGGTCGTTCGCCGGGATGGTCGAGTCCGTTTCCGACAGCTGCGACCGGCTGGGCCTCGAGCGAGTCGATCTCCTCTTGATCCACTGGCCCAACCCCCTCGCAGAGTTCGAACGCGTGATCGCGGCTCTAGACGCAGCCCGGGACCGCGGGTTAACCCGGCATATCGGCGTGAGCAACTTCCGGAAAAAGAAACTCGACCGCGCCCGGGCACTCGCGGACGCCCCGATCGTGACCGACCAGGTACTGTTCAATCCGTGGTGGCGCCAGCGAGACTTACTGCGGTACTGCCAAGACGCGGGCGTGCTCCTCACCGCCTACAGCCCGCTCGCGAACGGCGGCGCGATCGACGACGAACTGCTCGTAGAGATCGGCCGACGGTACGACAAGACCGGCCCGCAGACGGCCCTGCGGTGGACGATCCAACACGAGAACGTCGTGACGATCCCGATGTCGACCACGCCGGCTCACATCGCCGAGAACATCGACATCTTCGATTTCCGCCTGACTGCGGCCGAACACGACCGGATCGGCGACCGATCGATACTCTCGACGCTCCGGACGATGGCGGCCGCGCGGCTGGGCTGACCGGTATACGACCGGTCTACAGCTCTTCTGCCAGTTCGTCGGCGTCGACGTCCGCCTCTTCGAGGGCCTCTTCGAGGCCACCGGCTCCACCGGCGCCGCCCATCATCCCGGGCATGCCCATCCCCATGCCGCCGCCGTCGATGATCTCCTCGACGACGATCCGGTCGATCCCCAGCAACTCCATCATCTGCTGGCCGATCTGCTGTTTCTGCATCATCCACTGCTGGTTCATCGTCAGCTGCGGCGTGGCCTCGATGTACAGCGACTCTTTCTCGACCTCGACGGTCTCGAGTTCGGGTTCTGTCTCTTCGTCCTCGTCGTCATCCGCTTCATCCTCGTCGAGTTCGACGAGCTGTTCCTCCTCGACGACCTCAGTCTCGAAGCGCACTTCCAGATCCAGATCCAGGAACAGCCGGAGCAGCTGCTCGGCCTGTGCCGTGCGGTCCTCGACGGTGTCGAGTACCTCGTACTCGTACTCGATGTCGGCGCCGGCGAGCGGGTGGTTGAAATCGACCCGGGCGCGTCCGCCGACGATCGTCTCGACGAACCCCTCGTCGCCGTCGATCCGGACCTGCGCGCCGGGGTACCGGTCGTCCTCGGGGATTCGGTCGGTGCTGATCGTCCGTACCTCGTCGTCGTCGTACTCGCCGAAGGCCTCGCCGGCCGGCACGACCGCCGTGCCGGACGCGCCGACGGTGCTCCCGACGATCTCCTCCTCGACGCCGGGGAACAGGTGTCCCTCGCCGAGCACGATCGTCCGGGGTTCGAACTCCTGGTCGGCGTCGACGCCCTCGTCGTCTGCCACCTCGGGATCGGTCGTGTCGACCAGCTGATCGTCCTCGACGGTCCGGGCGGTGTAGTCTACGGTTACGAAGTCTCCCTCTTCGAGAGACTCCTCGTCCGTTTCCTCGACGTTCTCGTCTTCGACATCTTGGGTGTCCACGTCGTCTGCCTCGGGCTCGCCGGCCTCGTCGGCTGACTCCTTGTCGTGGTCGTCGCTCATGCCGAGAATATGTGGCGCACTGACGGTTAAGAACACCGTTTCTGCCCTCTCCTCGCCGGGCCTACGCGGGCCGGACCAGCACTAGGGCGTCCTCGCCGTCGGCGTAGTAGCTCGCGGCCGTCCGACGGTGCTCGAAGCCCCGAGACTCGTACAGCGAGCGGGCGGGGTCGTTGCTCTCTCGCACCTCGAGTTTGATCGCCGTTGCCCCTTGGTTCGACAGGACCGCGATCGCCCGGTCGAGCAGCCGGCCGCCGATCCCCTGGCTGCGGCTCCCCGGCGCGACCGCGAGGTCCTTGACGTGTCCGACCTGGCGTGCGGAGTCGGCGAGCAGGTTCGCCACGACGAACCCGACGACGCCGCCGCCGTCGGCAACGAGAAACCCCGGGGTGTCCAAGAACGTCTCGAAGGCGGCGTACGGCCAGGGTTCTGAAAAGGAGGCCTGCTCGATCTGGTGGACCGCGAGCAGATCCATCCGCTCGGCCCGGCGGACGGTCGGAGCCGTCCGGTCGCCGGACAGGGGTGTCGTCACGTCGATCTGTACGGCGGGCCGGTAAATAGATCTGGTCCTTCGAGACCGTCGTCGCCTCTACCGCCCGGCGGATTCCGTCGTGTCTTCCGGGCGGTCCTCAGGCCATCTCGTCCCGGGCCTCCGTGCCCCGTTCGAAGCTCCGCGTCGGGCCCTCGGTCGGGCCCCGGTGGCTGAGGTCTTTCATCGGCTCGGCTCGATCGGTCGCGTCGTCTGTACTCTGCGTGCGTTGTGTGCCGTCGCGCTCGGGCTGTGTATCTGTCATCGTGTGTCGGTGTGAGAGTAGCTGCTCGTCGGTGCGTGCGGACCCGGACTGTGATGGAGTAGGTGTAGGGGTAGCTAGACCCCTACGAGAATATCGGCCGCGAGCGCGAGCCGGGTGTCAGTCGCATCGTCGGCTCGTGCCATACTCCCAAATTTATCCGACCGGTATATAAATTCTTCCCCGCAACCAGAGCGGCTTTTGCGCCCGGGCGCCTACTCGTGCCGTGGACCTGCACGTCCGGTACGGCGCCGACGACGACCCCGAGAAGTGCACGGCCCGGCAGCTGGCGAAGTTCGACCTCGTCGAGTTGCACCGCTCGGACGCGGCGACGCCGCCGGGAGTCGTCCTCGATCCCTTCGCCGATCGCGCGCTGTCACCGGCCGACGCCGACGCCGACCGGCTGGTCGCCCTGGACGTCTCCTGGGAGACCGCAAACGACGAACCGAAAACCGTCGCGTCCGGGCTGGCCGGTCGGCACCGGTCGCTGCCGTTTCTGGTCGCGGCCAATCCAATAAACTACGGAACGCCGTTCCAACTAACCACCGTCGAGGCACTTGCCGGGGCACTCGCGATCCTGGGCGAGCGCGCCCACGCCGAGCGGCTCCTCTCGAAGGTTCGGTGGGGCGAGACGTTCCTCGAGCTCAACGCCGAACCGCTCGATCGGTACGCGGCGTGTGCCGACTCGGCTGCGGTGATCGCCGTCCAGTCCGAGTACCTCGACCGTGGGTCCGAAGACCAAGACGGCTGACCGCCGAGTCCGAGACGGTAACGTTTATTCCCGCTGCCAGCTACTGTCGCGTATGGCAAGATTCGACACCGCCGAAGAGCGCATCTTCAACACGCAGATCTGCATGCGGTGTAACGCCCGTAACCCCCAGCGGGCAGACCAGTGTCGGAAGTGTGGCTACGGCAACCTCCGGCCGAAGGCCCGCGAGAGCAGAAGCGCATAAGACGGCCGGCGAACTTTTTTTGCCGAACGATCGTTCGCCGTCACTCCTCCGGATACTTGGGTTCGTGGCGTTCGGCCCGCGAGAGCGCCCGGTCGACGATCGTGTGGACATCCCCGGAAAACGAGTCGCCGTGTCCGGGGTACAGCCGGTCGACGCTTTCGGGCATCCGATCGAGCAGGTCGCTTAGACTCTCGATCAGCCGGTCCCGGGAGGCGCCGGGGATGTCCGTCCGGCCGAAGCTGCCGCCGTCGTAGGCCCCGTCTTCGTAGACGACCACGTCCCCGGAGAAGACCGCCCGCTCGCCGACCAGCGAGACGTGATCCTCTGCGTGGCCGGGCGTGGAGACCACCTCGTAGTCCTCGTCGCCGATCGCGACGGCCTGACCGTCTGTGAGCGCGTCCGTCCGGAGCGGATGCTCGGCAGAGGCGAACACCTCGGGGTCGAACGCCTCGACGATCGCCTCGAGTTGCTCGACGTGATCGGGGTGTTGGTGGGTGAGCACGACCCGATCGAGGCCGTCGACGCGTTCTGCGATCCGGGTCTCGGTCCCCACGATCGTCCCCGCGTCAACAAGCGTCTGGATCTCGCCGACCGCGAGGTACGCGTTGCAGGTGAACGCCTCGGCGTCGGCGGTCAGATTGTGAACGTCCATGCCCGGTCTTCGGATCCCGGCAGGTTTGAACGTCCGGGCTCGAACCCCGACTCAGCGGTGGTGTGTATTCGTTGACATTCCCCGCACCATTTTTACCATCGAAGCTACTGTTAGTATACGTATGGGGTTCGGAAGCTACGACGAATCTGAACAGGACAACCAGGAGTACAACACCGATTTTGACGACGAGGACGGCGTTGCGACCGGCGAGAGCGACCACGACGGCTCGGTTGATTTCGAGTTCACTGCGTCCAACGACGAACTGCTGAGCCAACTCGACGAGATTAAAGACGAGACGTGAGTCTCAAGCCCGGCGCGCGAGTGCTGGGTGTCGCCGAATCCTACAAAGAACCCGAGAGCACCGTCGCCGGTGCCGTGGTCCGGGTCGACCGGACCGTCGACGGGTTCGGGTTCGGGACGTGCACAGTCGGGGGCACCGACGCCACCGAGGCGATCCACTCGGTGTTCGACCGTCTCGGCCGCGAGGACGTTCAGTTCGTCATGATCGCGGGCATCGCGCCGGCCTGGTTCAATATCGTCGACCTCCACGAGCTCCACGAGGCGACCGGCCTGCCCGTCCTGTCGGTGAGCTTCGAGGAGAGTCCGGGCCTCGAGACGGCGATCGCCGACGCCTTCGATGGCGAGAAGCGGGCCCGTCGGCTCGAAACCTACCGCGCACAGCCGCCCCGTCGCCCGGTCGAACCCGAGCCGCCAGTGTTCGTCCGCGCGGTCGGGTGTAGCGCGGAGCGGGCGGCGACGGTCGTCCGACACGCGACCGAGACGGGCCGCCCGGAGCCGGTGCGGGTGGCCCGACTCGCGGCCCGGGCCGTCGACCGGTTCCGCCGATAGTCTAGCGGTGTCGACAGACGCTTTGCGGTCCGGTGTTTTCGCCGGGTATGTCCGATCACTCCTGTTGGAACGCAGAGACCGCCGAGGTCGGGGGCTGTGAGCGTTGTCCGGCGCTCGTCGAATCTCGATCGCGGATCGTCAACGGCGTCGGCCCGCGGGACGCGGCACTGCTGTTCGTCGGTGAGGCGCCGGGCGCGCGAGAAGACGAACGCGGCGAGCCGTTCGTCGGCCGGAGCGGCGACGTGCTTGACGAGGCGCTACGGGCCGCCGGGCTCCACCGCGAGGACGTGCGCATCACGAACTGCGTGCGGTGTCGACCCCCCGAGAACCGCGACCCGACCGCCGCCGAGCGATCGAACTGTGCCGGCTACCTCGACCGCGAAATCGCGGCCGTCGACCCCGCGCTCGTGATCGCCCTGGGGAAGGTGCCCGCAGAACGGCTGCTCGACCGCGACGTTCCGGTCACCGGCGAGGCCGGGCAGATCGACCGCGTGCGGATCGGCGGGACCGACCGTCCGGTGTTGGTCTCGGTCCACCCGGCCGCGACGCTATACGACCCGAGCCAGCGCGATCGCTTCGAGGACGCGCTCGTCACTGCCGCCGACTACGCCGGCGAGAGCGGCCAGTCGACGTTCGGTCAGTTCTGAGCCGGTCGCTCGATTACCCCGAGCCACCGCCCGACGGTCTCGTCGTCGAAGAAGGCCACCCGTCCGCGGGGCCACTCGATCGGCGATTCAAGTGGGTGTCTCCGGCGTGCGGCCTCCATATCGTGGGTTTCGAGCAGGCAGAGACAGGGACCAGGCCGGAACCGATCGAGTCGATCGGCCAGCCACTCCGCGCCCGGGGTCACAAACGAAACCGGCCGTCCGGGTACCGACCCGACGGGCCCGACTCCGGGAATCTCCGCTCGGACCGGGCGCGGGATCCGATAGAGCCGGCCGAAGGTCTCGACCGCCTGCTCGATCTCCGACACGCTCAACACTACCTCTCCGACTCCCGTCAGCGGCCCGTCGGCAACGCTCGGCGTGGTCGGGACGCGGGCGGCGACCGGCGTGCGGTCCGCGATCGCGAACGGCAACAACAGTCGGTGCTCGGGCGCGCCGATCTCGGTCCGATCCCACTCGACGAGTCGCCCGTCCGAGCGCCGCCGGCTTCCGGCGTGTGGCCCGTCGACAGGAAAGCCGCCCTCGACCACGCGGGTCGTCTCGGCGACGATGTCGTCGGTCCGAACACACCACGCCGCCGGCCCGCCGTCCCGGCGGATGTGCTCGGTCCAGGCCCAGGCGTCTCCGAGCTCGGCGTCTGCTCGGGGGGCGATCAGCTCGACGTACGAGCGGTCGTCGAAGCCGACCAGCGACATCTGGGTGCCGGCCCCCTCGTGAACGCCACCGAACTCCGGGGCGAGCCCGACCCGCTCGAAGGCCGCGACGATCTCCTCGTGGTCGTGCCAGCCGATCGGCACGTGATCGAGCACGAGTTCGTTCACGACCGTTCCAGGTGCCGGCCGCAGAAAACGCTCCCGGCGACTCGGTCTCGCCGACCGGTCAGTTCTTCGAGCCCTCGAAGCCGTCCTCCCACCGGAAGTACCCGCCGCGCTGGACGATCTCGCCGCCGATCTCGAGCCGGGTGTCGCCGCCCCGCATGTCCGCGATCAGGTCGACGTGGACCGCGCTGTCGTTGCCCGACTCGCCCTCGGGGAGACAGGCGTCGTAGGCCCGCCCGAGCGCGAAGTGAACGGTGCCGGCCATCTTCTCGTCGAAGAGGATCTGGTCGGTGACCCGGTCGATGCCGCGGTTCATTCCAACGCCGAACTCGCCAAACCGCTGTGCGCCGTCGTCGGTCTCGACGATCTCGGTGAGTACCTCCTCGCCGAGCTCTGCGGCCCAGTCGACGACCACGCCGTCGACGAGTTCGAGCCTGGCGTTTCGCACCCGCGTCCCCCGGATCGTCATCGGCACGTCGAAGGTGATCTCGCCGGTTGCGTCTCGGGGAGCGGTGAAGACCTCGCCGCTGGGGAGGTTATGCGAGTCGTAGGCGACGCTCGCGGCGCTGTTGACCGCCCGCCGGTCCTCCAGGGAAAAAGACAGGTCGGTCCCGGCGCCCTCGGCGACGACGCGGGCCGTGCTCGCCTCGTCGAGCAGCGTCTTCAACCGGTCCATCTCCTCGGCCAAGCGCTCCCAGTCTCTGAGGATGGCGTCGTAGACGAACTCCCGGTAGGCCGCGTAGCTCATGCCGGCCTGCTGGGCCATGGCTCGCGTTGGGTGGATCGTCGACACCCAGTCGGTGTTCGTGTGGGCCTCGCGGATTCCCTCCCGAGCCGTGGCGTACTCCCGGCGAATTTCCCCGGGAACGTCCGCCCGGGCGCTCGCGTTGCGCGAGCCCCGCAGGGAGAGCACGCTGTCGGCGCGTTCGTACAGCGCCAACTCGAACTCGGGGTCGGTCTCGAACTCGCCGTCGTGGGCCCGCAGGTACGCCCGGCTCAGCTCCGGCGAGCCGTACAGCGAGACCACGTTTGCGCCGCGGTCTCCGAGCTGCTCCGCGACGGCCACGCCCAGCTCGTGGGCGCCCTCGCCGACGCTGATCAGGACATCGTCTCTCGCCTCGACTCGCGCGCTCCAGCCGACGAGCGTCTCTGCGTGCTCACGGATGCGGCCGTCCATGGTCGCGGTTTGACGCCGCGGGGCAAAAACTCCGGGCTCTCGGCCGAGGCCGCGACCGTCTCCGGACTCGAGTCACTCGCCGGTGTCGGGGTCGGCGTGGCCGCCGTAGTCCTCCTGCGTGGCGGCCGGCTCCGTGTCGAGCCAGCTGAGCCGGCCCTCGTCGGATATCTCCGGCGGCGGCGTCGACATCGAGAGCCGATCGTAGTGGGTGTCGAAGGCCCGGATCACCGCCGCGAGCAGCCCGATCACCAGCGGCCCGACGAACAGCCCGACGGGTCCGAACGCGTAGACCCCGCCGATCACGCCCACGAGGATCACGCCGGGGTTGACATCGGCCGACTGGTCGATCACGATCGACCGCAGGTAGTTATCGACCAGGCTCACCGGAATCGCTCCCCAGGCGAGCAGAAAGCCCGCCGCGACCGGATCGCCGACGAGATACAGGTATCCGACGGCCGGGCCCCAGACGAGAAATGCCCCGATCACCGGCAGCAACGCGGTGAGCACCATCACCGCCGTCCAGAAGACGACGTTTGGAAGCCCAGCGATCGCCAGTCCGACGCCGCCGAGCAGCCCTTGGACGACAGCGACGAAGATGTGCCCGGCAACGACCCCCCACGCCATCCGGTCGGTGCGCACGAGCAGCTCGTGGGCGACGGCGTCGTCGAGGGGCACCACGTTGACCCCCCACTGGATGAACGCGGGGCCGTCGATCAGCACGTAATAGACTAAAAAGAGCACGAGCACGAGCCCGAGCAGGGCGTAGGTGAGATAGGAGACGATCGCCGGGGCGTTCGCGCTGAAAAAGTCCGCGAGCAACGCGCCGAGGTCGCTGGTCGCGCCGGTCAGGTCGATCCCCGCCCCAGTGATGGCCTCGAGTTCCGTCTCGATCGCGTCGAGGTCGAGTTCGGTCTCGCCGTCTGCGAGCTGCTGGGCGTCCCGCGAGATGACGAACCCGACGTATGTGAGCGGTAACACGATTGCGACAGTCGCCCCGGCGATCACGAGCACGGCCGCGATCCGGTCGCCGACGTAGGTCGCGAGCCGGTAGTGTGCCGGCCGGAGCACGTACCCGAGCAACAGCGCCGCCAACACGAACTGCAGGAAGGGGCGCAAGACCAGAAAGCTCGCCACAGCCGTGACGAGCATGAGCCCGAGTAAGAACGTCTGCTGTCGGTTCACACCCAATCGTCGGCGCGAGCTATAATAAATTCGACGCGACGGTGCCCTCGGCGAGACGGGTCCGAGACGGGGGTTTTTTGTCCGCCGGCGCGAGCGACGATCATGTTCGAGAGCGGCACCTTCGTCGCCGAACAGCTCGGCGCGCTCGGCCCAGACCAGCCGGGACCGCACGGCGTCGATCTCACACTCGATCGGGTGTTCGAGCAGACCGAGCCCGGGCGGATCGGCCGCGACGGCAAGACGGTCGGAGATCGGGCAGAGTTCCCTCCAGAGGGCGATGTGTACCGTCTGTCCCCGGGCGGGTACGTCGTCGGCTACACAGAGCGGATCGCAGTTCCCGAGGGACACGTTGGCTACGTCTACCCGCGGTCGTCGCTGTTGCGCAACTCCTGTACGCTCAACACCGCAGTTTGGGAGGCCGGCTACGAGGGCCGCGGCGAGGGGCTGCTCGAGGTCTATCACCCGATCGAGATCGAACCCGGTGCTCGGATCGGTCAGCTGGTACTCGCCCACGCCGACCACGAGGGGACCTACGACGGCACCTACCAGGGCGAGGGACTCGAGGAGTAGGCCTGGCTGCCCGGCGGCCGAGATCAGGATCAGGGATCGTCGCCGACCGGCGTTCGGCGGAGCGCGTCGATGTGATCGCGCAGCGCCGTCAGCTCGGAGGTGAGCCGCTCGTGGCGGTCGATGAGCTCGCTCAGCTCGTCGGTGTTGACCGAGTGATCCGCCTCGAGCGCGCTCTCCACGGAGTCGTTTGTCGCCTGGACGAGGTAACTCGCCGTCTGGAGGATCTCCTGTGGCGACCCGCGGGCCTCGTGGAGCGGGGTCTCCCCGGAGTACAGCGTGTAGGAAACGAGCGGCACCTCCTCCTCCTCATGGTAGCTCGTGGTCACGTCAAGGCCCGTGACCGGGTTGTGCCGGTCGCTCGAGACCTCCATGCGCACCAGGCCGAACGGATCGGCCAGCGCCGGGTACGTCTCGGGGAGCGTCCGCAGCCTGTCGGCCCGTTCGACCCCGAGCTGCGCTTCGACATCGCCGAAAAACTGCTTCGAGCCGGTGAGCGCGAGCGCGACGGCGAAAAACACCTCGCGGTCGCTGTCGGCGAACGCCCGGATCCGCTCGCGGAGGCGCTCGTCACGCCCCTCCAGCGCCAGGGCGGCGAGCTCGTCGAGCAGCGTCCGGGTTCCCCGCTCCCTGCGGAGGTACTCCTCGACGATCGCCCCCGGCATCTCCTGACTGTCCCGATCGTCCATAGTCGTGGGTTGCAGCCCGGATGGTTTACGATTTGTTACTCCCGGGTCGGTGCGGTCGTCGGGGCCGATCGGCCGTCGAACGGTGGACTCATACCGCTCGCGACGGTACCGCGGATCGTGACTCGCTCGCGTCAGGCGACGGTCGCGGTCGTGCTGATCCTCGCAGTCGCGGGCGGACTGGTCGCGGTCGCCGGGTCGGCCACCGGGGCGAGCCCGCAGGTCGCGGACGAACGGACGAGTCCCGGGGCAGCTCCGATCGAGCAGGCACAGGTCTCGAGCACGGAGACGATCGATCTCACCCGGGAGCTGGCCCTCGTTCCGGACGTTCCGGGGACGTACGCGGCGACCTACGAATACCGGCTGCCCGACCGACTGGAGTCCCTCGAGGTGACGCTCCCGGCGGAGGCGGCTGTCCAGTCGCGAACCGGATTCGAGGCCGTCGACGACCGCACCTACGCTTGGGACGGCGAGACCGACGGCCCGCGCATCCGGTACCGGCTGCCGGCAAACGAGACGGTCTCTCCGGACGGCCCGATCGCGGCGTCGGGATCGCTCATCTTCGCCGACACCGGCGACTGGGCACTGGTCCGCCAGCCCCGCGACCGACACGGCTGGAGCTGGCGCGGCGAGGACGTCGAGGTCGTCCTCGACTCGACCACGACCGCCCGCCAGGGCGTCGTCGGCGACCAGACGGCGTACCTCGGTCCCTACGAGCGGTACGGGAACGAGTCCCATGGCCAGCGCTTCGAGCTGGTCGTCCCCGAGGCGGCCACACTGTTCCCGACTTCAAGGCAAGGTGATAGGTTGCCCTCCCAGAACCAGACTTGCGCCGATTCTGGGTGTATTTGTGTGCAATGTTTCGCGCCGCGTTGTAGTCGCTGTGTAGTTCTTTGTCGCATTTCTGGCACACGAACACGTCACCGTCACGGTTGTCCTCATGCGTGAAGCCACACCCTGTCTCAGAACACCGTTGGCTGGTGTAGGCTGGATGGACTGTCTCAACTGTGATTCCATGTTGTTTGGCCTTGTAGGTGACTTGACGTTTCAACTCGTTGAACGCCCACTGCTGGAACTTCGAGGCGTTCGAGATACCCCGGATGTTCTCCAAGTTCTCGAATACAATGGTCGTACAGCCATGTGAGACGGCTTCGTTGACCAGTTCCCTTGATGCTTGGTGCAAGAAGTCTTCAGACCAGTTGGAGAAGGTGTCTCCGATGGACTGGATGGTGAGGTGTGCGCTTCGTGTGCCTTGCTGTTGGAGGTGAGCGCGGCGACGTTCGTATTCGCGGCGTCTGTGATTCAGAAGGTCGGCGTTCCCGATGAACGCGCCTGTGCTGGTGACTGCGAGATACCCATCCACGTTCCGGTCTACGCCGAGAACGGTTGATTGGTTCTCGGCTTCTCCCGACGAATCGTCGCGTTCCTTCTTCACAGAGACGTGGAGATAGTAGGTGTCAGTCTGATGGTCGTAGCGGAGTTTCGCGCCCTGTTTCTGCCACTCGTCGCTTTCCATGTACTCAGCCTGAATCGAGTCGTCTGGATAGATATATTCTGCGTGAACGCGACTCCCGCCGTATGCGGCAAGTGAGCAATAGCCGTCGAAGTAGGTAATCGCGTTCGTGTTGTAGACTGTCGTGTTTGACGTGAACACTGGTTTCGAGGTGCGTTCACCTGCCTTCATCTTCTCGACCGTCAGGTCAGCGTGCAAGCCAGTGTCCTCACGGATGTCATCGTACACAAGGCGCTGGAGATGATTACCGGATGTAATCACGTACCCATCGTCGTCGCCATCCCATCCTCGGTCTGCGAACCGCTGTGTTGCATCCCGAAACGTGTTCATTGTTCGTTTCAGGTCGTCACGGCGGTCGCTAGAGACGGAGAGCTTGACGACTGCGGTACGATTAATCTCCATCTATATGCCACTTGTGGCTTAATGTTTATAAAAATCGGGGAGTTGGCCGGGCTTTTGAGTGTTGTTTGTCCCTCGAAGCGTACGCGATGCCCGCCCGCCGTGAACGGCGGGACTCCCTCGCTGACTTAGGTGGGTCCGGGACGTGGAGCCGCTCGCCGATCCCGACAACGTCTGGATCCACGAGTACGTTCACACCCGCCAGGACTACGACCTGGCGGCCGACCTCCGGTGGTTCACCGAGGCGAGCGCGACCTATTACGCGGCGCTCGCGACCTTCGAGCAGGACCGGATCTCCTTCGATCGGTTCCGGGACCTGCTCGCCCGCGGCGAGCGCTCGATCCACGCGGATTCCGTTCTCGCCGACCCCGACAGCTGGCAGCGCAACGCAAACTACCACGTCGGCGCGCTCGTGAGCGGCGAGCTCGACCGGCGCCTGCGCCTGGCGACCGACCGCGAGCGCTCGCTCCAGACGGTGTTGAGTCGGCTGAACGCGGCCTCCGAGACGCTCTCGGCGGCCCGGTTCCGGTCGATCGTCGCCGACGCGGCCGACGAGACGGTCGCGAGCGCCGCCGAGCGGTTCACCGAGACGGCCGAGCGGCCGGCGGTCTGGGACCGCGAGCAACACGGGGCGGCCTTCGCGGTCGCGCCGGCTCGGTTCACCGTCGAGTTCGTCGAGGAACGCACCGTGACGGGACCGTACCGCAACCGGACGCTGTCGGCCGCCGAGCCGATCCTCGTGCCCGGGGAGGCGATCTCGCTCGGCGCCCTCGTCATGAACGCCGGCGGGACAGCCGGCGAGTACGAGGCGGTGGTCGCGGTCGACGGCCAGTTCCGCGAGACCCGGACTGGCGCGCTCAACCCCGACGAGTCGACCGCGATCAACGTCACCGAACGGTTCGACGCCCCCGGAGTCTACAGTCTCTCAGTTGGGGACGCGACCGTCCCCGTAGAAGTCCGCGAGCCGGCGACGCCGACGATTACGACCGCGAGCACGAACCGAACGCGGCTCGCGGCCGGCGGCGCCGTGACCGTGACCGTCGAGCTGACAAACGAGGCGGTCTACCCCGGCGAGCGCGCGGTTACCCTCACCCGCGGCGGCGATACCATCGGGACCGAGACCGTCCGCGTCGACGCCGGCGCCCGAGCCGAGATCAGCTTCGAGACCCGGTTCGACGGGGCCGGAGAGTACACGCTTGTCGTCGGCAACACGACCCTGACGGTGACCGTCGCCGACCCGAGATCGGATGATGCCGACGACGCCACCGACCCGACGAACGGGGACGACCAAACGGACGGAACCGGCCCGGCCGACGCGGGTGAGACTGGCCCGGGACTGACCGTCGTCGGGGCCGTCATGGCGATCGCCGTCCTCATCTGTGTCCGCCTGCTGCGCGGTCGGGCGCCATGAGCACCCGCCGAGACGATCCAGACGCTGGCCGGATGTTTTTCAGCGTTTCTGATCCCGCACGGACCCGCCCGTCCGAACCCGACTACAGTTGCAATGCCCGGCCGGCCGCGGCCGCCTGGAACCGGTCGTGGACGCTTTCCCTAAGCTCCTCGGCGGTACCTGCGTCGATGTCGAGCGCGACGGCGTCGCCACCCCAGAAGCCGCCCGAGGTCGCGGTGTCGACGACCAGCGTCTCGAGGTTCCGCCGGCGCTGGAAAATTGACTGCGAGCTCGAGACCGTCTGGACGCGGTAGTACGGAACAATCGTGATCCGGCGGGTCCAAAAGCCTGCCTGGGTGATAACGTGGTCCTCGCCGACGTGATAGCCCAGGTGCGTCCACTTCAGGTGGGCAGCCGGCGCCACGAGCACGATCAGCCCGGCGGCGTAGTACCACGTCGGGAGCTCGCCGGTCGCGACCTGGATCGCCCCCAGCGCCGCTGTGAGGCCCCCGACGAGAAGCGAGTACCGAACCAGATACCGCCGCCTTGCGCGCTTGGGTGGTCGGGTGAACTCGGGGTCGCCGATGTCCTCGACGGTGCGGGCCAGCCCGAACACCCGATTGCGCTCGGCGATCGGGACCGCGGACTCGACGCTGCTGCCGTCCTGGCCGGGGGCGTAGCCGGCGGTCTCGATCGCCAAGCTCGCGTATCCGAGTGCCCGAGCGAGGACGTTCTCCCGGATCATCAGCGTCTGGACCTTCGACAACGGGATCGTCCCCGTGTACTTCTGGAAGAGACCTCGCTGGTACCGGAGCTCCTCCTCGTGGCGCAGCAGCCGGAACCCGTAGTACCGAAACACCGCCTGCAGCCCGCTTGCGACCCACAGGATCGCAAGCGCCGCGAGCGCCACGCCCGGACCCACCAGCAGGAGTAGGTCCGCACCCGGCGACACTGCCCGCGCGACCGGCGGCGCGACCAGCGAGAGCCCGACCACGATCACGCCGAGCAGCCGGAAGTTGGCCGACGTCACCCCGAGCACTCCGAGCTCCCGCCGGCCGAGCTCGAACAGGATGTCGTCGGTCGCCCCCGGGTCCCGGTCCGTGCTTCCGCCCTTACGATCGCTGACCAGCTCCTGGAGCCGTACGGCTTCCCGCCGGTCGACGTAGCGCAGCCGGGCCTCGGTCGCGCCGCCGCCGGCGGTCTCGAAACGCAGCTCGGCGATTCCCAAGGCCCGCTGGAGCACGTTCTGTGCGATGTCGACGTTCTGGATCCGCTCGAACGGAATCTCCCGCTCTCGCCGGGAGAACACCCCCGACCGGATGTCGAAGGTGTCCGGGGTCACCTCGTAGGCGTATCGCCGTACCTGCGCGGTCTCCCAGACCGCCGAGGCGACGATCCCCACGGCGACGATCGCGGCCGCCTGGGGCAGATCGATCCCGCCCGAGCCCCCGCCGACCGACGCGATCACGGCGAATCCGAACACCCCGGCCAGCCGCAGGGAGTCCTCTGCGACCCGGTAGGGCACCGATCGGGGGTGGAGGTTCATCTTTCCTCCGAGGCGGAAACCCCGCCGTTCACCGCGGGGAGGAAGCCGACACGGTGCTGTTCAATCGCCGGAATCGGCAGGGGTGGTTTCCCCACCGATGGGTAACTGTTAGGTAGCATGAGCGCGTTTACCATAGTACACTCCGAACGGGCCAAAACGGACCGTTCGGAGGGGCGTCCGTAGGCACGCCCTGAACTCGGGGTCGGATGACGCTCCGCCGCTCTCGCCACACACCGTGGCGATGAAGCCGAGGGAGACAACCGAGAATTAAATTGGTGTGAGCCAGCCGGTCGGACGCTTCGCGTCCGAACGTGCGCCTCCATACGCCAACGCCTCGACGGATAAATCCCGGTGAGAGTAGGCCAGAGGAAACAGCCGAACGCTGTGCGTGCAACCCGCGTCCGCCGTCGACCAAGGGTGGTGTGGAAACCCATCATAGGTGAAAGCCCCGCCCTCCAGGGCGGGCGTAGCTTACACGGCGTCGCCGCCCTCCGCCTCGATGGCGAGTTCCTTCACGCGCTGTTGGAGATCCTGGGCCTGTTCGGGCGTGAGCCCCGGTATCGAGACGTCTGCACCCCGCGAGCCGGCGGTGTAGACCACGAGCGTCGACAGCCCGAGCGCTCGCTCGAGCGGGCTCCGGCTGGTGTCGACGTGTTGGATCCGGACGTACGGCACGAGCGTCCGGACGTGAGTGGTAACTCCCCGTTCCAGATAGAGGGCGTCGGCCCGCACCTGATACACCCACGCGCGGTAGCGCAACACCACCCAGACGAGCCCGACGACCAGCACGCCGCCGGTGATCGCCGGCGCGACCACGGGATCGACCTCGGCCGCCCCGGCCCCAGCGGCGGCGACGACTCCCAAGATGAGACTCGCGATCCCCACCCGGAGTCCCCAGTGGAGCTGGACCGTTGTGCTGATCGACCGGCGTTCGGTCGTGTACGCGTCGATCTCGACCGCCTCGGACCGGGCCCGCCGGTCGTCGGTCGGCACCCCGAGGCCGGAACCGACCCCGGAATCTGCGGCGTGTCCGTTCGTCGCCGGTCGCGTCCCGTTCGCGGGCGGGCTCTCGCCGGCGTCAGCGCCCCCGTCGTCCCCGTCGACCGTCGAGTTTTCCCCCTCGGTCCCCGCCCCGGACTCGGCGTCGGCGTCGGGGTCGCCCTCTCCGTCGCCGCCAGTCATTACCGATCGTTGGGTGCGACGAGTGTTAAGACCGCTGATCGGGTCGAACGGCTTTCGTACCCCTGCCCCCAAGGTGGGCTGAGATGGAGGCGCTGACAGACGCGAACGTCGCGCTGGGCGTAACCGGGTCGATCGCGGCGGTCAAGACCGTCGAGCTGGCCCACGAGCTGCGCCGCCGGGGGGCGTCGGTCCGGGCGCTCACGACTCCGGACGCGACCGGGATCATCCACCCGTGGGCGCTCGAGTTCGCGACCGAGCGGCCGGTCGTCACCGAGATCACTGGCGCGGTCGAGCACGTCGAGCTGTGCGGTCGGGACGGGTGGGCCGACGTGCTGTTGATTGCCCCCGCGACGGCAAACACCGTCGGCAAGATCGCGGCCGCCGTCGACGACACGCCGGTGACCACGGCCGCGACCACGGCGCTCGGCGCGGGGCTCCCGGTGGTGATCGCGCCGGCGATGCACGAGCCGATGTACGACCACCCGGGCGTGATCGACGCGCTCGACCGCCTCGAGGAGTGGGGCGTTCAGTTCGTCGCACCCCGCATCGAGGAGGGAAAGGCGAAGATCGCGAGCGCCTCGGCGATCGTCGCCGAGCTCGCCCGGGCGAGTGCACCGGACTCCCTGGCCGGTCGGACCGTCGTCGTCACGGCCGGGGCCACCACCGAGTCGATCGACCCGATCCGCACGCTGTCGAACCGCGCCTCGGGCCGGACCGGACAGGCCGTCGCGCGGGCCTGCTACGTGCTCGGAGCGGACGTAGTCGTGGTCCGGGACGGGCCCGACCTGCCCTGGGCCGAGACCGAGGCAGTCGAGAGCGCCGCAGAGATGCGAGCGGCCGTCGAGGCCCACGCCCCGGCGGCCGACGCGGTGGTCTCGGCGGCGGCGATCGCCGATTACACCGTCGACACTGCCCCCGAGAAGCTCCGCTCCGGGCGAGAGCGACTCCGCCTGGAGCTCGAGCCGACGCCGAAGCTGATCGACGCGGTCGCCGCGGAGCACGACCTCGCTGTCGTCGGGTTCAAAGCCGAGACCGGCGGCGACGACGCGGACCTGATCGCCCGGACCCGCGACCTTCAAGAGCGGGCCGGACTGGCCTTCGCCGTCGGCAACGACGCCTCCGTGATGGGCGAGTCCGAGACCCGCGCCGTGCTCGTCGACGGCGCCGAGTCGACCTGGGTCGAGGGCTCCAAAGCCGCCCTGGGCCGGCGGGTGGCCGAACGACTCGCCGCGGCGCTGTAGTTGACAGACGGCAGGTTTTTTGTCCTCAGTTGCGGTACCCACACCATGGACCGGCTCCAGGAGTCGTTGCTCGAGGCCCCGATCATCCAGAAGGGGGATTACCACTACTTCGTGCATCCGATCAGCGACGGCGTGCCGATGTTGCGCCCGGAGCTGCTCCGGGAGATCGTGATCGGGATCATCCGCAAGGCCGATCTCGACCGGGTCGATAAGATCGTCGCCCCCGAGGCGATGGGGATCCACATCTCCACTGCCGTCTCGCTGATGACCGACATCCCGCTGGTGGTGGTTCGCAAACGCGAGTACGGCCTCGAGGGCGAGGTTTCGATCTCGCAGGTGACCGGCTACTCGGAGAGCGAGATGTACATAAACGACGTCAACGCCGGTGACCGACTGTTGGTGCTCGATGACGTGCTCTCGACCGGCGGGACCCTCTCCGCGCTCCTGACCGCCCTCGACGGCATCGGCGCGACGATCGCAGACACCGTCGTCGTCATCAAGAAAGTCGGCGGCGGCAACGAACTCGAGGAGACGAAGTTCGGGGCGAAGACGCTCATAAACGTCGACGTCGTCGACGGCGAGGTCGTGATCGTCGACCCCAACGGCGACGACTGACCCGGGAGAGAACCGGCCTTCTGCTGGGATCCCCGACCGTGACCGACCGCCGTCTGACCGCTCGCCTCGTCCTCGCGGTCGGCGTGGCGCTCGGGCTCGGAACCGCGACCGACCTCCTCCTGCGCGCCCCCGAGCAGGTCGGTCTCGCCTCGGACGTCTACGCCGCCGCAGGGCGAGCGCTGCTCGACGGCCAGCCCGTCTACGAGGCGGCGCCGGCGGCCCACCCGGAGTACCAGTACCTGTACCCGCCGATCGTCGCGCTCGCCTTCCTCCCCCACGGTCTGCTCGGCCAGACAGGGGCGCTCGCGATCCAGACGGGGCTGAACGTCCTCGCCGGCCTCGGGACGGCGCTCGTGATCTCTCGTGCGCTCGCGCGCCGGAGCGTCGGGGTGACGCGGGTCGACTTCGGGCTGCTCGTCGGGACGGTCCTTCTCTCGACGCACGGGAGCGGCCACCTGATCAACGGCCAGACGACCGCCTGGGTCGCGTTCGCCGTCGCGGCGGGCCTGGCCGCGCTCGACCGGCGCCGCGAGCACCTGGCTGGAGCCGCCTTCGCCGGGGCGGCGCTGATCAAGGTCTTTCCGGCCGCCGTTGGCCTCTGGCTGCTCCGTGCTCGGGCCCGGCGGGCCGTCGGCGTCGCGCTCGTGGTCGGCGCGGCCGGGCTGCTCGCCGGCCTCGTCCTCGGCGTCGAGCAGACCGCGGCGTACGCCGAGGAGGTGTTGCTCGGACGTCTCGAGGATCGCACGTTCGACGGCCGCCCCGAGCCGACCGACAGCGTCGGGGGTGCACAGCGGCAGGTCGCCGCCCTGCTCGGGCTCGGCTCCCCGGCGACCGCCCTGGTCGCGGTCGCGGTCCTCGCGCCGGCGCTCGCGGCGGTGTACGCCGGCGTCGATCTCGGAGACGACGTTGACCGGCAGGCCGGGGCGCTCGCGACCCTCGCCGTGACGCTGCTCGCGCTGCCGCTTCAGCCCCGGTACGCGCTCGTTTTCCTCTACCCGCTCGCGGTGTTGCTCTACACGCTCCCCGGTGGGCGCGCCCGGACGGTACTGCTCTTCGGAACCGCAGTATCGTCGGTCCGTCTGGGCTACGAGTCGGTGCGCGCCTGGACCGACGGGGTCGACGCGGCGCCTCTCGAGGCGGGGCTTGCGGCCCTGCGGGCCGGACTCACGGTCGTCCAGCCGCCGACGCTGGGCGCGTGGCTGCTCGTGCTCGCGTCGGTGCTGATCGTCCGGCGGTGACCGAACGGTTATCACCCGCCCTGTCTAGCCCGGCGTATGACCACCGTGCGGGACCTTCGAGACGCCGACGAACCGATCACGATGCTGACCGCCTACGACGCCGTCACCGCTGAGCTGGTCGCGCGGGCCGGCGTCGACGTGATCCTGGTCGGGGACAGCATGGGAAACGCCGTCTTGGGCTACGACTCGACGCTGCCGGTCACCGTCGACGAGGTCGCCTCCCGGACCGCGGCGGTCGCCCGCGGGGCCGACGAGCCGCTCGTGGTGGCGGACATGCCCTTTCTGTCGGTGGGCGTCGAGGAGGCCGACAGCATCGCCAACGCCGGCCGGATGCTCAAGGAAGCCGGCGCCGAGGCGGTCAAAATCGAGTCGAATGAACACACCGTCGAGCTGACCGACCGGCTGACCGCCCTCGGGATCCCGGTGATGGCTCACGTCGGCCTGACCCCACAGAGTGTCAACCAGGCCGGCTACGCGCGCCAGGGCACCGAACCCGAGGAGGCCCGCAAGATCGCTCGGCTGGCTCGCGAGCACGAGCGCGCCGGCGCCTTTGCCTGCGTGCTCGAGCACATCCCCTCGAACCTGGCCGCCGAGATCACAGACGCGCTGTCGATCCCAACGATCGGCATCGGCGCCGGTCCGGCCTGTGACGGCCAGGTGCTCGTGATCACCGACGTGCTCGGCCTCTCGGAGCGGCCGCCGCCGTTCGCGGAGGCGTTCGGGGACGCCCGCGGCGAGATCGAGTCGGCGATTGCCGAGTACGCCGAGGCCGTCGAGTCCGGCCAGTTCCCGACCGAGGAGCACGGTCACGAGGGGCCAGAACTCGACGACCTCGATGAGCTGTACTGACCGATCGGCGGTCGTCTCGGCCGCAGTTGAACCCGCGAAACCGACAGCCGTAATCCTCTCGCCCGCTCACGCCAGGGCGTGACGACGGACCTGTTCACGCCGCTCGCACTGCGCGAGACGAAGATTCCCAACCGGCTGATGGTCTCGCCGATGTGTCAGTACTCCGCCGAGGCGGGGCTCGCGACCGAGTGGCACCACGTTCACCTCGGCTCCCGGGCGGTCGGCGGCGCCGGCCTGGTGATGGCCGAGGCGACGGCCGTCGAGGCCCGCGGGCGGATCTCCCCGGCCGACCTGGGGCTCTGGACCGACGAGCAGGCAGAGGCCCTCGCCCGGACGGCCTCGTTTGTCGACGATCAGGGGGCTGTCCCGGGAGTCCAGCTCGCCCACGCCGGCCGGAAGGCCTCGACCGCGTCGCCACGGGCGGGCGGCGGCCCGCTCGCCCCGGCCGAGGGCGGGTGGCCGGTCGTCGCGCCGAGCGGTGAGCCCTGGCCCCACGACGACCCGGTGCCGACCCGGCGGCTCTCGACCGACGAGATCGCGGCGATCGTCGACGCCTTCCGCCGGGCCGCCGAACGAGCCCGCGAGGCCGGCTTCCGCGTCGCCGAGGTCCACGC